>CAYRMW010000053.1:0-16102 GCA_964425595.1 uncultured Lachnospiraceae bacterium
CAATCTTATCATAGCTTGTAAAGAAATCCCCGTTTTGTGCAAAACTACCAAAACGAGGATTTTTAGGCGTAAAATAAGCGGAAGCTAAGGTTATACTATAAACTTATAAGATTTCCCAGATTAAAAACGGATAATTGCGGAAGAACCCGTTTCTTCGGAACATGGGTACATTTTCACCATAATATACACGAGCCATCTGCCCCACCCCGTCTGCGGCGCGTGGCGTGAATTTTGTAAAAATAAACTTGTGTTAATTGCTCCAATATGTTTTAATTGTTGTGATGGATTGCGAAAAACGAGCAGAGGAAATGCCTTGCGCGAATGTTCGACCGGCGGAGTGCTGGAAAAGCTGGCAGCTGCTCCCTGCGCGGCGCGGGTCCACCCACGCAAATCCGGTTTCTGCCGAAAAACTTACGATACAAAGGAGCATAGTAGATGAGAACGAAACTTCCCATCGGCATCGATGGCTTTGAAAAGATCCGGACCAATGATTTTTATTATGTCGACAAGACCCTGTTTATCAGGGAGCTTCTGCAGGATTGGGGAGAGGTGAACCTCTTTACCCGTCCGAGGTGCTTCGGCAAATCCCTGAATATGAGCATGCTGAAGTGCTTTTTTGAAGCCGGAGGCGACCCGTCGCTCTTTGACGGACTGAAGATCACGCAGGAAAAGGATCTGTGTGAAGAATACATGGGCAAGTTCCCTGTGATCTCCATCAGCCTGAAAAGCGTAGACGGCGCGGATTTCCAGGCGGCTTCCGCGGCGCTGCGCCGGGTGATCGGCAACGAAGCTTGCCGTTTCCGTTTCCTGTCGGACAGCGACCGGCTGAGCCGGGATGACCGGGCGCTGTATAAGGGGCTGACGGCGACCACAGACGGAAGCTTTACGATGGCCGACGATCTCCTGGCGGACAGCCTGAGGGCGCTCTCCCGTCTTTTATCCATGCACTATGGACAGCAGGTCATCCTGCTGATCGATGAGTATGATGCTCCTTTGGGTACCGCATTCCGGTGCGGCTATCATGATGAGATGGCAAATCTCCTCCGCAGCCTGCTGGGCAATGCCCTAAAGACGAATGAGAGTCTCTATTTTGCCGTCCTTACCGGATGCCTGTGCCTCCCACAGGAGAGCATCTTCACCGACTTGAATAATCTGAAGGTACACACCATTTCCGACGTCCGCTATGACGCGTTCTTCGGTTTTACCGATGCGGAGGTGGAGGAGATGCTCGCCTTCTACGGCCTCTCTTTCTATCAAAAGGAGATCCGAAATTGGTACGGCGGCTACCGTTTCGGGGGTACGGAAGTATACTGCCCATGGGATGTGCTGAATTACTGCGATGAACTGCTGGCGGATCTGTTCGCTCCGCCGCAGAATTACTGGGCCGGCTCCGGCGAAAATGCCCTGATCCTGCGCATGCTGCGGGAAGCTGATCAGACCACGAAGGACGATGTGGAAGAACTGCTGAGCGGAAAGAAGATCATCCGGCGCATCAAAAGAGCGCTGAGCTTCCGTGAGATCAACGAAAGCACAGAAAATGAATGGAGCGCACTCTATGCCGCCGGTTACCTGACCGGGACGCATGCGGGACAGGCGGATGCGGATCTCTTCCAGCTGTGGCTTCCGAACCGGGAGAACTACAAGCTGTTTTATGCGGCGGTCGGGCACTGGTTTTGCGAAGTGACGCGTTCCGATACCGAAAGGATCAATCGCTTCTGCGAGGCGTTTCCGAAATGGGACGTTTCCACGATCCAGGAGATGCTGCGTGACTATCTGTGGGATGCCATTAACGTCAGGGACGCAGCGCTGTACGGGAATCGACAGGAAACCTTCTATTACGAGATGCTTCTTGGACTCTTGCAGAGCCAGGAAAGATGGCTGGTGCGGTCCAGCCCGGAGGCTGAAGACGACTGCGGCGCGATCTTCGTTCAGACACCGGATCGGGCAGGGATCATCATTGCGCTGAAGTACGCGGGGGACGGCGACTTAAAGACAGCATGCAGCGAGGCACTGAAGCACATCACGGAAAAAAATTACGCAGAAGGGCTTCGGCGCCGCGGTACAAAAGAGCTTGTCCTTTACGGGATCGCCCTCTGCGAGAAAGACTGTATGGTGGTGATCGCATAAACAGGAAAATACGGGGCACAGGGCGCGCAGCCCTGGTGCCCCGTGTCGTTTTGCGCGCGGCAGTTTTGTTGCGCTATGTTCAGATCGAAATCCCGGTCGGTCACACAGTCCGCGGTATTCATGGCATTCCGGAAAGTAGACGCTTCAGGAAGTACCGCATAACAATATTCTGTTCAACGGCCTGAACGCCCTGTTTTTGCAAATCATCCGAACACCAGAATTCCATGGCGATGTCGCCCTGCCAGCGGATTTCTTTCATACGTGAGGTGATGCATGCGTAGTCGATCCCCCCTTCGGAAAAATCGCATTTTCCGGTGCGGATTCGGGCCTGGCGAGCGTGCATATGACCGGCCAGAGGCAGCAGCCGCATGGATTCAGACAGCGGAATGCCCTGAATATGGTAGTGCAGGAAATCCAGGGTATAGCGAAGTCCGTCTACTTCTTCGGCCATACGCAGTGCTCCATCTACGGTGTGCAGCAGAGAAACGCGGCTGGGTTCCACATGAAAAGCCAGGCCGAAGGAGGCGGCTATGCTAACCTGGCGTCGCAGTGTCCGGGCGGCCCGTGCAAAGCTCTCTTCATATCCGAGTTCGGGATCTTCCCGGCCTGCGCTTCCCATGATGCTTGAAAAACCGGCTTTTGCCGCAAACCGGCAGATCGTCGTGAAGCGCCGTTCCAGATCTTGAATGATCTTCTGATTGCCGCAGCCGAACTGAACCGGAGATACAGGATGACCGTCAACCTCCACATCCGACAGAAATAATTCCGAAAGCGGGAGCGCATACCGGGAAGACAGGAGGGAAAGCTCTGCGGCGCAGCCATCCGGATCTTCCTGTATGGCTGCTTGAGGCATCAGACTGCGGGAAGCGACATCGATACAATCAAATTCCAGTTCTCGGATTCGCCGGAAGGTATCTTCCGGCGTTAAAATTCCGAAATTCTCAGAGTGGCATCCATAGCGTATCATAGCAGTCTCCTTTCGCATCAGCTGATGGGCGCCGGCGATCTCCTGGATGTTGCGTTTTTTTGTATTACAAGAGTATCTGCCTTCCCCCGTCGGCGATGGATTGGGTCATGGCGTCCAAAATCTTCATCGTGACCAGTCCGCGGTCGCCATTGCTTATGGGACGTTTGCCGCTGCGGATGCAGTCGAAGAAATGGCTGTACATATCCGCGTGACTCTTGCCGCAGGTAATTCCCGGTGAGATCTCTTCCATGCCCAAAAGAGAATCCGAGCGGTAAAGGCGGATGCAGTCGTCTGTCTGCTTTTTATAGCAGGACAGCACATCGTAGAAGAGAGACATCTGATCGCCGTAAATCTGCATCTCATACATGTCTTTTCCCGGTGCTGCCCGCAGAGCCTTAAACAGGAACATGGAGCCGTTGTCAAAATATACGGTTGCAACGCAGGTGTCATCGTCGTGCTGCGACATTTGTCCGCTGAAATCAAGGCTGTGTCGCTGAACATATCCTTTAGCCTGCACCGATACGGGCTTGGGATCGCCCAGCAGAAAAAGAGCCCATTCTACATTGTGCGAACCACTGTGGGAGCTGATGCCTGTGCCCTTTTTAGGGTATGCACCGGTTTTATCGATCGCACTATCCTTTTGCATGCCATATTCCTGTGCTCTGGACGAACACCGGTCCACGCTGACCAGGTAAACCTGGCCCATTTGTCCGCTTTCGATGAACTGCCGGAAGAGCAGCATCTGCCGCTGCAGCAGGCCGTTTGAGCCCGCCAGAAAGATCCGGTCAGATTTTTTTGCCTCTGCAAGGACCTGTTCCAGTTCCGCTGCCGTCTGAGTGATGGGTTTCTCTACATAGACATGTTTGCCGGCCCGTATGGCATCCAGAGCAATCTGCTTGTGGGTATTGGTTGGGGTGTTGATAGCAACCGCATCAATTTCTGGCATGAACAGAAGCTGATGGTAATCGGTAAATGCATGCGGTATCTGGAATTTATCTGCGGCGTACCGGACGGCATCTGCGGAAATATCTGCGATAGCCAGGACTTGCGCCTGCCGGTCCTCCAGCGAACGTATGGAGTCCAAATGGCGGTTTTTGCCCACGGTCACTTTTCCGGCGCCGATGATACCGAGGCGTATGGTCTGTCTGTTCATAAGCACCTCCTGCTGAAGCGGGTTTTAGTTCGTAGCCGCATATTGTTCTGCGTATTCAATACCTATCTGTGTACCGCCCATTTCTTTCCAGTCTTCTACCGCTTCCAGATATTCATCCAGTGTAATTTCACCGATAACGTAGTTAGTGCAGGCATCCTGAATAAATGTTTCCAATTCACCGGAAGACCCGCCGGTTTCTGTATAAGTTTCTGAGATGAATGGCAGGGAAGGGTTGGCTACTGCGTATTGTGTATTACTATCCATCAGCTCGTAGATCTTCTCCTGCAGAGGGATCTGCTCCACCGGCTCCAGGTTAGTAAACGTGTAGAACGGAGTAATCTGACGCAGCTGATTGTACTTGTTTCCATATATGGTCAGCTGTTCATCGGTTTGTGCAATCCCTCCGTCTACGACAGTATAAGTCTCGCCTTCAATGCCATAGTTAAAAAGGTCGCACATTTCCGGATCCCCCAGTTTGTCCAAAAAAGCCAGGACGGACAGCAACTCTTCCTCTGTCTCTACACTGGTGGTGGGAATGGCGATGCATCCGGTGTAGCCCTGGAAACCGACAATGTGCTGCCCGCCGTCTGCATCGTCAGTCAGAATCTGGAACACGTCGGTAGTCGCATCCGGATTAATGGCCGTCAGATTGTTCATGCGGGTAGTGGCGTCTTCCAGATTACCCAGGAACATCATACCGGCGCGTCCGCTGGTGAAATTGGTCAGTTCATCGTCATTAATAGGAAAATCTTCATTGATCAGTCCTTCAGCATACCAGTCACGGAACAGCGTCAGGGCCTCGGTATAGATGTCCGTTTCATATTTCGACGTGAAAGAACCGTCGTCGTTGACCTGCCATTCATTGCAGCCGCCCATGTACACCGTAAGCAGCGTGGAATCATTTTTCAGTTCCGAATCGCTCATGGAAACGCCTATGGTGTCATCGATGCCGTTCCCATCCGGATCGTTATAGGTGAAAGCGTAGAGTATGTCGTGCAGTTCGTCAATGGTAGTGGGCATTTCCATACCGAGGTTTTCCAGCCAGTCGGTCCGGATGATGCCACCCATACGGGCTGTATGGCGGATCCGTGGAATCAGGTACTGCTTCCCATCTGTCTGTACATTGGTCATAACCGTTTTGTCAATTTTCGACAAGTTCTCAAATTGATCGATGTAAGGAGCCAGATCCCAGAACATACCAGAGCGGGCGGAATTAATAAAGCCAGAAGAGCGGATTTCCCGGATTACCGTTACCATTGGAAGCTGCTGTGAAGCCATCAACGTATTGATTTTTTCCTCAAACGCGTCCTGAGGAACCCACGTAACATCCAGTGTCGTGCCGGTGTAGTCTTTGATGGCCAGAATAATGGGATTGTCGTCAGCCGGCGCCTCTGTGGCTTTGTAATTGACGAGCATGGTAATGGTATCCAGCACAGCGGGTTCAGACGAATCTTCGCTTGCTTGAACTGCATCCGAAGCGGAGATCTCACTGGCTGTGGAAGAACCAGATGAGGCTTGGCTGCATCCGGCGACGCTGGCGGCCAAAGCGGTGCATAGTAAGACAGATGACCATTTTGTTTTCTTCATAATTACCTCCTGTTTTTGTACGTGTACGGTAGTGCAAACTTGAATCCTGAGCGGTTACATATCTATTTTTTGTAAAATAGAGTATTCTATCCGAAAAAACGGTTCAGCACCTTTTCTATGGCGGTGTCCCAGAACCGCCAGTCGTGGATGCCGGGCCATTCCTCGCCGGCCACTGTATAGCCTTGTTGCTGCAAATGCTGCTGAAAATGCCGGGATTCATTCAAAAGGTGATCATCGGTCCCGCAGTAAAAATAAAAATCCGGACGGCGGGGGCTGTGCCGTTTTTTGATGGCCAGGGCATAGAGATCATCCTTGGGCGAAATCGAGAGCGAGTGGCCAAAAATGCCGCGGAATTCTTTTTTTTTCGGATCATTTTCCGGCGTCTCATCCACGTGCTTGCGGATATCGGTCACGGGAGATATGGCAGCACAGGCTGCGTAGAATTCCGGTTTGACAAGGGCGGCCTTCAGGCATCCGTAGCCGCCCATGGACATGCCGGAGATAAAGCGGTCCTCTCTCCTGGGGCTAAGATGAAACATGGACTGGCAGAGAGCTGGGAGCTCTTCCGTTATATAGGAAAAGTACGCGACTCCCTGTTCCATATCGGTATAAAAGCTTCGATTGGCCTCCGGCATGATAATCGCCGCATGATAGTCCTGGCAGTATCGTTCCAGAGAAGTATAGCGGTACCATACGGAGTAGTTGTGGGAACGTCCGTGGAGCAGATAAAGCACTCTCGCCGGGGCTTGTCTTAAGGTTACGTCTTGCGGCAAAATAACCGCAACACTGGCCGGCATTCGCAGTTTATGGGAATACAGTTCGCAGTGCAGAAATGCCATAACGGCCCTCCTTCCCCTTTTTCAGCAGATGAAAGCAGATGCAGGTATTCGAAACGATACCCTCCGGTTGAATGATATCTAAGGTTAATGTAAAAGAGATCGAGTAATAAAGCAATGCTGAAATTCTGACGCATAAGACACAACAGATAAAAAATAGCGAATAAAGTCATAAAATGAGTGTTTTTTTCATTAATTGCGCTCGGGAAGCAATGGAAAGATGAACATTGTTTTATCGATGCATTCCATTCATAATAAAAATATGACAGTGCAGGGTGCCAAAGACAAAACGTCAGAAAATAACAAAGGATAAACACAAACAGGAGGAAAATAATGCTGACCGTAGCGAAAGATGGAACTGGAGATTTTAAAAGAATTACGGACGCACTGTGCTGGCTGGAAAAGAATCCGAAAGAGTCCAGAACGGTTTTTGTCCGGCGAGGCGTGTATGAAGAACAGGTGGAGGTGCATCTATCTCATGTGACGATGATCGGCGAGGATGCATGGCACACGATCATCTCATATTTTCTGTACGCTATGATGCCTAAGGAGGATATCGGGAAACTGGGCACGTTCCGATCCTATACCATGTTTGTAAATGCATCGGACTTTACCGCCATGAATCTTACGATTGCCAATACGGCGGGAACGGGTCCGGATATCGGCCAGGGCGTGGCGTTATATGCAGACGGAGATCGGATTCGACTGGAGAATTGCCGTCTGCTGGGCTGTACAGATACGCTGTTTACGGGACCGCTGCCTCCGTTTGAACTGAAAAAGCATGGTTTTACAGGACCTAAACAGTTTTCTCCCAGAATCAATGGAAGGCATTTTTATCGGAATTGTTATATCGAGGGTGATGTGGATTTTATTTTCGGAAGTGCCACGGCATATTTTGAACGATGTGAAATCCATTCTAAGAATCGGAACCTTCCGGTGAACGGTTATGTTACCGCAGCATCTACAGCAGAAGGCCAAACCTATGGATATGTATTTGAATCTTGCCGCTTTACCGGGAATTGCCCGCCGCAAACGGTATACCTGGGACGTCCCTGGAGGAATTTCGCCCGCACGGTCATTCTTCGGTCATATCTTGGCGCTCACATTCGTCCGGAGGGATGGCATAACTGGGATAAGAAAGAGGCGGAAGCCACCGTCTTTTATGCAGAGTATAAAAATTATGGGGAAGGCTTTGTGCCGGAGACGCGGCCGTCGTGGGTTCGTCTGTTGACAAAAGAGGAAGCAGAGATGTATGCAAGAGAACGGGTTCTGGAAGGAACCGATGGATGGAACGGATAGGAGGAAGGGAAGTGAAGACAAAAAGAAAGAGTCTGCGGCGCTACAAATGGCTGTATATCATGCTGATTCCGGGTGTGATTTATTATCTGCTGTTCAAATTTGGGCCCATGTTTGGACTGACAGCCGCTTTTATCGAATACTCACCGATGAAAGGGTTTTTTGGAAGCGATTTCGTTGGTTTGAAGCACTTTATTCGCTTCTTTACCGGCAATTCGTTTTTGCGGATTTTGAAAAACACCCTGCTGGTATCGGGATTAAATCTGATTTTTTATTTTCCTGCGCCGATTCTGCTGGCACTGCTGTTAAACGAGGTTCGGCTTCGCTGGTTTAAAACAGCGGTTCAGAGCGTGCTTTACGTGCCGCATTTTCTGTCCTGGGTAGTGGTAGCCGGCATAAGCTATGAGTTGCTTACTACGGATGGAGGCGTTCTTAACAACGTGATTTCTTCGATTACCGGTGAGACGGTGAATTTCCTCGGTTCGAAAAGCTGGTTTTATCCGCTGATCGTGTTTCAGAATATATGGAAAGAAGGCGGATGGGGAACCATTATTTTTATGGCGGCTTTGGCCGGAGTGGATGTGGAAATGTATGAAGCGGCCCGGATTGATGGAGCCAGCCGCTTACAGCAGATTTGGTATGTTACCCTCCCGGCTATCCGCAGTACCATTGTGGTTATGTTGATTCTGCGTTTGGGCAAGGTTATGGAAACGGGCTTTGACCAGCTGCTGTTGATGCAGAATTCCATGAATCGCACGGTGGCGGAAGTGATCGATACTTATGTGTATACGATGGGGATGAGAAACGGACAGCTGAGTTTTGCTACAGCCGTAGGCCTGTTTAAATCAGTGATCGGGCTGTTCCTTGTGGTGGCTTCTGACCGGGCAGCCAAGTACTTCGGAGATGAAGGTATCCTGTAGCCTTATGATGAATGATTTTCTGTATTTTGCTTTGACGGGTACACTATATTTTGTATAATGATGTTAGGAGGAGCGTTATGAAAAAACAGTATTTCGGAGATTGCATTTTTAATCTCATTATTTATGCTGTTTTGCTCGTTGTGTTTTTTATCGTATTTTTTCCCTTGATGTACGTGGTGTCCACATCTTTTGCCTCAGCCAGGGAGCTTGCAGAAAATTCATTTCTGATTTTTCCCAGAGAGCCGACGCTTGAGGTATACGAGTATATCTTTTCAACCAGTACCTTTGCTCGAAGCATGCTAGTTTCGCTGTTTATTACCGTAACGGGTACCGTGGTGAATCTGTTTATGACGTGTCTTATGGCCTACCCGCTGTCCAGAAAAAATCTCCCCGGGAGGAAATGGATCATGGCGGCGGTAACCTTTACCCTGGTTTTCAGCGGTGGGATGATTCCTACCTATCTGGTCGTCAACGGACTGGGGCTGATTGATTCCTATTGGGCATTGATCATTCCTGGAGCGATCAGCAGTTTCAATCTGATTCTGGTGAAAAACTTTTTTCAGGAGATACCGGAAAGCCTGATTGATGCGGCGCAGATCGATGGTTCCAGTGAGGTAAATACCCTGCTTAAGATTGTGCTGCCTCTCTCTAAGCCGGCTCTGGCAACGTTCACTATGTTCTATGCGGTGGATCACTGGAATCAGTTTACGGAACCGCTGCTTTACATAAACGATTCAAAAAAATGGCCCATACAGATTCTGCTCAGGCAGATCGTACTGATGTCTCAGAGCGGAGTTGGAGATGAGGACGCGATGCCGCCGGGATTCGTGCTTCCGGTTAAAAGCCTGAAAATGGCCTGTATTGTTGTCGCCACATTGCCTATTATCGCAGCGTATCCATTTATGCAGAAATATTTTGACAAAGGAGTTATGGCTGGTTCCATCAAGGGGTAGAGGTGGGAGGCTTGTCTCATGAAGAATAGGATATACAGCAAATACTACAAAAAGATTCTTCTGATGATGTTTGTGGTCAGCCTGGTGCCTATGGCCTTTTTTGCGTATTATGCGTTTGAATTTGTCCACTGGCAGATCAGAGCGGCGTATATCTTCTATTCTTCCAGCCTGGAAAACGAAACAAAAGAGTTTAATATCAGTTTTCAGCATGTCGATATGGCGTTGCTTCGCCTGAGCCTCAGAAACAGCAGCAGAGATACGGTGAACCGTGAGCGGACAGCGGCAAATTTTCAAATTTCCCGTGATATGCAGGAAGAACTGCAGCTGATCAGCAATTCGGATGAATATCTGGAAGAACTGTATCTTGTCAGCGCAAGCAACGGGTGGGTACTGGGCAGCACCGTGTTTCTTCCTCTGAACCGTCATCCGGAGCAGGAGAAAATCGAGGAGCTGCTGGCGATAGAGCAGTCCTCGTTCTGGAGCAGTGAAGAGGATGGACTGTATATGTGCAGGCGGGTTCCGGGCAATGCGGCGTCCGGAAAAGGCATGCTGATCGCAAAATTTGACATCAATTATATGATGCAGGATATTACCGGAGAGAATGAAGAGACGGATACCATTATCCTGGATCAGAATGGACAGGTAATGGCCGGGGACAGGGAACTGGTACGCATCTGGGAAGAAAATCGCGCGGAAGATGCAGGCAGCAAGACCGATCAGGAAGTGAAGATATCGAAGTTAACATACAAAGAACGGCCGTATACCGTATTTCAGGATATTTCGGATTACAATGGCTGGCAGTATTTGCTGCTGGTGCAATCCAGTACTCTGGAGGGAAACTGGAACCACACGGCTTTCATGCTGGCTCTGGTTGTTTTTGCCCTTCTGATGGCCGACGTGCTGGCGATCCTCATTGCGTCTAAGAGACTGTATGATCCCATTGACGAAATGATACGGCACATGGTTGTGAAAAATATGGAAATGAGCCAAAAACTGCAGATGAAAAAGCAGGATGAGCAGCAGCTTTTTCTGCGGCAGATTTATCAGGGGGAAGTGACCGAGGCCGATCAAATGCTGTTTGAGAAAAATGGATTGTCCGTGAAGGCAGAAGAAGGCGTCGTTTATTATGTCCTGGTGATTAAATACTATCATTATTTTGAAGATCCCAAAGACAGGCAGCTGTACATGTTTGTGCTGGACAACGTGGTTAATGAACTGGTAGACGAAAAAACCAAGGTATTTTTGCCTACGGTGATCGGCGCGCTGATGTACATGACCTGTCGCGTGAAAACCAATTCCGACGAAAGCGCGGTGATGAAGATCCAGATGATGGCCATGATGATTGTAACGACGGTTCAAAAGTACATAGGATATCATCTGAATGTGGGCATCAGCCAGGGTTTTGATAATCTTGCCGCGATCGCCAGGAGAACGGAGGAGGCCAGAAAAGCGCTTCAGGAAGCGATGAGTGCAAAGGGCGAGGTGAATTTTTTTCATAATCGATTTGCGGCCGGTGAAATAACCAAGGGGTATGCGACCAATCGGAACCGGATGAGGCTGCTTCATTATGTAGACCTGGGAGAAGCAGATGCCTGCCGGCAGGAACTGAAACGTTATATCGAAGAGCTGCACGGATTGCATTATTATCTGTTCAGGCTGGAGATAAGCAAGCTGGCATCGGAACTGATGAATATTTATGAGGAATACGGACTGATGCCGGATTACGATAAGATAGGCGATATCATAGACTTTGATGTGACAAATCCGCTGAATAACTACGATAGACTGGAGTCCCATCTGTGGAAGGATTGGCTGGAACCGCTGTTTTCCGTTATCTGCTCTCAGACCGAAGAAAGGGATATGATGCAGCAGATTGTGGAATATATTATGGACAATCTGGAAAGTAATATGAGTCTGGAAGAGTGTGCCAGACATTTTAATTACAATGCCAATTACTTGAGCCGCTGGTTTAAAAAGAAAATGGGTGTAACCTATACCGATTTTGTTACAAGCAAGAAAATGGAATTATGCAAGAGGTTGCTGGCGGACAGCGATATCAGCATTAATGAATTGGCGGATCGGTTTGGTTACAGCAGCCCGCAAAATTTTATTCGAGTATTTAAGAAATATACCATGCAGACGCCGGGTCAGTACCGGAAAACAGCAGAAAGGAGAAAATCGACATGAACGAAGCGAAGAAAAAAATGCGGTATGTACAGGTAGGCACTGGCGGTCGAGCCAGGATGTATTATGAGGCCCTTTGCTCTCAGTATGTTGACACATGCCAGCTGGTGGGGTTCTGTGATGAAAGCATGACACGGATGAGGTATGCCAACCGGATGATCCAGGAAAAATATGGTCATGAACCGGTACCGGTGTATTTTTACACGGATTTTGAGAAGATGATCGACGAGCAAAAGCCTGATGTGGTGATCGTGACAACAGTCGACAGTACCCATGACCACTACATTATCCGGGCAATGGAGCTGGGATGTGATGTGGTGACCGAGAAACCCATTACGGTAAATGAGCAGAAAGCACAGGCCATTGTCGATGCCCAGAAGCAGACCGGCCGGCAGATCCGCGTGGCGTTTAACTACCGGTATGCACCCCATCACACAAAAATCCGCGAGCTGATCGTGAAGGATACTGTCGGCGAGGTATATTCCGTTCATTTCGAGTGGCTACTGAATACTGTCCATGGGGCGGATTATTACCGCCGGTGGCATCGAAACAAGGCAAACAGCGGCGGACTTCTGGTACACAAGGCCACGCATCATTTTGATCTGGTAAATTTCTGGTTGGGGACCGAGCCGAAGACAGTGTTTGCCTTTGGCGATCTGAACTTCTACGGCAAGCAGAATGCAGAGAAAAGGGGGGTCAAGAACTTTTATTACCGGTGCCATGGAAGCGAAGCGGCAAAGGGCGATCATTTTGCCATTGACATGGAGAATAATCCGGTATTGAAAGGATTGTATCTGGATGCAGAAGCGGACAGCGGCTACATCCGGGACCGCAGCGTGTTCGGCGACGATATCAGCATTGAGGATACCATGGCTGTTCTGGTACGCTATAAGAATAACGCGATGATGTCCTATTCACTGAACAGCTACATGCCCTGGGAGGGCTTCAATATAGAAATTAACGGTTCCAAGGGCAGGATCGAGTACCATGCGGTAGAAAAATCATACATTAACGCAGCCGGAGATAAAAAGGATGAGGGAAGCCCGAGACTTTATGAGATCACGGTGTATCCTATCATCGGAGAACCATACAAAGTGCCTGTTGAACGTATTGAGGGCGGACACGGCGGCGGTGATCCGGTGATGCTGGAGGATCTGTTCCATCCGGGGAGACAGGAAGACCCGTTCCACCGGGCAGCAGACCATGTGGACGGGATCAAATCCATCCTTACCGGTGTGGCAGCGAATCAGTCTATTGCATCCGGGCTTCCGGTAAATGTGGCGGATCTGGTGAAATTTTAGACGATCAAGCAAAGTCTGGCGGTTTTGGTGATGTGCCGGAAAGAAAAGCGGAAAGGAATAAATCATGTATCAGGTACATAGGGATTTTGGCGCATATAAGCCGGTAACGAGGACACAGCTGAATCAGATCCTGGACACACCGGTACTAAAGCTGGACGGCCTGGATGCGCCGATTATCATCGAAAAAATTGAGCTTCTGTTTAATCACGGAGTGTACATGGTCCGAACCACATCAAAAGATGGCCTGATGGGAATTTCCATTGCCAATGACCGGATCAAGTTTGTCTATCCTATCCTGCAGAAGCTGATTGCGCCGTATTTTATCGGCCAGGATGCCAGACGGCTGGAGGCGCTGCTGGATGAGGTGTATGTATATAAGGCCAATTACAAGCTGGCCGGCATTCCCTATTATTCGGCTCTTGCCGCGCTGGAGCTGAGCGTTCTGGACATGCTGGCTAAAGCGAGGCATGTGGGAATGGTGGAGATGTTCGGCGAACGCCTCCGGGACTGGTCAGATCTGTATGTGGCCAGCGGAAACCGGCAGACCACGCCGGAGGAGGAGCTGGAAATCATCCAGGCCAGAGTAGAAAAGAGCGGAGCGAAGGCCATCAAGTTTAAGATCGGCGGCAGGATGAGCCGGAACCGGGATTCCATGGAAGGAAGAAGCGAAGATCTGATTTACAAATCAAGAGAATTCTTCGGCGATGATATGGTAATCCATGCGGACGGCAATGGTTCCTACGATGTGGAGACGGCGGTCAAGTATGGCAAAATGCTGGAAGAGATTAACGCCTATTTCTATGAGGAGCCCTGTCCCTTTGACGATCTGGAATCCACCCGGGATGTGACGGCGCAGGTGAAGATTCCTCTGGCTTTCGGCGAACAGGAGAACAGCATGACCCGGTTTCGCTGGCTGGTGGAAAATCACGGCTGTGATGTGATTCAGCCGGACATTCTTTACAACGGCGGCCTGATTCGCACTACAAAGGTGGCAAAGATGGCGGAACTTGCCGGGATGACCATTACGCCCCACGTGTCCAGTGGCTTCGGCTTCGTCTATCTTCTTTATTTTGCTGCTTACACGCCAAATATCGGAAAATATCTGGAAAATAAAGAAGGACTGGAGCTGGCTAATGCGTTTCTTATCGAACCTGTCATCCGAAAAGACGGCCGGTTAAGTATTCCTGATTTGAACGGCGTTGGAATCGATGCATCAGGCGGACTGATCCGCGATGCCATGGTCCTGTTTGCCGTGAATTGATCATTTGCGCCCTGGAAAATATTTCCTGAGCAAAAATGCCCCCTCTGCAGGAGCCGTTAAGCGACTTTGCAGAGGGGGTTTTTACGCCATCACAACCATGCATTCTTTCTCCCAAAAGGCAATCCCATACTTAATGATCTTTTTTGTTCCCCGGCGCTTCAGCCCTTCCGCATACTTCTTTTCTTCCATCTGTCTAAGTGCCTCGCTACATGCTTTTTCCAGGTTCCCATCCTCTGCATATTTCAATTCGATCACGATCCCTGCCCTTTCCGGCGTCCGGATGGAGATATCGCTGTAGCCTGCTCCGGTTTCCGCATTGGATTTCACAAGCCAGTTGTCCTGGCTCTGCAAAAGCCCCAGCAGCATCCCATGGTAGAAGTTTTCCTTCATGTTCCTGCGTACCGCGGTATCTCTCACACTAATGGAATCCCACAGATAATCGCTGAGCATCTCCTGGATTACCGCCGTATCTTCGGCCGGGAACGCCGCGCAGAAACGGCTGATCCTGGTCGTATCGGAACGTGTCACCTCGCGGAACCAGTCTTCCACCAGTTCATAAAACAGTTTTCGGATCTCTCCATTGGGGATCCACAGCCGGAAAATATCCGCATCTTCCTGCTCCACATGTCTGCCTGTCAGGTAACCTGTGGCATACAGTACACTCCACACATTTTCAACACTATCATCAATTTCACGGTATGTCAGTTCCTGTTTGATGCGTTTGGTTACCTGCCCGCCATTTAACAGTTCTTCTACTTCGTTCTTTGTGGTCAGGTTTGCATTCTTCAGCATGCGGCGGATCAGGTCATTGCCGCTGGTATTGGCCCAGTAGTTTTGAGGCGGAGCTGACGGAGCTGCCAGCAGCTCATCGCAGTAATTGATCACATCCCAGGGGCAATACACATCCGTATCCCCAAAACGATACCCGTCATACCAGTCACGGATCACATCCTTATGGGGGGACAGGCCGTAGGAATCCAGCAGTTCATCCACATCCGTATTGGTAAAGCCGAAGTACTCATCATACCGAACATCCGAGATCGTGTGTATCTTCAGATTGTTAAGGCCTGTAAATATACTCTCCTTAGAAATTCTCAGGCATCCGGTAAGCACAGAAAAGTACAGGCTGTCGTTGGTTTTCAGAGCATTACCCAAAAGATTGCGGATAAGACTTACCATCTCATCATAGTATCCTGCCTGAAATGCTTTATCTAACGGGACATCATACTCGTCAATCAGCAGGATTACTTTCTGGCCATAATGCTTAAATAAAAGACGGGAGAGCGTTTTCAGGCTTGCTGCCGCCATGCCTTCCATCATGGCATATAAGCAATCTTCGCCGGAACCTGTCTTTATCAGTCGTGCGTAGGACTCTTTTTCATTCTCCGATAATTTGTCGCTGGTTCTTAAGAATTCAAAGCGACTTGCTTCATCTCCGATAACCGTCTTCAGTGCTGCCAGAGCGGAATCGAAGTTCCGTCCATCCACACTTTTCAGGCTGATGGAGATCACCGGAA
>CAYRMW010000054.1:0-15067 GCA_964425595.1 uncultured Lachnospiraceae bacterium
TCTACATCAAGAGCATTGACCGTCTGGGACGCAACTACGAAGAAATCCAGAACCAGTGGAGAATCCTCACCAAAGAAAAAGGGATTGACATTGTGGTGCTGGACATGCCCCTGCTGGACACCCGGCGGGGCAAAGACCTGATGGGGACATTCCTCAGCGACATCGTTCTGCAGGTGCTGTCCTTTGTGGCGGAAAATGAACGGATAAACATCCGGCAGCGCCAGGCGGAAGGGATTGCCGCCGCAAAAGCGAGGGGCGTCCGCTTCGGCAGGCCGCCCCGGCCTTTGCCGGAAAACTTCCATGACCTGTACCAGCAGTGGAAAAACGGGAAGATCACCTGTTCCGCTGCGGCGAGGCTCTGCGGGATGCCGATCTCCACGTTCCGATACCGGGCAAAGATTTACGAAAAAGGCAGATTGTTGTAAGCGGGTGTTTTTACAGGAATGTGTACTTTTCTGCAAATACCTGTTGTTATCAATTATGTCCAAGGGATATGAGCGGGAAGATATGTATTCAAATAACGCATATCTTATTCGTTTGTTTAAGCCCTAAATCTAAAAATGGAATGATGATTGCCTGCTGCAATGGTGGTACAAGGCCAGTGTATTACGTTATCGATCACCCCCCCCTGCCCCTCCGGAGCAGGGGGCGCTTTGCTCTCATATCCTGCATTGCGTGCATTTCTCCGAAGGATCATCCTCTCCGGATTCACTTATTTCTCAAAGGTTCCCCGCACCGTCGGCTGTCCTTCCTGCACCATGATCTTTCCTTTGGCGATCAACGTGTGAAGCTTCAGGCCGTCCTCGGTGAGCAGGCACAGGTCTGCGTCGCAGCCGGGCTGCAGCCTTCCCTTCTTCTCCAGCTTAAGGATTCTGGCCGGATTCGCCGTAACCGCCCGCAGAGCCGTCTCCAGAGGGATATCCTCCCTTTCCACACATTCGCGGACTTCCTTTAACAGACAGGAGGCTTTCCCTACGCCGATTCCCTGATATTCTCCCTTGCTGTTAAAGACGGGCAGGCTTCCCTGGCCGTCAGAGGAAATGGTAAAATTGTTTTCCGATACCCCTGCTTCCAGGAGCCGCCGGATCCCCCTGCATACCCGCACCTCATCGCAGATATTCTCCCGGTCATCAATCTTTTCATTTCCCGTAAAATCGATCACGCCGCCTTCCCTGGCAAACTCCATACAGGACACAAACAACGCCTCGTTGCGGTTTACGTGGGTGGGCAGGAACTGGGTATAGGGAATCTCCGTTTCCCGCACCGTCCGCCAGATCAGGTCCATCAGTCTCGGGCTGTCTCCCAGGTGGATGTTTACGATGCCGGCCTTTCCCGCCAGCATGCCGCCCACACGCACGTCCGATACGATCCGGACAAATTCCTCAAACGTGGGCTGCGAGGAGCGGTGGTCGGAAATCGCGATCTCCCCCGCGCCGATCACCTTGTCCAGGAGCATGACATCCTTCATCACGCTTCCCGTCAGGGTGTGTACCGGCACCTGGTAGGAGCCGGTATAGACATACGTGGTGATCCCCTCTTCCTCCAGCCCGTGGGCCTTAGCCAGAAGCGCCGCCATATCCCTGGTGATCCCGTCCGTCCCGATGCAGCCCACCACCGTGGTAATGCCGTTCATGGTCAGGTCCGTCAGCACGGCTTCCGGCGTCCTGGTGGAAAATCCGCCTTCTCCTCCGCCTCCCATGATATGCTCATGGCTGTCGATAAATCCCGGTGTAAGGACCATTCCGTTCCCGTCGATTTCGGTCACCGGCACCGCTCCGTTAAACTCTGCCTGAAGATTCTCCCCCAGCGCGGCGATCCGGTCTCCTAGGATCAGCAGATCCTTCTTTCCCGCATATTCCGGCTGATAGATCTGTGCGTTCCGAATAATCGTTACCATTTACAAACTCCTTTCATGCCGCATTCTTTGCCATGGAAAGCATGTTCATACTCTCCTTTTTCTGTATGGATACACTGCCTCGGCAATTCCACCTTCATCATAACAGATTTTTTTTAAAAGGCAATGACTTCCTGCCCCTGCTTTTGTGCCTGTCGTTTTGAATCTTAGCGCTTTCAGAGCCATAAGATAACCCGGGAGAACATTTCATGCACTCCCGGGCTGATCCGCCTAATTTAATCGCCACCCGGCGCTTTGCCGCTGCAGCTCCACCATGCGGCAGTAAAGGCCGTTTTTTTCCATCAGCTCTGCCGGGGTTCCTTCTTCCGCAACCCGGCCATCCGCCAGAACAACGATCTTATCGGCCGCCTCCACCGTGCGCATCCGGTGGGCGATCACCAGTACGGTCTTTCCGGCCAGCAGGCGGGAGAGCGCCCCCTGGACCTTCGTTTCATTTTCCACATCCAGACTGGCGGTGGCCTCGTCAAGGAGGACGATGGGCGCGTCTTTCAGCAAGGCTCTGGCAATCGAAATGCGCTGCCGTTCACCGCCCGAAAGCTTTGCCCCGTTCTCTCCGATCGGAGTGTGATATCCCCGGGGAAGCCGTTCAACAAATTCGTCGCAGTTTGCCGCTTTAGCCGCGGCCCGTACTTCTTCATCCGTCGCGCCGCGCCTGCCGAGACGGATGTTTTCCATCACCGTATCATCAAACAATACAACATCCTGAAACACCATGGAATAATCCCGCAGAAGCACCTCCGGATCGACGGAAGAAATATCCACGCCGCCCACACGGATCGCGCCTTTGGAAACGTCCCACAACCGCGCGGCAAGCCGGGCGCAGGTGCTTTTGCCGGAACCGGAAGGGCCGACCAGGGCCGTGACTTCGCCCTCTTTGGCGGAAAAACTTACATCCTTCAGGACCTCTTTTTCGTCATAAGCAAAGTACACATGCTCGAAAACAATATCATGCCCCTGCGGCTCAAATTTTTCCGCGCCCTCTGCCGCAGGCGTGTCATAGATTTCATTCATGCGGTCAGCCGATACCTGGGAAACAAACACTTCCGCGATGAGCGCGAGGCTCTGGTCAAACGGCGCATAGACACGGGTGATGACCAACAGGAACAAAAACAAAAGCATGAAATCGATGCTGCCGGACAAAATCAGATTCGCGCCCACAAGAATCGTCGTTGCGACACCCAGCCGCATGATCACGCTGGCGGCATTGACAAAAAGGCCGGTTCCCAGTTCCCCACGGATCGTTACCCGTTCGTGTTCGTCAATTTTCCGATACAGTCCATCCAGATACCGTTCTTCCTGGTTTGTGGCGCGAATCTCCCGGACATTTTCCAATGCTTCCTGAATACCATCAGACACCCGAACGGCGGCTCTTTTTGTCTGTTCCGCGCTGCGGGCGGCGATCCTGCGGCTGCCAAACAGCAGGCCAAAGGCTGCCGGTACACCCCACAGGCAGGCAGCGGCCAGCCGCCAGTCGTAGGCAAATAGGCACACGGCGATGACTGCCGTAGAGATGTAGGCGCCGTACAGATACCCCAGCACATGAGACCAGACATGTTCCATTCGATTCACGTCTCCCATGATGGTCTCGGTTAAGTCTGCCAAATCCCGCCGGCCAAAATACCCCAGCGGCAGTTTACGCAGCCGCTCCGCCAGGCTCAGGCGTGTGGTCTTGACCTCATTATAGACCAGGCCGTAAGTAGCCCTGTACTGCTGCAGATGAGTCACGAAGGAGAGGAGGACAAAGAGGATTAAAAGCCCGATCACCGTCGCCGTGCCGGGCAGCGGACTTCCTTGCGTCAGGGTTTCCATCAATCCGGACATGACCAGATACAGGATGCTGACGCCGCCCATGACGACCAGATTGACGATCACGGTCCAGCATGTGCCTTTCTTTGTGTTCCGGACGCCCTGATCGGTCAGGGCATATTTTCGCTGAAATTTCGCTCCAAACATTTACTACGCCCCCTTTTCGCTGGTAATTTTCCACTGAACCGCCTTGTTATAGTCGGCCCACATCCGGGCATACAGACCGCCCGCAGCCGTCAGCTCCGCATGGGTGCCCTGTTCGGCGACGCGCCCTTCTTCCAGAACGATAATCTTATCTGCGCCAGCAACGGTGGAGAGCCGGTGGGCGATCATGATCACCGTGCGGTCTTTCGTCAGCGCGGCGATGGCTTTCTGGATCAGCACTTCATTCTCCGGATCGGAAAAGGCAGTAGCCTCGTCCAGCACCACGATGGGCGCATCCTTTAAGATGGCTCTGGCCAGCGCGATGCGCTGCTGCTCGCCTCCGGAAAGATAGGTTCCTTCGGCACCGATCTGTGTATCCATGCCATCCGGCAGCTTATCCAGAATATCCTTGCACTGGGCAGCCATCAGCGCCGCCATCACCTGCTCCTCTGTCGCTTCCGGACGGGAGACCCGGACATTTTCCAAGATCGATGTTTTGAACAACCGGCTGTTCTGGAAGACGAAAGCCACCTGATCCATCAGAACATGCGGATCGATCCGGGCAACATTGACTCCGCCGACTTCCACCGCGCCGGACGTTGCATCCCAGAAGCGCGGGATCAAACTGGCCGCCGTCGTCTTCCCGCCGCCGGATGGCCCCACCAGAGCCACCGTCTGCCCCGGTTCCGCACTAAAGGATACATGGGAGAGCGCCGGGCGTTCCGCTCCGCTGTAGGTAAAACTCACATCCTTAAATTCCACTTGATGATTGCGCGGTATCTGCGGATGATCCGGCGCTTCCAGGACAGGCGCATCCATCACCTGATTGATTCGTCCCAAAGCGGTACTGGCCAGCATCATACCGGAGGAGGCAAACATGATTTTTGCAAGCGCGGTAGAAATAATGGCGGAAAATACGGCATAAAAAACGAAATCGGCGACAAATCCGGCAAAACTGCCGTCTGCCAGCGCGCCCGGGGCGAGAAACAGCGCCGCCGGAACCAGGAAGACGAACGCGCCCTCGGTAAAGGTTAAATTGACCGACTGGGGAATACGGCATACATCTGCCTGATAATGTTCGGCTTTGCTGCTGTAATCCTCGATCGCCTCCTGAAACGCCTTAAACGAATAGACCGTCTGCTGAAATATTTTAACGACAGGAATCCCCCTTACATATTCCGTTCCCGCTTTCGTCATGCGATCCTGGGCCGCCTGGTATTCCGCGATCAGGCTGGCATTTTTGCCGCCCATCATGGAGAACATAGCGATCACCGAAATGACCGCCGCCAGAAGGCAGGCTGCACCCATCCGCCAGTCAAAAAGAAACATCATGACTAACATCGACAAAAACAGTACGATCGTGCCCACGATGTCTGCCAGATTGTGCGCCAGCAGCGTCTCGGTATCCGCCGCCGCCGCGTCCAGCCGTCCGCGGATCAGGCCGGAAGCGTTGGAATCAAAAAAGCCCAGCGGAGCCTTCATCACATGGGCAATTCCCTGTTTCCGTATGTTGGAAGCGGTGCGGAAAGCGGCCAGATGGGTGCACATCAGTCCCGCGAAATACAGGATAATGCCGCCCACCGCGAACGCGAAGGCGATCCAGCCATATCCGGAAACATTCTCCGCCCGCGTCCATTCCGGTGCCACCTCGATCAGATCACGGACCGCAAGCCAGATGCAGAGATAGGGAGCCATGCTCAAAAGCATGGACACTGCCGACAGGGCCAGCCCCAAAAAAGTCAGGCCCCTGCGGCTGCCCGCATATTCCAGCAGGACAGCCAGATCGTTCTTTTTTTTCGGTTTCATCATGTTCCCTCCTTAAATCGTAAATGATATTGGTTAGCGCTGACTAACTTCAAGATAAAAAATAAAACCTCCATCGCGGCGCCCTGCCTGTGACAAGGACGGGGCGCCGCCGGTATACCGCTGACACAGCCGCGGCGATTAAGACGACATCAGCTCCTCCCATCCGGCCGTATAGAACGCACGCAGCTGCTCCACATCGCGCATGGCCTGTTCCTGCGGAATATCATGAACCACGATCTCAACCAGGCCGCCCAGCATACCGCTGGCAATGATATGACACAGGGATGGGCTTAATTCGGGAACGCGGCGTCCCAGACGGCGAAGCGTCTCCATATATTGAAAAGTGCTTTCCACTTCCAGTTCCACCATATGATGAATAAAATTTTCATATCCGGTGCCTTCCGCGCCGCAAAACAGCAGCTTTACCGGTTCCCTGTGCCGGCAGACATACTCCACCATCCAATGAATGTAAGAGCCTGACTCCACCCCCATATGCTCCGGCTGTTCCTCTGCGGGAAGCTCGGAAAAGGCGATATGCGCGTCCACGTATTTACTCATCAAAATCGCGGCATGAGGCTCTACAATGGAAGCAAACAACGCCTCTTTGCTGGAAAAATAGCCGTAAAAGGCCCCTGTGGTTACTCCGGCGCGCTTCACGATCTTGCGCAGAGAGGCTCCAAGAAACCCCTTTTCAGAAAATTCATCCAGGGCGGCCTGCTGTATCCTCTCTAATGTATCCGGTGTTTTTGATTCCATGGCAACCTCGCATAACAGTGATATATAACACTGTTATAATACAACAGGCAATCCTTCGTGTCAAGAAAAACCGTATCCCACATAAATCCCGCTGCAGAAAAATTTTTTCAATTCATACTGTTTTCGGAATCCACTATGCCGGCCTACGTTTCTTTGCAAGGAAGTCATTGTACGAACACCGTTTCTGTATTATAATCGGACTGTAAGTACTTACAATAAGGAGGCAGTACTATGGCAACCGTACACATGACCGATGGGAGCATTACCCGTCATATCATCTCCTACTCTATCCCGCTGATCCTGGGCAATCTCTTTCAGCTGACCTACAACGCGATAGACTCCATCATTGTGGGCCGCTTCATCGGCAAGGAGGCGCTGGCCGCGGTCGGCACCGCCAGCCCGGTGATGAACATCATCGTCCTGGGCATCTCCGGCATCTGCATCGGCGCGTCCGTCATTATGAGTGAGTTTTTCGGAGCCGGGGATCATCTCCATCTGAAAAAAGAGATGGCCACCACCTCCATCTTCGGACTGTATTTCTCGATCCTGGTCGTCATCCTGGGCATCGTCTTTTCTCCGGCGCTCCTCCGGGTTCTGCAGGTTCCGGAAGAGATCCTGGATATCACCTGCCTGTATCTTCGCATCGTCTTTCTCGGCGCGCCGTTTACTTACTTTTACAAC
This sequence comes from uncultured Lachnospiraceae bacterium, assembly GCA_964425595.1. Classification (GTDB taxonomy): domain Bacteria; phylum Bacillota; class Clostridia; order Lachnospirales; family Lachnospiraceae; genus Caccovicinus. The sequence goes on from CAYRMW010000054.1 coordinate 7,109, forward strand.
GCGATCTCCGCTGCGCTAAAAAGTGTGGGCGATTCAAAGACACCTCTGACCTTTTTGATGATCTCCTCCGTGCTGAATGCCGTGCTGGACATCATTTTGATCGGCTATTTGCATCTTGGCATCATCTGTTCGGCCGCCACCACGGTGGTCGCAGAAGCCGCATCCGCGATCCTCTGCATCGTGTATGTGTACCGGAAGATCCCTCTTTTGCAGCTTAAATTGCATGATTTTACCATAGACCGTACGCTCTTAAGACAGACGATCCGATACGGCAGCATCACCGCCCTGCAGCAGGCCTGCCAGCCGGTAGGCAAGCTTCTGATCCAGGGGGCCGTCAATACCATGGGGATCGACGCGATCGCGAGCTTCAACGCGGTGACCCGGATCGACGACTACGCCTGTCTGCCGGAACAGAGCATCTCCCACGGCATCACCACCTTTACCGCCCAGAACCGCGGCGCGCAGAAATATGAACGTATCCTGAAGGGGTTCCGGATCGGTCTGACGCTGGAATTCTGCTACTGGATCCTGATCTTCGCCGTTACCTGGCTGTTTAAGCGCCCCTTCATGCAGCTGTTTGTCACGGAAGCAGACCAGCAGGTCGTCGCGCTCGGCTGCAGCTACTTAAGCCTGATGGCCGTCTTCTACCTCTTCCCCGGCTTCACAAACGGCTTTCAGGGCTTCTTCCGGGGCATGGGAAACATGAGCATCACCCTGCTCGGCACCTTTATCCAGACCTCCCTCCGGGTAATCTTTGTCTACCTCCTGGTTCCCCGGATCGGATTAAACGGCGTGGCGATCGCCTGCGCCGCCGGCTGGAGCGCCATGCTCATCGTGGAGATTCCCTACTGTCTGTACTTTGTCAGAAAAGCCAGCCGTAAACTCCCCGCCCTCTCGCCGGGCTCCCTGCGAAAAAACAGATCAGCTAACTGATCCGACAAGAAGCGGCGCCTACTCGGCGCCGCTCTTTTCTTCGATAAAATGCCACTGATAGGCACGATACTCTCCCTGCTCTACCGGCATGGGCAAACCCGTCTCCCGGAGCGCTGTACTGTTGTAGCGCTTTCCGCTTTCCGTCTCCCGGTACATGGTGTTTTCTTTCAGGCCTTTAACCGGAATATAATCCACCGTCATATTGGCATACTGCCTGACCGTGACCGCCTGGACCAGCGCCTCCGTCTGATCGTCCGATACAAACGCCCACGCGCCCACCGCCTCCGTCTGCGGACTGGTCAGGCGGTAATAGCGGCCGTTCTGGATCAGCGGAGCCAATTTCTTATATGCCGCGATCTGTTCCCGGATCTCCTCTTTTTCCTCTTCACTGAGGATCCCCAGGTTCAGCTCATAGCCAAACGTACCGGCCATCGCCACCACTCCCCTGGTCTTAAGGGATGTACATCGGCCGGTCTGGTGGTTGGGCGATGCCGACACATGGGCGCCCACCGCCGAGATCGGATAGATAAAGGAAGTGCCGTACTGGATCTCCAGGCGGTTGATGGGATCGGTGTTGTCGCTGCACCAGATCTGGGGCGTGTAGTAGAGCATACCCGCGTCAAACCGCCCGCCTCCTCCGCTGCAGCCTTCGATCAGCATATCCGGATACCGCTTCACCAGCCTTTCCAGGAAATCGTACAGGCCCAGCACGTAATCGTAAAGAACCCTTCCCTGGCTGCCTGCCGCGGCCGAATACACATCGGAAATACTCCGGTTCATATCCCACTTCATGTACTCAATGTTTCCCTGATCAAGCACACCGCAGATCTGTTCATAGACATGATCGACGACTTCCTTTCTGGAAAAGTCCAGGACAAGCTGGTTCCTCGCCCGAACCGGCCGCCTTCCCGGGATGGTCAGGGCCCAGTCCGGATGCGCCCGGTAAAGGTCGCTGTCCTCATTCACCATTTCCGGCTCGACCCAGATCCCGAACTTCAGGCCCATGGCGTTCATCCGGCTGATCAGTTCCCCTAAGCTACAGCCAAGCTTCTTTTCATTTACCTGCCAGTCGCCCAGGCCGCGCAGATCGTCGTCCCTGTTCCCGAACCACCCGTCGTCCATAACGAACATCTCGATGCCCAGGCCGGCTGCCTGCCTGGCCAGCTCCAGAAGAGACTCCCCGGTAAAATCAAAATAAGACGCCTCCCAACTGTTAAGCAGGACCGGCCTGACCGCTTCCTTGTATTTTCCCCGGCACAGATGCGTGCGGATACAGCGGTGCAGGTTCCTGGACAGTCCCCCTAAGCCCTCTGCCGAGCAGCTCAGGATCACCTCCGGCGACCGGAAGGTCTCTCCCGGTTCCAGCGGATAAGCAAACTGCTCCTCGCTAAGCCCCATCAACACTCTGGTCTGGCCGTACTGGTCTAGTCCGGCCTCGCTCTGGAAACCGCCGCTGTAGACAAATACCATCGCGTAGCACCGCCCCGCGTCTTCCGTTGCTTCACGGTCCGCCACGATCACCGCCGGATTATACTGATGGCTGGATGTCCCGCGCAGGCTCTCGATCCGAAAAACACCGTGGCCGATGGCCTGCCTCTGAACATTTCTTTCCATGGCGTGCCTGCCGTAAAACGTGATCAGGTCATATTTTCCCCCGACAAAATCCAGACACGCCGGAGCGACCTTCTCCACATCCAGGCGCCCCTTGCCCTCATTGACGATCAGCACGCTTCGCGTGATCACGTCGTACTCCGAAAGCACGCCGTAAAGCAATCGGACCCGCACGCCCGTGGCCCGGTCCGCCAGGACCACCTCCAGTGTCTGTGTCTCCCCGCTGCCGGCATAGACCGCCGGCAGTCCGTCAATCGCATACTTTCCTTCCCGGATGCAGTGGCTTTCATAGCGAAAATCACTGGCGTACGTCTGATCCGTATTCCGGATGACGCATGCCGGCGTCCGGTAATCGCCGGTCCCCAGAGTGGGAAATTCCTGGGGAAGCACATCCGGCGAATACGTCCGGTCATCGCCCGCGTCATAGGGATTTCCGGAAAATCCCCGGTCATAATAAGTCAGCAGGTAGTCCATGCAGCCCTCGGCCCGGCTTCCATAGTACAGGTGGAGCAGAAAACCATACCGATCGATCTGCATCTGATACGTCGTGTTTTTCGTGTGCAGGGAAAGGGTTTTGTTTTTTTCATCATATACTATGCTCATACCTCTTACTCCTTACCATTCTTGCTCTTCGCGCTTTTTTGTCCGCGCCGTCCCGCTACTTCACCGCGCCATTGGTCACGCCGTTGATGATCTGCTTCTGGCAGATCACATAGAAGATGATGATCGGAAGCAGTGCCAGCAGATAGGAGGCAAATGCCAGATTATAATTGGTACCAAACTGTGTCTGGAAGGTAAGCTGTGCCAGCGGCAGGGTATTCGTTCCCTTGCCGGACATCATGATCAGCGGCGTCATCACATCGTTCCATACCGCCAGCGCGGTAATGACCGCTACGGTGGCATGCATGGGCTTCATCACCGGGAAGATGATCTCCCAGAATGTCCGCCATGTGCTCGCGCCGTCCACTCTGGCCGCTTCCTCCAGCGCAACGGGGATGTTGACCAGATACCCGGAATACAGCAGCAGATTCATCGGCATATAGAACACCACATAGAGGAGGATCACGCCGAACCAGTTATCCAGGTGCATCTGCGCCGTCTGCTTTGCCAGAGGCATCATCAAAATGGCAAACGGAACAAACATACCGCTTACGATGTACAGATAGACAAAATTGTACCATTTGCTGCGTCCTTTATTCCGTCCCACCGCATAGCCTAACAGAGAATGCAGCACCAGACAGAAGATGACCGAGACGCTGGTTACCATGAGGCTTGTCGCCAGGGAACGCCAGAAGTCGGTTACCTCCATGGCTTCGGTAAAGTTGCTCAGGCTCCAGGATTTGGGCAGGGACAGGATGCCTGAAATGCTGTTCGTCATATCCGACGGCTGCTTAAACGCAATCACGATCGTCATGTACAGAGGAAACGCCACAGTAATCAGGCCGATGAACAACAGGATCGTAACCGGCCAGTTGACCTTTGATCTCATCTTTCTTCGCATTATAACTGCTCCTCCTTTTTCCCTGAAATCGTCATCTGCGCCACGGAGATCACGACGATCACGATAAAGAATACGACCGCGTTCGCGCTCTGATAACCGAAGCTTCCGCCAGACAAACCATTGTTATAGATCAGGTAGGAAATCGACTCCGTACTCTGCTCCGGGCCGCCGCTGGTCATGGCTACGATCTGGTCGAACACCATCAGGAAGTTTTTCACGCACAGGACCATGTTGATCGTAAAAAACGGAATGATCAGCGGGAACGTCAGATGCCGGAATTTCTTCCAGCCGGTCGCCCCGTCAAGATCGCCGGCCTCATACACATCCGCAGGCACCGTCTGGATACCGGCGATGTAAATGATGGTATTCATGGCTACCGACTGCCAGGCGCACACGATCACGATGGCAAACCACGCCGTGCTGCTGCTGGAAAGCATACTGGAGCTGAGCGCTTCGATGCCCATGGCCTTCCCAATCCCGGGAAGGATGTAGGTGAAGAAATACTGAAAAATATAGCCGACCACCAGCGCGCCAAGGACATTCGGCACAAAGTATGCCGCCCGCAAAAACGTCTTGCCTTTGACGTTGCTGTTCAGGCCAAGGGCCAGGATCAGGCTGACCACGTTCGTAATGACGGTCGCCGTAACCGCCAGTTTGATGGTAAACAGATACGATTTGGCGATCCGGGAATCCGTAAACAGATCCGTGTAATTTCTGAGTCCAACCCAGTCATACGTCCCGAATCCCTTAAAATTCGTAAAGCTGTAGATGACGCCGCGGATCAGCGGGATCGTGTTAAAGCAGACAAACAGAGCCAGGATCGGTATGGTGATCAGCAGATAGGTCCGTTTGCTGTCATTTAATTTTTTCATTATTCCCTACTCCTTTCCTATTCGCCTGCGCTGTTGGCTTCTTCATACTCCTGTACCTCCCGGATAATATCCCGGTTATAGCGCTGCCAGTTGGCATCGAAATCGGCCAGGAACGCGTCCACATCCTTATTGATCAGGAACGTCTGGATCAGCGCGTCCGCGGACATCTCCGACGGATAGTAGTGATCCTGATAGTCCGTCATGTTTCCCGACTCGATGTAGGAAAGCATGCCATCCAGCTGAGGCGCCAGGGTAAAGTCTCCGTTCTTGCAGGGGATCGCGTTCTGATCATCGATATACGCCTGAAGATTTTCATCCGCGAGCAGGAAATCCAGTACCTCATAAGCGGCTTCCTTGTTCTCGCAGGCCTCCGTCACGCAAAACATCAGGTCCACGCCGGAATTCAGCGTGTTCTGTGACGCGTCATTGCTAGCCGGCATCACGAAGGAGTCAATATTCATCTCCGGATTGACCGACAAAATCTGCGGGACAGCATAGCTTCCAATGGGATACATCGCCGACTCCCCGTTGGCAAACGCCGTGCAGGCGTCATTGTAGCCATAGGCAAACGGATCATCCGGACCGTAGTCCAGCAATGCCAGGCACTTTTCCGCTATTTCCCGGTATTCCTGCGTAAACGTCGTCTCTCCCGCATTGACCCGCTTGCAGGTATCCGACGGCGCCAGGCATACCGCCAGTGCGTTCCACGGCGCCAGGCACGTCCAGGTATCACGGAAGCCAAAGTAGAACGGCAGGATGCCCTCATCCTGAATCTCCCGGCACAGGCTGATCAGCTCATCCCAATTTTCCGGTATTTCCCATCCGTGTTCCTCAAACATATCCCGGTTATACAGGATGCCCGCGGCATTCGCGACGTAGGGCACGCCATAGATCCCATCCGCAGGCACGATCTCCAGCGCCTCCAGGATATCCAGATAGGCCTGATTAATCTCCGACATTCCGTCATAATCCGAAACATCCGCCAGAATATCGGCATCCACATAGTAAGAATAATTGATGTCCCCGCCGATACCGATAATGTCCGGATAATCCTCCCGGACAAACCGTGTCCGCAGGATCGTCGTGGCATCATTCGGCGAGCTGATGGTCAGGTGGATGTTGTCATGCGTGGCATTAAATGCCTCCTCCACCTGCTCGAAATAGGAAGCTGCCTCCTGCTTATACTGCAGGATCTCGATTTCTATGACGCCGTTGCTGCCGCCCGAACTGCACCCCGAAAGAGCGGCCCCTGCCAGCACGATCGCCACCGCGACAGTGTTGATTGCCTTTCCCGTCTTCATGATCGTCTCCCTCTCCTCCTTTTCGCATCTCCTTTTTGTGAATTCATTATAACATCTCAAAATGCGCATATAAATATCCGTATATTGGGCCTTTTATTCCTTAATGCAGCTTTTATTTGTATGTTGTCAACTCAGGTTGCAATTTGATATATTATAAGCAGGACACGCACAATCCGGCACATCATTGTCCCCATTTCCATCCTAAACAAACGATCAGGAGGAACCGCATATGAGCGATGTTTTATTCCACGTATTTCCCAACGAAAACTTTGTCGATCTCGGCCTGTACCAATTTGGGAAGGAACGATGCGAACCGGCCCATTCCTTCGGACCGGTTTCCCGGAACCACTACCTGTTCCATTTTATCCTTTCCGGTGCGGGAACACTGATGGCCGATAACGCCAAAGGCGAGACACAAACCTACCAGATCCGAAGCGGGCAGGGGTTCATGATCTTTCCCCGGCAGATCAATACCTACATTGCCGATCCGAATCTCCCCTGGGAATATGTGTGGCTGGAGTTTGACGGATTGCGCGCCAGGGAGATCATAGAGATCGCCGGACTGAGTCCGGATGCCCCGGTCTATCACGCCCGCCGCAAAGAACTGCGCGAAGATATGAAAAACGAAATGCTTTATATCGCGGAACACGCGGACGAATCCCCCTTTCACCTGATCGGCCATCTCTACCTGTTTATCGACTATCTGTCCCGTTCCTCCGCCGCGATGCGGATTTCCGGCGAAGGACGCGTGCGCGATTTTTATATCAAGGAAGCCCTCTCCTATATCGAGCAAAATTTTCAAAACGATATTTCCGTGGAAGGCATCGCCAATTCCTGCGGATTAAACCGCAGCTACTTCGGAAGAATTTTCAAAGAAACCATCGGAAAGTCGCCGCAGGAATTTCTCATGAGCTATCGTATGGTAAAAGCCGCGGAACTGCTGAAGCTGACTGATCTTACGATCAGCGATATCGGAAACGCCGTCGGGTATCCGAATCAGCTGCACTTTTCCCGCGCGTTTAAAAACATTTATGGCATATCGCCGAGGGGATGGAGGAACAAGAACAAAATCCAGAAGTAGACCGGCGTGCGGCAGGCGGACATCTGAACCATGTCCCGACGGAGTGCGAGTGTATGCGTTTGCCATCCTTAGCAAAGATCGTTTCTCCCATAGTCGCCGGAGGCCATGAAAGCCCGTCTGCACTCTCCGGAAATTCGAATGGAAGAGATGGAGCGCAGCGGCGTTGAACTATCCCACTCGGTTCAACGCCGTTGCGGCGGTGGCGCTCCAGGACCCTGAGGCAGCGGCGAAAGAGCTGGAGTTTTTCGTGAAAGAGCTGGGCTTTGTAGGCGCTCTCGTCAATGGGTATACCATGAAAGACGATAAGAACCACATTGAGTACCTGGATGAGCCCCAAAATCTCCCCTTACGGTAGGTAAAGGGTTTCCCGCCGCTGACCGTGAAGGTGGCGGTGGGATAGGCCCGGCGAAATTCTGCAAGCGTCACGGAATCCCCTCCTCTCGCCTCTATTTCCGTCCCACCAGCATCCGGGAGCCGCCCAGCATCATCATGGCCGCCCGCCGGCGGGAGCCGAAGGCCTCCTGGGCCGTGTCGATGATGTGTACATCCTCATACCCCATGTCCCGCAGCTTCTGGGCAAAGGCCTCCATATCCCCGTACATCTGGGGTTTCATCTCGTCGTTGAGGGCGAACACGCCGCCCTTCTTCAGCACCCGCAGG
>CAYRMW010000055.1:0-14800 GCA_964425595.1 uncultured Lachnospiraceae bacterium
AACCCTGGACAAATAGATTAAGAGTCTACTGCTCTACCAACTGAGCTAAAGGCGCTTATCTGTGTTTTTGTTTTGTGTTCCTCAAGAGCACAAGTAGTATTTTATCCGCCCCAAATAAAAAAGTCAACACTTTTTAAAAAAAAATTTACAAATATTTTTCCGGTGTGTGGAAATGAGGGGCCCTGCCGCCCCTCATTCAATAGGAGAGGCACAAAAAAGTCCGACCCCGCTGCTTCCTTCCCATATCTGCAAAGCCGGACCTTCCCTGCTCCCTCAGGCTGTCATCCTACAGCGCCGAATCCAGCAACGCTTCCAGCGCCGCCCTGGACTGCAGTCCTACCGTCCGTTTGACCTCCTGCCCATTCCGAAACAGGATCAGCGTGGGGACGGACATCACGCCATAGCGTTCCGCCAGGTCGCTGCTCTCATCGACATTCAGCTTGCCTACCTTGACCCGGCCGGCGTAGCTGTCCGCCGCAGCGTCCACCGCGGGAGCCATCATCTTGCAGGGGCCGCACCAATCTGCGTAAAAATCGACCAGCACCGGCGTTTCTGCCTGCAGTACCTCAGTTTCGAAATTTGCACTCGTGAATCTCTCTGCCATCTGCTCTCCTCCTTCTCTTGCCGCCGTTTGGGCGGTCTTACTCTCTTATCGCAACCAGCTTGCATATGGGATTTCCCATAGCGGAAAACTTCATCTCATATTCCGTCATGACATTTCCCTCCGCCATGGGAGAATGGTGGAGATCCCAGGTCACATCGGCCAGCTTCCATCCGGCAGCCGGAATCGATTCCAGAGAATACGCAAACAGTCCCTGGTTATCCGTCTTAAATTCCACACAGCCTTCCGGCGCAAGGATCCGCGCGTAGACCCCCATAAATTCCGGCGAAGTCAGTCTCCGCTTCGCATGGCGGTCCTTTGGCCAGGGATCGGAAAAATTGAGATAGAGCCTGGACACCTCCCCCGGCGCAAAAATATCCGCCAGCTGCTTCGCATCGACACAAAGGAACCAGATGTTTGCCAGCTCCAGCTGCTCCCGCTTCTCCAGCCCCCGCAGAAGGACGCTGGAATATCGCTCGATCCCGATAAAATTTCGGTCCGGGTGCCGCATCGCCTTCTCCATGATAAAACGGCCCTTTCCCATCCCCACTTCGACTTCAATGGGATTCGTGTTGCCGAACCGCTCAGCCCACCGTCCCCTCTCCCGCTCCGGTTCCTGAACCACATAGGGGCTGGAGGCAATCGCCTCCTCCGCACCGGGTATGTGACGCAGTCTCATAAACGTATTTCCTCCATTCTGTTCCTGACCCATGGCACCGGCAGCAGAAGGACGCCCGATCCCCTTCGCGCCCGGCGGCAGGGTCTTTACAGCTGCCATTGTATCATCACAGGCTAAACATTGCAACCGCCGGCATATGCGAATTTTTTTCTGTTTTTTCAAAAATTCCGGAAAATCTAATGCACAAATTGTTGAAATCTTGTATAATAGCAGGTATGATGATGATTCTGTCCCATCTACATAGATGTGTTTAAAGGAGGCTCTGATTATGGCAGATACAAACAGTCCCTGGGAGCGCATTCGGCAAGGGGTAAGCGAGACCGAACATCTGATCGGTCAGAAACAGTACAATATGGCAATGATCAAATCCAGACAGACTCTGGAAATTATGGTAAAGTGCCTGGCAGAAAAGGCCCTGATCTTAGATGGCGGAGATATGGCGGAGATCATCGATCAGTTGTATGAGAGCAAGTGGATCACCAAAAACACCATGGAGCACTATCACCGGATCCGTACCATCGGAAACAAGGCCGTCCACGAGGATTATAACAACGCGGCCGATGCCAATCAGGCATACCACATCCTGTCGCAGGAAGTCTATGTCTTTTCCAATGATTATAATCCCAGGCGCCGCCGCACCGCGGCCTCATCCAGAACCTCCACGCGGTCCCGGGCAGGCGCTTCTGCGGTCCGCAGGCGAAAGAAAAAATCCCCGGCAGAAGACATCCTGCGCATCCTGATCCCGATCATCTGCGTCATCCTGCTGATCCTCATTATCCGCGCCCTGCTTCCATCCGGCGATACCGCCGAGACCGAAGCGACGGCCACGGCAGCGACGGAAGAGACCGTCGTCATGGAGGAGGAAGAGACCACACCGGCAGCCGCCGATGCCCTTCCGCCGGATGACGAAAACAGCGAGGAGACCTCTGCCGCCGTATACCGGACGACCACGACGCTGAACGTCCGCACCGAGCCCTCTACCTCCGCATCCATCCTGGTGCAGCTTCCGCCGGACACCGAAGTCAACGTGACCGGCACTTACGACAGCCAGTGGACGATCATCAATTACGATGGGCAGGATGCTTATGTTGCGACAGCATATCTGACACAATAACCTTGATTTACCGACAGCCGCGCGATGCGTTTCGCGCGGCTGTTTTGTTGCCAGGCGAAGCATTGTTCGGTGTTTTCGCCTTTTTGCGTTGTGCGTTTTGCGCAGCCTCCGGCGCGCTTTTTGCGTTTAATTGTCGTTTTTGTCATGGCTTTTTCTCTTTCTTTTGTAGTATCATAGGGAAGGAATATAAAACAAGGAGGTCTACCGTGGACAAGCTGATCAAGAAAATATCCGAGATCGAAGAAGCGGCTTCTGCCGTCCTGGACAGCATGGACGACCGCAAAGCCGATTATGCCGAAGAAATCAAACGAAAGACCGCCGACTTCGACCGACAGCTGGACGAGGCTACCGCGAAGCAGCGCGAACAGCTGCGACAGCGCATGAAAGCCGAAATGCAGCGAAAACTGGACGACCAGAAGGCCGCCGGCCGCAAGGTCATGGAAGAGCTGGAGGAGACCTACCGGAACAATCATACGGAACTGGCCATGTCTCTTTTTCAGCAGATCATAAAGGAGTAAATTTATGGGAAATCTGCTTACTTACGGCGGGCTGACCACTAAGATCAGAGCCATGCAGAGCCGTCTGATCCGGGATGAGCAGTACCGGGAGATCGCCGGTCTGGAGTCAGTGACCAGTGCTGTGGATTTTTTGAAGGCGCTTCCTTCCTATCTTTATATTTTAAGCGGCACGGAATCCGGAGAACTTCACCGGAGCCAGATCGAGCAGGCGCTTACGCAGGCCCTGTATTATGATTTTTCCAAGCTGTACCGGTTTGCCAATCTCACCCAGAGAAAATTTCTGGATCTGTATTTTATGCATTTTGAGATCACGATACTGAAACGCTGTCTGCGCAGCGTCATCGGCGGACAGCCGATGGAAATCGACCTGTCTCTGTTCGCGGACTTTTTCCGCCGCCACTCCAAAGTGGATCTGCTCCGTCTGTCCGCCTCCCGGAACCTGACGGAATTTACGGCAAATCTGTCCGGCTCGCCCTGCTATGCCATGCTGAACCATCTGAATAACCAGGAGAACGCGACCCTCTTTGATTATGAGATGAACCTTGACCTGATTTATTTTAAGACCATGTGGAAGGCAACGAACAAACACCTGAAAAAGGCGGACCAAAAAGCCATCGCCCAGTGTTTCGGCGAAAAGCTGGATATGCTGAACATTCAGTGGATATACCGATGCCTGAAATATTACCGCATGGAACCGGCCCAGATCCTGTCTCTGCTGATCCCTATCCAGCACCGCCTGCGGATCGAGGAGATCCGCCGCATGGCGGAAGCCGCCAGTCTGGAGGAGTTCTTCCAGATCCTGGGGTCAACGTACTACGGCAAGCTTCCTGTCACCGACGCCAGCGCGCAGCCGGACCCGGAACATCTGGCCGCAGCCATTCTGGAGCGGACCTATCGGATGACCGCCCGAAAGGATCCGTATTCCATCGCGATGATAAACACCTACCTCTATTTTAAAGAGCGCGAAATTCAGCGCGTCATTACGATTATTGAAAGCATCCGTTACGGTTTAAGCCAGCCGCAGATCCTGGCTTCCGTGATGGGTGCCACCGGAAGGGGGTAACCTGTTGTGATTGAAAAGATGAAATTCTTAAGCCTCACCGCCCCGAAGGCCGAATTTGACCGGGTCGTAGACTCCTACCTCTCCAGGTATGAGATCCATCTGGAAAATGCACTGTCCGAGCTTCGGAGTGTAAAGGACTTAAGACCCTTTGTGGAAACCAATCCTTACCGTGAAGAATGCAAACTGGCAAACAGCCTGCTGCAGGAGCTTCCAAAACCTTCCGTCCCCGGCAGGACGCTTGACCTGGAGGAAGCAGTGGAAGTCATCCGCTCCATCCGCCAGTCGCTGGACCGGCTGCGCGACCGGGAATTGGAGTTAGAAAAGCAGCGTAAAGCCTTCCTGTCCTCCTATGAACAGGTGGCGCCGTTTACCCAGCTTAACTACGACATTTCCAGCATCCTTCATTTCCGCTGCATCAAATTTCGCTTCGGCCGGATCGCGCTGGAATATTTCGAAAAATTCCAGTCCTTTGTCTATGATTCGGTGGACACCATCCTGTACAAGTGCCGCGAAGACGAGGAGTATGTCTGGCTGGTTTACTTTACCCCGGCCCGCTGCGCCGACAAGGTCGACGCCATCTACGCTTCCATGCACTTTGAACGGCTGTTTGTCCCGGACGAATACCAAGGCACGCCCAAGGAGACGACGCAGCTGCTGGGGGAAAAGATCGCCGCGGCAGATGCCGATCTGGCCGCCCTGCGCAAAGAGCGGCAATCCATCCTGGATAGCCGGCGCGATGAACTGACCGGCGCGGCAAAACGCTTAAACCGCTACACCCGGAATTTCGACGTACGCAAGCTTGCCGCCTGCACCAACCACGATGACAATACCTTCTTCATCCTCTGCGGTTGGATGACCGCCGAAGATGCCGCCCGCTTCAAAGAAGAATCCGAATCGGACGAGGATCTTTTCCTGATCCTGGAACCGGATCATACGGATCTCCTCAGCAAGCCGCCGACCAAGATGCACAATCCGGGTATTTTCCGTCCCTTCGAAATGTTTACCCGGATGTACGGCCTGCCCGACTACGATGAGATCGACCCCACGATCCTGATTGCCATCACCTACTCCGTGTTCTTCGGCTTTATGTTCGGCGATCTCGGACAGGGGCTGTGCCTGTTGATCGGCGGCTTTCTCCTCTACCGGGCAAAGAAGCTGAACCTGGCTGCCATCATCAGCTGCTGCGGCTTCTTCTCCACCATCTTCGGCATCCTCTTTGGCAGCCTGTTTGGATTTGAGGATATCATCGATGCGGTATGGCTGCGGCCAGGCGAAGCCATGACTGCCCTTCCTCTGATCGGAAACCTGAACACGGTGTTTGTCATCGCCGTGGCCCTGGGCATGGGCGTGATCCTCCTGGCCATGATCTTAAATATCATCAACAGCGTTCGCGCCCATGACACCGAAAAAACCTGGTTCGACACCAACGGCGCGGCCGGCCTGGTATTCTACGCCGCCGCGGCGTCCGTGCTCGTGCTGTTCATGACCGGTCATACCCTTCCGGCCGGGATCGTGCTGGCCGTTATGTTCGGCATCCCGCTCCTTCTCATGTTCTTTAAAGAACCGCTGACCGCGATGGCCGAAAAGAAAGCGACGGTCATCGAGGGCGGAAAGGGGATGTTTTTCGTGCAGGGCTTCTTCGAGCTGTTTGAGGTCCTGCTGAGCTACTTTTCCAATACGCTCTCTTTCGTCCGTGTGGGCGCCTTTGCCGTAAGCCACGCCGCCATGATGGAGGTGGTCCTGATGCTGGCCGGCTATGAATCCGGCTCCGCCTCTTCCGTCAACTGGCTGGTCGTCGTCCTGGGCAATCTGTTTGTCTGCGGGATGGAAGGCCTGATCGTCGGCATCCAGGTCCTTCGTCTGGAATATTACGAACTGTTCAGCCGCTTCTATCGCGGTACCGGCCGGGCCTTTACGCCCTACGGCCGCGGCTCTAAGGCAGGCTGACCCTTTCCTGTTTCCCGCTGCCCCAGGCAGCGGCAAAAATACCAAGAGAAAAGGAGAATACCATCATGACTGTAACTGTGAAAGTACTGTTATCCCTCGCGCTGCTTGTCAGTATCCTGATTCCCTTCGGCGCCTTTGCCGCCGGTGAAAAGTCCCGCGGCCGTTACAAGACCGCCCTGGCGGCGAACGCCTTCCTCTTCTTCGGCACCATGCTGGTGTGCTGCGCCCTGTTCTTCTCCGGAAACGCGTTCGCCGCGGAGGAGGCAGCAGAGACCGCTTCGAATTCTTCCGCCGGCATGATCTGCATGGCAGCCGCCCTTTCTACCGGCTTATCCTGTCTGGGCGGCGGCATCGCCGTGTCCGCCGCGGCATCGGCCGCGCTGGGAGCCATCAGTGAAGACGGCTCCATCCTTGGTAAATCGCTGATCTTCGTAGGCTTGGCCGAAGGTGTGTGCTTGTACGGACTGATCATCTCCTTCATGATCATCGGACAGCTGTGACCCGATGAAAATGTTTTTGATCAGCGACAACATCGACACTCTGACCGGCATGCGGCTGGCCGGAGTGGAGGGCGCCGTGGTTCATGAGAAGGACGAGCTGAAAGAAGCTCTGAATAAAGCTCTGGCCGATAAGGACATCGGGATCCTCCTCCTGACGGAGAAGTTCGGACGCGAGTTTCCGGAGATCATCGACACGGTGAAGCTAAACCGGAAGCTCCCTCTGATCGTGGAGATCCCCGACCGTCACGGAACCGGCCGCAAGCCGAACTTTATCACTTCTTATGTAAATGAAGCCATCGGCCTGAAACTATAAAGAAAGCAGGTGACCGATTTGACAACGGACGAGAAATTACAGCATTTTCTGGATATCTGCATGGAAGATGCCAGAGACCGGGGCGCCCGCATCTTTGACGAGTACGCGCAGGCCCTGGATAAGACCCTGGAAGAGCATAAAGCAAGCGCCCGTCACCGGGCGCGGATGCAGCTGCAGGGCGAGAGCGAAAAGATCCAGCGGGAGATCAATAAAGAACTGGCGCTGGAACAGATCAACCTCCGGCGCGTCTTAAGCCGCCGTCATGATGAGCTGAAAGAAAAGCTCTTCGCCCAGGTACAGGAACTGCTGGACGACTACATGAAAACGCCCCGGTACCTGGAACTTTTGGACGCTCAGGTCCGCCATGCCGTCGCGTTCGCGGGAACGGATCCTCTGATCATCTACATGGATCCTGCGGACGAGGATAAGCGCGACCACCTGGCGCAGCACTATAACGCCAACATCAAGATCAGCGACTACCCCTTCGGCGGCGGCATCCGGGCGGTCATTCCCACCCGCCACATCCTGATCGATCATTCTTTCGCCACCAGCCTGGCCGAAAAAAAACGGGATTTTCGCTTTAAAACAGGAGGTGTGACCCATGGCTGAGTTAAAAAAGACCGGAACCATTTACGGGATTAACGGACCGGTCATCTACCTGGATGGCGATCCCGGCTTTCAGATGAATGAGATGGTCTACGTCGGAGAGGAAAATCTGATCGGCGAAGTCATCGGCCTGGCCTCCGACCGGACCACCGTTCAGGTATATGAGGAAACCAGCGGCTTAAAGCCGGGCCAGCAGGTCACCGGCAGCGGCGCTCCCGTATCCGTCACTCTGGCCCCCGGCATCCTCAACAACATCTTTGACGGCATCGAGCGGCCGTTAAGCGAGATCGCAAAAAGCAGCGGTCCCTACATCAGCCGCGGCGTAAATGTATCCTCCCTGGACATGGAAAAGAAATGGAAGACCCATATGACCGTAAAGAAAGGGGATCATCTCTACCCCGGCGCCATCATCGCGGAAGTGCCGGAGACGAGGGCCATCGTTCACCGGGTCATGCTCCCCCCGGACCTGGAAGGCGAAGTGACGGAGGCAGCTGCTGACGGCGACTACAGCATCACAGAGCCGATCCTTACCCTGCGCCTGCCCACTGGCGAGAAAAAAACACTCTCCATGATCCAGAAATGGCCGATCCGTGTCCCCAGGCCCACAGCGAAACGGTTTCCGGCCACCCAGCCCCTGATCACCGGTCAGCGTATTCTGGATACGCTCTTCCCTCTGGCAAAGGGCGGCACCGCGGCCGTTCCCGGCGGATTCGGGACCGGGAAAACCATGACCCAGCACCAGATCGCGAAATGGTCGGACGCGGACATTATCATCTATATCGGCTGCGGCGAGCGCGGAAACGAGATGACCCAGGTCCTGGAAGAATTTACCCATCTGGTGGACCCAAAGAGCGGGAATCCGCTGATGGACCGGACCGCGCTGATCGCCAACACCTCCAACATGCCGGTGGCGGCCCGTGAGGCCAGCCTCTACTCTGGCCTGACGCTGGCCGAGTACTACCGGGATATGGGATACCATGTGGCCATCATGGCCGACTCGACCTCCCGCTGGGCCGAAGCGCTGCGCGAGCTGTCCGGCCGCCTGGAGGAAATGCCGGCCGAGGAAGGGTTCCCGGCCTATCTGGCGTCCCGCCTTTCCGCCTTCTACGAACGGGCCGGCATGATGCAGAATTTAAACGGAACAGAGGGCTCCGTCTCCATCATCGGCGCGGTCTCTCCCCAGGGCGGCGACTTCTCCGAGCCGGTGACCCAGAACACCAAGCGCTTTGTCCGCTGCTTCTGGGGCCTGGATAAGTCCCTGGCCTACGCCAGGCACTTCCCGGCCATCAACTGGTTGACCAGCTATTCGGAATATTTGTCCGATCTGGCCCCCTGGTACATGGATCACGTCGACCGTCGCTTCGTCGATTACCGGAACCGGATCGTGTACCTGCTGACCCAGGAAAGCAGCCTGATGGAGATCGTAAAGCTGATCGGCGCGGACGTGCTCCCCGATGATCAGAAGCTGATCCTGGAGATCGCCAAGGTGATCCGCGTCGGCTTCCTGCAGCAGAACGCCTTCCACAAAGACGATACCTGCGTCCCCATGGAAAAGCAGTTTAAGATGATGGAGATCATCCTGTACCTGTACAGGAAATCCCGCTCCCTGATCTCCATGGGCATGCCCATGTCAGTGCTTAAGGAAGACCCGATCTTTGATAAGATCATTTCCATCAAATACGATGTTCCCAATGACCGTCTGGATCTCTTTGACGACTACCACAGGCAGGTCGACGATTTCTACGACGCCGTGGTCGAGCGGAACGCATAAGGAGGCTGATTATGGCTATTGAATATTTGGGGTTAAGCGGCATTAACGGTCCTTTAGTCGTACTGGAAGGCCTGCAGGACGCCGCCTACGATGAGATCGTGGAAATGACGGTAAACGGCACCCAACACAAGATGGGCCGCATCATCGAGATCTATCGGGACAAGGCCGTGATCCAGGTTTTTGAGGGCACCGAGGGCATGGCCCTCCGCAATACACACACCCGCCTGACCGGCCACCCCATGGAGATCGCCGTGTCGGAAGAGATGCTGGGCCGCACCTTCAACGGCCTCGGCGAACCCATCGACGGCCTGGGCGAGATCGCCTCGGAGATCAAGCTGGACGTCAACGGCAAGCCCTTAAACCCCGTCACCCGCGAATACCCCCGCAACTATATCCGCACCGGCATCTCCGCCATCGACGGCCTGACCACCCTGATCCGCGGGCAGAAGCTCCCCATCTTCTCGGGAAACGGCCTGCCCCACGACCAGCTGGCCGCCCAGATCGTACAGCAGGCGTCGCTTGGCGATGATTCCGATGAGCAGTTCGCCATCGTCTTCGCCGCCATGGGCGTCAAGCATGATGTGGCGGACTTCTTCCGCCGGACGTTCGAAGAAAGCGGCGTATCCGACCATGTGGCCATGTTCATCAACCTGGCCAACGACCCGGTGGTCGAGCGTCTGATCACGCCGAAGGTGGCCCTGACCGTAGCAGAATACCTGGCATTTGAAAAGGGGATGCACATCCTGGTCATCCTGACCGACATGACCTCCTTTGCCGAGGCCATGCGCGAGGTTTCTTCCTCCAAGGGAGAGATCCCGTCCCGGAAAGGCTTCCCCGGCTATCTCTACAGCGAGCTAGCCGCGCTTTATGAGAGAGCCGGGATCGTGGCTGGACGCCCGGGATCGGTGACCCAGATCCCCATCCTCACCATGCCCAATGACGACATTACCCATCCCATCCCCGATCTGACCGGCTACATCACCGAGGGACAGATCGTTCTGGACCGGGATTTAAACGGCCAGTCCGTCTATCCGCCCATTAACGTGCTTCCCTCGCTGTCCCGTCTGATGAAGGACGGCATCGGTAAGGGCTTCACCAGAGAGGACCACCAGGATGTGGCAAACCAGCTCTTCTCCTGCTACGCCAAGGTGGGCGATGCCCGGGCCCTGGCTTCCGTGATCGGCGAGGATGAGCTTTCCCCCACAGACAAGCTGTACCTGGCCTTCGGAAAAGAGTTTGAGCGCCGCTTTGTCGGCCAGGATATCCACGACAACCGGGACATCTTCCGCACGTTGGATATCGGCTGGAAGCTTTTGGGCATGTTCCCCCGCCAGGAGCTTGACCGCATCGACACAAAGATCCTGGACCGGTATTATCAGCCCTCGCCAATGGCCGAAGACGGCTCTCTGATCCTGGATGAAGAAGACGAGGACGAAGACGCGCGTTAGGAGGTGACCTTCGTGAATCTGAACGCTTTTCCCACAAAAGGCAATCTGATCCTGGCAAAAAACTCCCTGGAGCTGGCCAGGCTCGGCTACGGCCTGATGGATAAGAAACGCAACATCCTGATCCGGGAGCTGATGAGCCTGATCGATGAGGCCAAAGATATCCAGTCAGAGATCGACGCCACCTTTACGGCCGCCTATCAGGCGCTGCAGCAGGCGAATATCGAGCTTGGCATCCGCTATGTCCAGGAGACCGGCATGTCCGTGCCGGTGGAGGACTCCATCCGCATCAAGGTCCGCAGCATCATGGGAACGGAGATCCCCCTGGTGCAGCATGAAGCGCCGCCGCTGACGCCCACCTACGCCTTCGGCGACACCACCCAGGCCCTGGATGAGGCCAGGATCCAGTTTGAAAAGGTAAAAGAGCTGACCATCAAGCTCTCCATGGTGGAAAATTCCGCCTACCGGCTGGCCGCAAACATAAAAAAGACCCAGAAACGGGCCAATGCGCTGAAAAACATCACCATCCCCTCCTACGAAGCGCTGACGAAAAGCATCTCCGACGCGCTGGAGGAAAAAGACCGGGAAGAGTTTACCCGGCTGAAGGTGATCAAACGAACAAAGGGAGGCTGAACGGCTTCCCTTTTTCCATCCGCGCGCCCCCTAAAACCTCCTTCTGCCCCGCCCCATCTTCCTGTCTGACGGCCATTCTGCTCCTTGCATTCCCCGTCATTCTGTTATATGATGGTACAAGGAGTGAAGACCATGAAAAAAACGATTTTCCACACATTCCCCGGCGTGCTTTCCGCCTTCTGTCTGATGATCATCCTGCTGATCACCTCGGTAGAGGCGGTATGCTACTGGACGCCGGGCTATTTTGAGCAGGAGTATACCAAATATCAGGTTCTGGACAGCCTTCCGGAAATGACCATGGAAGACCTTCTGGATGTGACCGAACAGATGATGGACTATCTCCGGGGCGACCGGGATAATCTGCATGTGTGGACCACCATGGGCGGCGAGTACCGGGAGTTTTTTACTGAGCGCGAGATCGCCCACATGGAGGATGTCCGCGGACTGTTTTTGGGCGCCATCGTCCTGCGCCGGGTCTGCCTGACCATCATTCTCCTTTCGCTGGCCCTGATCATCCGGACCGGGGGGAAGCTGCGCCGGGTCCTTCCTGCGGCTGTCTTTGGCGGCACGCTTCTCTTTTTTGCCGCCGCGGCGCTGATCGGGCTGATCGTATCCACGGACTTTAACCGGTATTTTGTCATTTTCCACCATATTTTCTTTACCAACGACCTGTGGATCCTGGATCCTTCCGTGGACATGCTCATCAATATCGTCCCGGAGCCCTTTTTCATGGATACTGCCGCCCGCATCCTTCTGGTTTACGGCGCCTGCGCCCTGGCTGTGCTGGCCGTCTCCTTCTCTTTCATGCGAAAATACCGGAAGGCCGCTTAACCGCAGCAACACCGTTTCAAACAAGGAGTTTTGTCATCTATGCTAAACCGAAAAACCGCTCTGGTCCGGCTCCTCTGCCTGACCCTGATCTGCTGCCTTCTGGCCGTCCGCCCGGTGATGGCGGAGGAAGTCTCCTGGCCGGAGGCCGATGACATCCAGGCCGACGGCGGGATATTGATGGATGCCGGTTCCGGCGCCATCCTGTACGAAAAAAACGCGGACCAGGCTTATTACCCCGCCAGCATTACCAAGATCCTCACGGCGCTGATCGTGATCGAGAACTGCGATCTGGATGAGATGGTCACCTTCTCCTATAATGCCGTCTACAACGTCGAAGCCGGCAGCTCCAACATGGGCGTGCTGGACGGCGATCAGCTCTCTGTCCGCGACTGCCTTTACGGGATGATGCTGGCCTCCGCCAACGAGGCAGCCAATGCCCTGGCCGAACACTGCGCCGGCAGCATCGACGCCTTCGCGGATATGATGAATGAAAAAGCCGCCGAATTAGGCTGCACCGGCAGCCATTTCGTCAATCCCAGCGGCTTAAATGACGAAGATCACTATACGACCGCCCGGGATATGGCGCTGATCACCCAGGCCGCCCTGGCTAACCCCACCTTTGTGGAGATCGACAGCGCCCTCTACTGGAAACACGCGCCTATCCAGCGCTATCCCGATCCGGATGACCCGGGGAACACCGTTTACGCCCATCACGCCATGCTCAAGAAAAACGATTCCCGCTACTATGCCGGCGCGTTCGCCGGAAAGACCGGCTATACCTCCCTGGCAGGGAATACCCTGGTCACCGCCGCCGAGCGGGACGGCATGACGCTGATCTGCGTGATCCTGAACGGTCACCAGACCCATTACCAGGACACGAAATCCCTGCTGGATTTCGGTTTCCAGAACTTTAAATCCGTGAATGTATCCGATTCCGATTCGTCCTATCCGTCCATCCAGGATGATCTGACCATCAGCGGGCTGAGCCTCAGCGCCATCTCTTCGCTGGTCATTGACAGCGACTGTTCCGTCACGCTGCCTAAAACGGCGGACTTAAGCGACGCCAAGATCACCATTCAGAACGATCCGGGCGATAACGCCCCGGACGGCGCGGCCGCCCGGATCATTTATACCTTCGCAGGTCACACGGTCGGGTCCTCCTGGCTGCAGGTCCATCAGACCACCGCGGCCAGCTCCCTCGTCCGCGCCGCAGCCAGCCTGGCCGCGTCCGAAGCGGTGGGGATTCCCGAGCCGACCACCAAAGCCGCGGAGTCTCTGACCGAGGAGGCGGCTGACGCCGGAGGCGCTGCCCTGTCCTCAGACGACGCGGCCGCCTCCCCGGGCGATTCCGTATCCGGCACGGATGAGACGGACAGTCCGGCCGTAGCGGAATCCTCCCCTGCCCTGGCTAAAGAAGCTAAAGAAGATCTCTCCAACGCGGCCGCCTTCACGATCCCCCCGATGTTCTGGCCCGCGGCAGCCGCCGTGCTGCTTTTGGCTGCGATCATCACCGCGGCAATCCTGATCCGGATGCACCGGGAAAAGCAGGAAGAACAGGAGCGTTTCCTGCGCAGGGAGCGCAGGAAACAGCGCCTGCAGGACATCGGATTCACCCGTGAGGAATTTGACCGCCTGGTGGAGGGACGCAGGCAGTCTTCGCCGCGCAGGAAGCGATAGCCTGCCTGCCGTCCGCACGCCCGCCTATCGCTGCCCGGACTTTTTCCGGGCCTGTCTCTTCTGCTTGTTTTTTTCCGTCCGCCGGGCGCGGACCTCCCCTCTTTTCTCCGCGATCACGGCCGCGCCGGCCTCGTCGATCCGTTTTGTGGTGCGCACCGCGAACACGCCCCCGCCTTCCGCCTTTTTAATCCGAATCTTCCCCCGGATAAGACCGTGCTCCGGGCAGATTGCGAGGCAGACGTACAGGCGGCTGTTTGCGGGGAACCATCGGATCTTCTTTCTCAGGAGCCTGCGGCAGGACGGACAGATCACATCCGTCACCCGCTTATCCCCCATCGCCCGCTCCTTCTCCGAAAACCACCGGGAAACAAACTTGGTATATCCCGGAAAGTCCAGATACACCTCCTCGCCCGGTTTTTGCGGGATCCGGTAGTAATCCATAGAGAGAAATGCCCTCACCCGGTCAAACGCCATCGTCTCCATGATCCTGCCGGTGTAGTACGCGTCATCCTGCGCATGATGAAACGGCCTTTCCTTTTCCACGGGGATCTTCCTTTCCTCCACCGCCTGATCCAGGGAAAGACGCCCCTTGCCATCCTCCGTATATAAAAGCCCGTACAGCTTTTGCAGGTCATAATAAAGAAGCGGCATCGGGAAGGGGATCTTTACTCCGTAATAGGTCATGTTCCTCTGGAGTTCATTCAAATCCATCGACCCCCAGGTCACAAAAACATAATCGCTGCCGCACCAGGCAAGGAAACGGCGGACCGCCTCGGGAAAGGCTGCGCCCTGCCGCTTTAACATCCCCATGTCCAGATGGGTAACCTCAGAGATTTTATGATGAAGCTGTGCATAGACCCGCGGCGAGATCAGCTGACGAAACTCATCCACCTGGCGGAAATGCTCATCCAGCTTCACCGCCCCGATCTCAATGATCTCAAAAGGAAGGCGCTCCACAACCCCTTCCTTTCCCCTGGGGCTCTGGTTCCATTCCAAATCAAAAACGATATAATTCATAGGTTAACTAACTCCAGTCTCCTTCCCAACCATTCTGCCGCTCCGTCACGACCCCTTTCTCTACCATAAACACCGGCCGGTAGGA
>CAYRMW010000056.1:0-14533 GCA_964425595.1 uncultured Lachnospiraceae bacterium
TCCGCAGTAAATCCGTCGCCCGCTCCCTCAGACGCCACCTCGGTCTCTTCCGCTTCCGTCGTCTCTTCGTCTGAGATCACCACGCCGGAAGTATTTCTTAAGATCACCGCGGCATGGCCTTTGTAAGTCGTGTTATGATCCACTTCATCGCTGATCACCTCGCCGTCTTTGGTGATCACCAGGCGGGTCTCCCAGTAGCTGCCGAGGGATCCCGCGCTCTTTACGACCTCCTCGCCAGGCTGAAGGGTCTGATCCTCTTCGTACGTAGCCTCAGGCGCGTCAATATCCTTAAGCTTCGTCGATTCCAGGTCATACGTTACGCCGTCCTCCAGGATCGGGATGGCATACACGGAGATCGTCACTACCTGATTGGAGTAACTCGCCTTCAGGCCGATCGCCGCGCTGGAATTGTTCATAAACTTGAAGTCCGGCCCGCCGTAGCTTACCGTGGCATCCTGGCCCGGCGTCACATAGGAAGGCTCGTAGGTATGGGAGCGCCTGGTCGTGATCTTGAAGCCTGCCCGCACCACGGCGTTGTATAATGTTGTGGAAACCTGGCACACACCGCCGCCGATCTCTTCAACAACCTCGCCGTTGTTGTAAGCAGCCGCGGCCTGATAGCCCTTAGCCTCCGTCCGCTCGCCCACCACGTCGTTAAAGGAGAATTCTTCCCCTACCTGGAGGATCGTGCCGTTGATCGCCTCACAAGCCAGGCGGATATTGGTATTCCGCTTGCTGTTGGATGTCGTATTGGTCGAAAATGTGCTGACGGTCTTGTACTGCTCCCTCGCTGCGGCCTTGTCATATTCCGGGGATACGGAAGAGACCGACGCCTCCAAAACCGCGTCAAACTCCTTGTTTTCAATGGCCGCGGTGATATCTGCGATCAGCTGCTCCTGATCGACCGCCAGGCCGTCTTCTCCATCGGTGAACGTAAATTGCCCGGTCGACGAGTCATAGGAATCGACCGAACCGTTTTTGGCCGCCTTATCCCACTTGGCCGCGACAGCTGCCGCCTGAGCGGTCACCGCGTCCTCCAGGCCGGTGGTATCCAGCGAATATGAGGCCTGCGGGTCGCCGGAATAGATCTCATCCAGGAGTTCGCTGATCTTATCTTCCATCAGATTCGGAACCGAGTAGGATTCCTCGCCGTAAGTCACGGTCATCGACCAGGGATAGGCAGTTTCGATCGCCGCGAGTGCCGCTTCCCGGCTAAGCCCCGTGATATCGACATCCTCCACCATCACTTCCTGCTCCAGTTCCGTCTCAAGCGTCAGCAGGGTCTCCTCCGTGGCGATATCGTCTTCTTCCCCGCTTCTCCCTCTGATCACAAAAACGACGGAAACCACCACTACGACCAGAACCAACGCGACAACTGCCATCCACCACGCGTCTCCGTTCCGCCTGGCCGTGTAGGCGCTGCGGCCGTAATTGGTCTTCCCCCTCGCGCCGTTCTTCCCCTTCTTTGGCGTGTTCGCGCTGCCCAGGCTGCCGTTCCTTGTGGTTCGGCTCTGGGAGGTTCTGGCAGAAGAAGTATTCTTTTTTGCACCGGCCGAGCCCTTCCTGGCCCTGCTCTGCCCCGCAGTCCGGCGGTTTCTTTCTAAGTCGTTCATCCTTGTTCACCTGTTTATTTTCCTTGTTTTTCTTGCCAACGGTGTCTAGTATATCATACTTTCCATAAAATAGAATTACCAAATTATTAAATTTTCACGCTGGTTTCTCGTCAAAGTTTTTAATTCTGTTATATTTCCCATTGCCCTTAACACTTTTGTAAAAAAATTATGCTATGATTGGGCGGAAATCATCACTGACCCCCAAAGATCATACAAGGAGGATATTTATGGGCTATATCGACCTGCATGTACATTCTTCCGCCTCGGACGGGACGCTCAGCCCGTCCGAGGTCGTCCGGCTGGCCGCCGGCCGCAGACTCAGAGCCATCGCGCTGACCGATCACGATACCGCCGAAGGCATTCCCGAAGCCGCCAAAGAAGCTCGACAGGCAGGGATCGAACTGATCCCCGGCATCGAGCTTTCCTGCGCATACGGTGAAAAGGAGATCCACATTCTCGGCCTTTTTATCCATCCCGAAGAACCGGCCTTTGCCGCAGAAACTCGCGCGCTCCGGGACATCCGCATCCGGCGCAACCGGGAAATGCTGCAGCGCTTCCAGGCCGACGGGTTTGCCATTACCGAAGAGGATCTGCAGGCCGAAAATCCGGATACGGTGATCACCCGGGCCCATTTTGCCCGGGTCCTTACCGAAAAAGGCTATGCCTCCTCCATGGACCAGGCCTTTAAAAAATATCTTCGCTACGGCGGCCCCTACTGCATGCGCAAGGAACGGATCTCCCCCGAACACGCCTTAACGATCCTGCGAAAAAATCATGCCTTTCCCGCCCTGGCCCACATCATGCAGTACAAACTGAGCTGGGCGGAGAACGAAAAGCTGATCGCCGACTTAAAGGCGCTCGGGCTCATGGGCCTGGAAGTCTATCATTCCTCTCACCATCAGGGACAGATCCCGCGCCTCCAGCAGCTTGCGGCGGATTACGGCCTCCTTCCCACCGGAGGCTCTGATTTTCACGGCCTGAACAAACCGGATATCCACATCGGTACCGGCCGGGGAAACCTGCATCTTTCCTACGGCCTGCTTACGGACATCAAAAAAAGCCTTGGACTCCTGCCCGCGTAAGAGAGGTCTGCGCTAATCCTCTTCGTTTTCCTCCGCCGGCAAAACGCCGGCCAGTCTCCGGTTTACTTCCTCCTTAAGCAGGGCATACAGCACGGAGCACAGGGGGATGAACACCATCATGCCGCCGATCCCGAAGGCACTGCCGCCGATCGTCACCGCGACCAGCACCCAGATGGACGGAAGGCCTACCGAACCGCCCACGACATGAGGGTAGATCAGGTTTCCCTCGATCTGCTGGAGGATCAGGAAGGCTGCCGTAAAGATCATGGCATCCATGGGGTTATTCATCAGCATCAGGAACGCGCCCACGCCCCAGCCGATAAAGGCGCCGAAAACCGGAATCAGCGCGGTAAACGCGATCAGCACGCCGATCAGCAGCGCGTAAGGCAGCTGCAGCAGTAGCAGGACGAGGAAGAACATCGTCCCCAGGATCACCGCTTCCACGCACTGTCCGGTCAGGAAATTCGAAAACGTGCGTTCCGTCAGCGTGGCCACCCGGAAAACAAAGGCCGACTTATCCTCCGAAAAAAAGGCGCGGACCAGCTTTTTCATCTGGCGCGACAGTTCCTCTTTCTGCGCAAGGATATACAGAGAAAAAATAAAGGCGATCGCGAACGTCGTCACGCCGCTGACGATCGATACCGCCGCGGAGATCGTCCCGGAGATCACCGACCCGGCGCCGCTTTTAAAAAAGCTGACCATGTCCGTCAGCACCTGGGACCAGTCCACGCGGATGCTGTTGATCAGCTCCACAACCGCCGGTTCATTGGCAAAGGCCTGCTTCAGCAGATTCTGCACATGAAGGAAAAAGACAGGCACGCTGTCCTGCAGGGAGCGCAGGGTCAGTAGCAGCTGCGGGATCACCACCAGGCACACCAGCGCCAGCAGTCCGCCCACCAGGATCAGCGTAAGCGCAATGCTGATCCCCCGGCGCGCGCCGGCCCTGCGCAGACGGATCCCTTTCTCCAGCAGGCGCATCGGCACATTCAGGACAAAGGCAATGACGCCGCCCAGGATAAAGGGATAGATCAGATTAAGCAAAACGCCGATGACCCGGATCACTCCCCGATAATTTACGCCGATCACCACGGCGACGACCGTAAACAAGATCAGCCCTCGCAGCTTGTTCAGGTTTTCTGTGTTCAGTTCCATTCGCTAACCCACTCCTTTTCCTTCCAAAACGGCGTCCGCTCTCTCTTCGCCAGACTTCCCCCCGGCCGCACGCACCCGCGGCGCACGGCACAGAAAATCCGGAGAACACGCTCAGGCCCTCCGGATTTGGTTCTTCGTCTTTTTCTTTGGCTGACTTCCGTCCTTATTTTCCCCGGCATACCAGATTGATGATCCGTCCCGGCACGTAGATCTCCTTGATGATCTCGCCGGTGATCTTATCCGCCGCCGCCTCTTTTCCGGCCGCAACGGCATCCTCTTTGGAAACGTCCGCCGGCAGGCTGACTACCGCCCTGGTCTTCCCATTCACCTGGACGGCAACCTCGATCTCATCGTCCTTCATGGCCTCCTCATCGCACTCCGGCCAGGAAGAATGGAAGACACTGTCGGTGCCGCCAAGCTGCTCCCATAGCTCTTCACCGATGTGCGGAGCAAACGGCGCCAGAAGGGTCACAAAGGTCCTCAATGTCTCCTTATCGATGCCGCCCTCTTTCCTGGCTAGCTCGATCAGCTTGTTGTTGTACTCCATGAATCCGGAGACGACCGTGTTTAAGCTGAACTGATTGAACCGCTGCTCAATGTCATAGACCAGCTTGTGGCGCAGCCGCACCATCTCTCTGGTCGCCTTGATCTCCTTGTCCTTGCTCTCAGCAACCAGGTTCCAGAAGCGGTTCAGGAACCGGGATACGCCCTCGATGCCCCGGTCATCCCACTCGGCATCCAGCTCCGGCGGTCCCACGAACAGTTCATACAGCCGCAGGGAATCGCAGCCGTAATCCCGCACCAGTTCGTCAGGAGAAACCACGTTCCCCTTGGACTTGCTCATCTTGATCCCGTTCTTTCCGGTGATCATTCCCTGATTAAAGAGCTTGGTAAAGGGCTCATCAAAGTCGATCACGCCGATATCATACAGGAACTTGGTATAAAAGCGGGAATACAGAAGATGAAGCACCGCGTGCTCCACACCGCCGATGTACATGTCTACCGGCAGGTACTGATCGGCCTTCTCCCGGGAAACCAGTTCTTTATCGTTTTTATTGTCCACATAGCGCAGGAAATACCAGGAAGAACCTGCCCACTGGGGCATGGTATTGGTCTCTCTCTTCGCCGGCGCACCGCAGACCGGACAGGTGCAGTTCACCCACTCGTCGATGGCTGCCAGCGGCGATTCGCCGGTGCCGGTAGGCTGATAACTCTCTACCTCCGGGAGCTTTAAGGGAAGCTCCTCCTCCGGGACCGGGACACAGCCGCACTTGGGGCAGTGAATGATCGGGATCGGCTCGCCCCAGTATCTCTGACGGGAAAATACCCAGTCGCGAAGCTTGTAATTGACCGTCTTGCGGCCAATTCCCATCTTCTCGATCATGTGGGGCGCTTCCTTTTTCAGGACTGCAGACTCCATGCCGTTCCATTCGCCGGAATTGATCATGGTGCCGTTTGCCTCGGTGTAGGCCTCGGTCATGTTCTCGATCTCCACGCCGTCCTTGGCAATGACCTGGATGATGGGAATATCGAACTTTCTGGCAAAGGCAAAGTCACGGTCGTCATGCGCCGGAACGCACATGATGGCGCCGGTGCCATAATCCGCCAAAACGTAATCGGACAGCCAGATCGGGATCTTCGCTCCGTTTAATGGGTTCACGGCATAGGAGCCGGTAAACACGCCGGTCTTATCCTTGGCCTGCATACGGTCTACATTGGAGCGCATGGAAGCGTCGAAAATATACTGCTCCACGGCCTCCCTGGTCTCGTCGGTAGCCAGGCTCTTTGCCAGCCTGTGCTCCGGAGCCAGCACCATAAAGGTCGCCCCGTAAAGCGTATCCGGCCTGGTGGTGTAAACGGTGATCTTCTCCCCGCAGCCGTCCACCGGAAAATCCACCTCGGCGCCGTAGGACTTGCCGATCCAGTCGGTCTGCATCTTCTTGACCTTCTCCGGCCAGTCCAGCTTATCCAGATCGTTCAGCAGACGCTCCGCGTAAGCCGTGATCTTCAGCATCCACTGACGGAGGTTTTTCTTGGTAACCGGAGTGCCGCAGCGCTCGCAGCAGCCGTCCACGACTTCCTCATTGGCCAGACCGGTCTTGCAGGAAGGACACCAGTTGATCGGGAACTCTTTTTCATAGGCCAGGCCCTTTTTAAACATCTGCACAAAGATCCACTGCGTCCACTTATAGAACGCGGGATCTGTGGTATTGATCTCCATGTCCCAGTCATAGATCGCAGCGATCTGATTGATCTGCTTTTTGATATTCGCCACATTCTGGGCAGTGGAAATCGCCGGATGTATCCCCATCTTAATGGCATAGTTTTCCGCCGGAAGTCCGAACGCGTCCCACCCCATGGGATGAATGACGTACTTTCCGCGAAGCAGCTGATAGCGGCTCCACACATCCGAAATTACATAGCCCCTCCAGTGCCCCACATGAAGGCCGCTGCCGGAAGGATACGGGAACATATCCAGACAGTAGTACTTTTCCTTCTTCCCGTCATTGACATTGATCGGGTTTTTCTCCCAGTTTTCCCGCCACTTTTTTTCAATCGCGGCGTGATTATAATGTGTCGCCATTTTCTTCCTCCTGATCCTCTCATATCGCTGTGCTGCCGCCAGCCCGGCCATCCGGAAAACCTGCCTGGCAGCGCGTTTCCCGGATACCGCGTACAGCGAAACCCTGCATCACCGGGCCCTGAAAAAGGCCAGGGACGCAGGGTCCTATCTCCTCGCGCAGTGCTGTTTCGTCATACGCGGTAAAGCCGCGCGGGTGCGTTCCCAGTCTCTGCGTTTAAGCTATCAGTAAATTTAGCACACGAAGCAGAGGCTGTCAAGTTATTTCTGGTGACCGCAGGCCTGCGTCAGGATGAGAAAGACAGCAGACAGAGAAGCAGAAAAACAAGCATCCCTGCATTAGCCAGCGTCACATAAACCAGCTGTCCCGCGGAAAGCCGCCGGATGCCGGGGTAAAAGCAGATGTATTTTTTAAACAGGGCAAGCAGGATCAGGCCGACCAACGCCGCCAGAAACTGCGCCATACTGTATCCTGCAGCCAAAAGCAGACACAGAGCCTGCACCGGCTCCTGCTGAAAGAGCCAGGGGATCTTTGCGATCTGCAGGTAATCGATGTTCGCGAGATCGCCCATCCCCTTCATCAGGAGAGGGACGATCACCCCGCCGCTGAAGTTGATCAGCATATGGAAGAGGATCGTGTTACGGATCCTGCCCGTCTTACAATAGATGTAAGCAAAAAGGCTCCCAAGGGCAAAAGCGTAGAAAAACTGATTCAGGTTCCCGTGCATAACAGCAAACACCGCGCCGGACAGGAGAACGGCATATCTCTCTCCGTAGCCGATCACCCGGTCGACCAGGAACTTACGAAACAGCAGCTCCTCCACAACCGGCGCCCCGATCACAACGGTCAGGACGGTGAACGCCATACTGCCGTCCCAGATCATATCGACCAGTCCCTGATAACTCTCCGAACGGACATCGAAAAAACCGGTCACCAGGTTTCCCGCGATATTCCCCAGATAGGTCAGGGCCACCCCGATCAGGAAGACCACCGCCCAGGCGGACAGCTCCCACCGTTCATTCCGTACCTGGCCGAATCGGGGGACCGTCCGAAAATAAGCGGCTGTGATGGGGAACGCCAGCAAATACATGCAGGCAAAACTGAGTACCCGGCTCACCTCTGTGGCATAGGGCAGATAATTCCATCCGCTCAGCTGCACCAGCATCAGCGCGACCATCAAAAAAAACGTCGCCAGAAGATTGTAGAGCAGAAACCCCGCCCCGATCCGGGAAAAGTGCCGCCGGTCCGCACGCAGATCCTCCTGAACCTGCCGTTCCTGATGAAAATCACGCAAAAACAAGTCCCCCTTCCGCAGGCTTACCGATCAATCGTCATCCCTGGCCGCTCTTGCTTCCACTTCCTTCTTCTGCACATCGCCCGGGGTCTGCTCGTATCTCGCAAACTCGTATTCGTACATGCCGATGCCGCCGGTCATCGAACGAAGGTCCGTATTATAGCCGAAAAGCTCGGACATGGGCACATCTGCCTCGATGATCTGCTTTCCATGATGATCGGAATTCATCCCAAGGACGCGTCCCCTTCTCCGGTTCAGATCGCCCATCACATCGCCGGTATACTTGTCCGGAACGGTCACCTTCAGGGAAGCGATCGGCTCTAGAAGCACCGGGCCGGCCTCCATGATGCCCTTTTTAAACGCAATATGCGTCGCCAGCTTAAAGGCCATCTCCGAAGAATCCACCGGATGGTATGAGCCGTCCAGAAGCGTCGCCTTCACCCCTACGACAGGATAACCGGCCAGCGGTCCCTTCTGGACCGCTTCCTGAAGCCCCTTCTCCACTGCAGGGAAGTAATTCTTCGGCACGGAACCGCCGAATACCTTCTCCTCAAACACAAAGGGCTTCTCCAGATCGCCGGATGGCTCGAATTCCATGATCACGTCTCCATACTGACCGTGGCCGCCGGACTGCTTTTTATGCTTGCCCTGAACTTTCACTTTCTTCTTAATGGTCTCCCGGAAGGCAAATTTCGGCTTCTCCAGGGTGATCTCGACTTTGTAGCGGTTCTGCAGCTTGCTCACGACTACGTCCAGCTGCTGATCGCCGATGCCGTAGATCAGGGACTGGCGGTTCTCGGCGTCATTGACCGTCTTTAAGGTCAGATCCTCTTCCATCAGCTTCGCCAGCGCGGAGGATACCTTGTCGTCGTCTCCCTTATTCACCGCCTTATAGGCCATATAGGTGTAGGGTTTGGAGATCACCGGTTTATGATAAACGATCGGCGCGCTCCGCAGAGCGATGGTATCTCCGGTCTGGGTTACGGAAAGCTTCGCCACCGCGCCGATATCGCCGGCCCTTAACTCCGAGACTTCGATCTGCTCCTTTCCGCGCAGCAGATAGATCCTGCCGATCTTCTCTTCCGCTTCCTTATTAACGTTATAAATGATCGAATCCGGCTTTAAGGTTCCGGTACAGATCTTCATCAGCGAATACTTGCCGATAAACGGATCCACGATGGTCTTAAATACTCTGGCGGACAGGGACACGTCATCGTTATACTTCGCGGTGAAGCGCTCGCCGGTGGAAACATCCACACCCACGCACTCAAAGCGGTCCGGAGACGGGAAGTACCGGTCAATGACCTGCATCAGCACCTTAAAGCCCTGGCAGTTGATGCCGGAACCCATCATCACGGGAACGATGCTGCCGTCGATGACGTGGCTGCGAAGCGCCTGCTGGATCTCTTCCACGGTAAATTCATCGCCGGAGAAGTAGCGCTCCATATACTCCTCGCTGGTCTCCGCCACGGCCTCCATTAACGCCTCCCGGGCAATGCCCAGATTCTTCTGCACGTACTCCGGAATGGGGCACTCTTCATAGTCACTCAGATGGGTAAAGCGGCGTCCGCCCATCTTTACAACGTTTACAAAACCAACAAATTTTTCATTCTCACGAATCGGCAGCTGGAACGGCGCGATCTTGCGTCCGAAACGGGTCTCCAGCTTAAGCACCAGTTCACGGTAGCTGGCATGGTCGTCATCCATATTGGTAACAAAGATCAGGCGGGGGAGATTCAGCTTTTCGCAAAGCTCCCAGGCTTTCTCCGTCCCCACTTCGATCCCTGCCTTGCAGTTTACCACGATGATGGCGGCGTCGGCCACGCTGACAGCCTCCTCTACCTCGCCCACAAAATCAAAGAATCCGGGCGTATCCAGAAGGTTGATCTTCATCGGTCCGTGGTCGCCCTCGTACTCCAGCGGGATCAGAGAGGTGGAAATCGAAAACTGTCTCTTGATCTCTTCCTTATCGTAATCGCTGATGGTGTTCCCGTCCGTTACCTTTCCCATCCTCTTCGTAACTCCGGCAACCAACGCCATCGCTTCCGCAACCGTCGTCTTGCCTGCGCCGCCATGGCCCAGAAGCACCACGTTGCGGATCTGACTGGTTCCATAAACGTTCATATACATTCCTCCTGTAACCTCGTATTTAGTCCATGAGGCTATTGTACTAAAAAACGCTTTTTTTTACAAGCAAAATTGCATGAATTTAACATATTATTTCAAAATAACCTGAATAGTTTCCAGACACTTCCCGGTCAATATCCTCTTTTTCTCAAGAAAACCAGACGGAATCCCGGTCTTTGCGCGCGCCGGCACTAATCCGCTTTAAACTGCTGAAATTCAACGCGTAAAAGCATTGACATTCTTTTTGATCTATCTTAGAATGAGATGCAGATTTTATCTATCTCTACAGAAAGACGAGGAACATAGTATGATCATTATCATGAAGCCAAATGCCACTGCCCAGGCCATCGAGAAGGTCACGGACATGATCCGGTCCAAAGGCCTCCAGGTCCATCTTTCCAAAGGCGATGAGGTTACCATCGTCGGCGTGGTAGGCGATAAAAGCAAGCTGCGGGGAACCAATCTGGAAATCTCTGAAGGCGTGGATAAGATCGTCCAGGTTACGGAATCCTATAAACTGGTCAATAAAAAGTTCCATCCGGAAGACTCGGTGATTCCGGTGAAGAACACCACGATCGGTCCCGGCACCTTTACGGTGATGGCCGGCCCCTGCGCCATCGAAAACCACGACCAGCTCCTCTCGTGCGCGGAAGAAGTGAAAAAAGCCGGAGCATCCATCCTCCGAGGCGGGGCGTTTAAGCCCAGGACCTCCCCCTATTCTTTCCAGGGGCTGGAAGAAGAAGGCCTGCGCTACATGGAAGAGGCCGGACGCACGACCGGTCTTGCCACGATCTGCGAGGTGACCAGCCTGCGCGCCCTGTCCATGGCAGCCAGATACGTCGATATGCTGCAGATCGGCGCGCGGAATATGCAGAATTTTGAACTGTTAAAGGAAGTGGGCCGTTCCGGCCTTCCCGTGATGTTAAAGCGCGGCCTTGCGGCCACCGTAGACGAATGGCTGAACGCGGCAGAGTACATCATCTCCGAAGGCAACCCCCATATCGTCCTCTGTGAACGGGGCATCCGTACCTATGAGACAGCCACGCGCAATACCCTTGACATCAGCGCTGTCCCGGTCATCCGCGCCAAAAGCCATCTTCCGGTCATCGTCGATCCCAGCCATGCCACCGGGATCCGCGCATACGTGGAGCCATTATCCAAAGCAGCGTCGGCAGTCGGCGCGGACGGCCTGATGATCGAAGTCCATCCCTGCCCTCCCTGCGCCCTTTCGGACGGTCCCCAGTCCCTGACCTTTGCGCAGTTTGATCAGCTGATGGCAAACCTGAAGCCTTATGCCCAGCTGGCAGGGCGCAAACTCGGTTAAGCCCGGATACGGTTGAGTAAGGAGGGAACAGCACATGAACGAAAAAACCATCGGCTTTATCGGCCTTGGTCTGATCGGCGGTTCCATCGCCAGAGGCCTGAAACGGTTTGATCCGGCCATTGAGATCATGGCATATATGCGCACCCGCTCCCGCCTGGAACAGGCGAGGCAGGACGGGATCGTGGACGTGATACTGGACGGCATCGGGCCGGAGCTTTCCCGGTGCGATGTCATCTTCCTTTGCACGCCGGTAGAGTATAATGCCGGTTATCTGGCCGCGTTAAAGCCGTTCCTTAAGGAAGGCGCCTTCATCACCGATGTGGGAAGCACCAAAACCAGCATCCACCAGGAAGTGCTCCGGCTCGGACTGGAAAAATCCTTTGCCGGCGGCCACCCGATGGCCGGGTCCGAGAAAACCGGATATGAACATTCCTCCGATCATCTGCTGGAAAACGCCTTCTACATCATCACTCCGGCCGCTGGTCTGGATCCGGGCGCCGCCGTGCGCCCGGAGGACGCAGATGATCCCCTGTGCCGGCGGCTTACCGCCATCGCCCGGGCCATCGGCGCCATTCCCATGCTTTTGGATTACCGCGAACACGATCATGTCGTTGCGGCCACCAGCCATCTCCCGCATATCGTCGCTTCCAGTCTGGTCAACCTGGTACGGGATTCCGACGATCCCAACGGCACCATGAAGCAGGTGGCGGCAGGAGGATTTAAGGACATCACGCGGATCGCCTCCTCCTCACCGGAAATGTGGGAGCAGATCTGCGTCACCAATCAGGAGCCGATCGCCCGGATCCTGGAGCGCTACATCCAATCCCTGTCGGGGATCCTGGAAGATATCCGTTCCGCCAGCCACCCGGCGCTTTACGGGATGTTCGAAAGCGCCAGGGACTACCGCAACTCCTTTACCAGCCGGGCGAAAGGCTCTCTTGCTCCCGACTACTCCTTCTCCGTGGACGTCGTAGATGAAGCGGGCGCGATCTCCACGATCGCGGTGATCCTGGCAGCCAAAGGCATCAACATCAAAAACATCGGCATCAACAATAACCGCGAGCAGGGCGAGGGGGCCCTGCGGATCACATTCTACGAAAAAGAAGCCATGGAAACCGCGCGCGCGCGGCTGGAGCAGTACCATTACGAGCTCCGTCCATAGGCATAGAAAGGATGTATTACGATGAAATTTTCCCGAATTTCCCATCTTCGCGGAGAGCTTACCGTTCCCGGAGATAAGTCCATTTCCCATCGCGGCGTTATGTTCGGCGCTATCGCGAAAGGAACCACGGAAATCTCCGGATTTCTCCAGAGCGCCGACTGCCTTTCCACCATCTCCTGTTTCCGGAAGATGGGGGTGGAAATCGAGAACCTGGGCAGCCGCGTGCTGGTCAAAGGCGCCGGTATGTACGGCCTGAAAAAGCCGGACGCGATCCTCGACTGCGGAAACAGCGGCACGACCACAAGGCTTCTTTCCGGCATCCTCTGCGCGCAGACGTTCGATTCATCCATAACCGGCGACGCCTCCATCCGGAAGCGTCCCATGAACCGGATCCTGATCCCGCTGACCCGGATGGGCGCGCAGATCAAAAGCGCCGCCGGAAACGGCTGCGCGCCGCTCATCATCCAGGGCAGTCCCCTTCACGGCATCCACTATCAGTCACCGGTCGCCTCGGCCCAGGTCAAATCCGCCATCCTTCTGGCCGGACTTTATGCGGAAGGCGAGACGCGCGTAACCGAGCCATTCCTGTCCAGGAACCATTCCGAACTGATGCTCTCGCATTTCGGCGCCGATGTGC
Organism: uncultured Lachnospiraceae bacterium; assembly: GCA_964425595.1. Lineage (GTDB taxonomy): Bacteria > Bacillota > Clostridia > Lachnospirales > Lachnospiraceae > Caccovicinus. Next base: position 12,974 of record CAYRMW010000056.1, read on the forward strand.
GGACGGAAGGCACCACCGCCATCATCCGGCCGGCAAAAGAGCTTTATGCCTGCCCGGTAAAGGTTCCCGGCGATATCTCCTCCGCCGCCTTCTTTCTGGCCGCCGGGCTGCTCATTCCGGATTCGGAGATCCTGATCCGCAACGTGGGCATCAATCCCACGCGGAGCGGCATCCTGACCGTCCTGCGGGAGATGGGGGCGGATATCACTATCGTCAGCCGGCATTCCCTTTCCGGCGAACCGGCCGCCGATCTTCTGGTCCGCACCAGCCGCCTGCACGCGACCTGCATCGAAGGCGGGGTGATCCCCACGCTGATCGATGAGATCCCTATTCTCGCCCTGACCGCCTGCTTTGCCGAAGGCGAAACCGTGATCCGCGACGCTGCGGAACTCAAGGTAAAGGAATCCAATCGCTTAAACGTCATGGCCGAGGGACTCGCCGCCATGGGTGCGCAGGTTCAGGAAACCGAAGACGGCATGATCATCCGTGGCGGCACGCCCCTTCACGGCGCGGTCATCGACAGCCACATGGATCATCGGATCGCCATGACCTTCGCCATAGCCGGCCTGTGCGCCGATACAGAAACCGAAATCCGCGGCGCGGAATGCGTGAAGATCTCCTACCCGCAGTTTTACGAGGACCTGAAAAAACTGGCAGGCAGTGCCTGATCTGCCGGCGGCACCACCGGCAAACGGCCGGCATCCGTTTTTCCACTGACGGATGCCGGCCGTTTTAACGGTGACCCGGAAGCGCCGGCTGATTTTCCGGCGCTTCTGCTCTTCCCTTCTATGATCTATAATCCTTTCCAGGTAAACCCCTTCAGCCGGATGTAATCCTTGATCAGGACCACCATCTGCGAAAACTCCAGGCGGCTGCTGTTGATGGGCAGGTCATAATGCTCCATGTCCATCCAGTTCCTACCGGCAAAATAGCGATGGTACTCCCGGCGCTCCCTGTCGATGCGTTTGATCCGCTTTAACGCCTCCTTCTCATCCACCTGATCCACATCCATCACCCGGCGCACACGCGTATCCATATTGGCATACACAAAGATCCGGATCAGCTTATCCAGATTTTCCTGCTCCAGGATGTAGTCCGCGCACCGGCCGACAATAACGCAGGTCTCCTCGGCCGCCAGCTTCCGGATCACTTCCGACTGGAAGCGGAACAGGTTCTCCGGAGCGGTCAGATTTCCCGCCGTCTTTGGGAGGTAGAGATCCGGCTTCATCTCCTTCACGATGCGGAACAGAAGATTGTTCCCCGCTTTCTCATCCGCCAGTCGAAAATACTGCTCGCCGATGGCGCTGGTCTCCGAAGTCATCCTGAGGATCTCCTCATCATAAAAATGGATACCGAGCTCCTCTGCCAGCATACGCCCGGTGATGCGCCCGCCGCTGCCATACTGCCTTCCGATCGTAATGATAAAATGATTTTTCTCCATCGCGTCAATCCCCCCTCTTCTCTGTCCGGCTCAGCGCCAGTTCCTCTTGCTCTTGTCTTTATTTTACCATAATCCTCCATAAAAAAACAGAAAATCTTTTCTCCTTTTTCTTCATCTCT
>CAYRMW010000057.1:0-14460 GCA_964425595.1 uncultured Lachnospiraceae bacterium
AACAGCCCCTTCTAGGGGCAGAACAAGCCACCCGCTAAGCGGGTGGTCTTGACTGCGCCTGCCGGGGGCGCGTATTGACAGACGAGTGCAATGCTGATATGATTAATAATATGAATAGTGGCGGATAAGCGGAGCGTAAGGAACGGCAGATCGATGTCCACGGGCATGGGCGTCAGGGCAGAAGATGCGGAGGAGAAAGGCGTATGAAAAAAAAGCTGGATAAAAAGGTATACGATAATTTTGTGATGATCCTGAAGGATGAGCTGGTTCCGGCACTGGGGTGCACGGAGCCGATCGCGATCGCCTACGGCGCGGCGAAGGCCAGGGAAGTGCTGGGACAGATGCCGGAGTCCATGGAAATGTGCTGCAGCGGAAATATCATCAAGAACGTGATGGGCGTGACGGTGCCGAATTCCAATGGGCTCAGGGGGATCGATGTGGCTGCAACCCTCGGCGTGGTGGGCGGAGACGCGTCGCGGGAACTTGAGGTTCTGGAAGGGGTCACGCCGGAAGATGTGGAAAAGACGAAAGAGCTGGTCAGAAACGGCTTCTGCCGCTGTACCCTGCAGGAAGGGGTAGAGAATCTGTACATCGTGGCGAAGGTGTTTGCCGCCGGACACAGTGCGGAGGTGACCATCATCAACCGCCATACCCTGATCACCAGGATCGTCCGGGACGGGGAAGTGATCTATACACATAAGGTCATCGACAGTGCGGAGGAAAAGGGCGATAAGTCCCTGCTGAACGTGCGCGATATCCTGACTTTTGCCGATACCGTGGCGATCGGAGACATCGAAGAAGTGATCCGCGACCAGATTGAAAAGAACACGGCCATCAGCCGGGAAGGTGTGATCCATCCCTACGGCGCGCAGGTCGGGCGGACGCTGCTGGATGTGTTTGGGAATGATGTGCGCACCAGGGCGCGGGCCAGGGCCGCGGCCGGGTCGGATGCCAGGATGGGCGGATGCGCGCTTCCGGTCGTCATCAATTCCGGAAGCGGGAACCAGGGTATGACGGTGAGCCTGCCGGTGATCGAATATGCGAAAGAATATGAAGCCACCCGGGAGCAGCTGTACCGGGCGCTGGTCGTGGCCAATCTTGTCTCCATTCATCAGAAAAAGTATATCGGAAGCCTGTCCGCCTACTGCGGCGCGGTCAGCGCAGCCTGCGGCGCCGGAGCAGCCATCACTTACCTGCGGGGCGGCACTTATGAAGAAGTGGGGCTGACGATCATCAACACCATCGGCAACGTGGGCGGGATCGTCTGCGACGGGGCGAAGTCTTCCTGCGCCGCGAAGATCGCGTCGGCGGTTGATGCGGCTATCCTGGCTCACTACATGGCGATGAAGCATCTGTCCTTCCAGCCCGGCGAGGGGATCATCCAGGAAGATCTGGAGGACACCATTAAAAGCATGGGCTACATCGGGCGTGTCGGCATGAAGCGCACCGATACGGAGATTCTGAACATCATGATCGACCGGGTAGACGTACACGAGATGTAACCGGAAGAAGGGGACCGGGATCTTGCCCGCAGGCGAGATCCCGGTCCCCTTCTTCCGGTTTATTCGACCCATACACCGTTGGCATCGACATAATAGATGCCGTCGATGATGGTGTCCTTCTGCATGGCGCCGCTCTCATCGAAGTAGTACCATTCGTTTTTGATCTGCTTCCAGCCGGTCACCATATAGCCCCTTCCGGTGAAATAGTAAGTATTGCCGTCGACGTCCGTGAAGAAGGTATCCTGCAGATAGCTTCCACCGTCGGTCTGGTACCACCAGCCCACCGAATCCAGCTGCCATGTCCCCGCGTAGCTGACCAGGGCAGAGCCGGCCGTCAAAGCCGCAGCCATTCCAAGGGCAGCAAAAGCTCTCGTCAACTTTCTCATCATTCTATCCTGCTCCTTTCCGAATCTTCCGCCGTCCAATGCCCGGGCAAGCCTGCTCGCGCCGGCGGCAGGTTTTCGGGGAATTGTTTGGACTGCAGTGTACAGTTACGGGATTTGTACAATAAGTTTATGCGATAAGGGACAGATTGTCAAGCTACATACAGCCAAAATCCTTCAAATCCAGCTCCAGGTAGCGGAGGGCTTCCTCAATGTCTTTTTTTCGGATGCAGGCAAGGATCTGCCTATGGTAGCGCATATCGGTAAGGTGATAGAGCTTGCTCCAGCGGTTCCAGTAAATCTGCGCATAAGCGCGCTTCAGGATGTTCATGGAGCGCTGCAGTTCCCGGCAGGCATATTCATTTCCGGCAAGGGCAAGCAGCGCCAGGTGAAACTGTGTGTTATGCTCCCAGTGCGCCCACATGTCGTCGGAAGGTTCGTTGCATAGATCGTCCAGGCGGGCCAGCTCAGCCAGCTGTTCCTCGCCGATCTGCCGGTAGCTGTCCTTCAGGAAACCGCCTTCCAGATGGAAGCGGTAGCGCAGGATAAAGGCCGCATCCTCGGTGGTCAGACGGACCACCTCATAGCCGTAGCGGGGGATGTTGTGAAGGACGCCTTCATTGCATAAAGACAGGAGCGCCTCACGGATCGGCGCTTTGCTGAACCCGAATTTCTCCACCAGTTCCTGCTCGTTGATGATCTGGTTGGCTTTGTACTCTCCGCGGATGATTCCATCCAGCGTTTCCTGGTATACGATTGATTTTAAACTGCGTTTCTGCTTCATGGTTATCTCCATTTCTTTTCCGGGCAGGCCGGACGCGCCGCCGGCCGGCGCGCCGGGTGCCCCGCGAAAGCCTGGAATGCCCTTAGGCACCCCGGCCCCAGGGCCGCTCTCCGGCGGCGGGCATTTACGGTAAGCATAGCAAAAAAAGGGGGGAAAGTAAAGGGAGCGGGTCATATCTTTACTGGACAATCCAGGATGAATCATATATAATGATACTGATTTTAAGCAGTCTGGAGGCGATGGGATGTATCAGTTTGGAGGCCGGATCCGCTACAGTGAGACGGGAGAAGACGGCTGCCTGACATTAACCGGGATAATCAATTACCTGCAGGACTGCAGCATTTTTCATTCGGAAGACAGAGGCGTGGGCGTGGCCTACCTTAAGGAGAACCGCAGGGCGTGGATGCTGTCTGCCTGGCGGCTTCGCATGATGCGCTATCCCCGGCAGGGAGAGCGGGTGACGGTCGGTACCTGGCACTATGGGCAGAAGGGGATTTACGGGTACCGCAATTTTATTATGGAAGACGAGCTGGGGAAACGGCTGGTGGAAGCGGATTCCCGGTGGTTTCTTTTTGACCTGGATACCGGCATGGCGCGCAGGGTCCGGCCGGAAGATCTGGCGCCTTACGGCGAGCCGCTTCCGAGGCTGCCCATGGAGGCAGCCGGAAGAGTAGCGATCCCGCCGGCGTGTGAGCAGGGCCGTCCGGTGGTCATCGCCCGTCATCAGATCGACACCAACCATCATGTCAATAATGCCCAGTATGTGGAGATTGCCCGTGAAGCGGCAGGCCTGACCGGGCCGGTACGCCAGCTGCATGTGGATTACAAGAAGGCTGCGGCCCTGGGCGATGTGCTTTATCCCGGGATCAGCTGGAAGGGGAAAGAGACGACGGTCGTGCTGTACAATGACCGGCAGGAACTTTGCGCGGCTGTTTGGATGGAGCAGATGGAAGACGAGAGGAGAAATGAGGACGAGGAATGATTGAATTAGGCAAAGTGCAGGAGCTGAAAGTGGTTCGGCTTAAGGAGTTCGGCGTTTATCTGGCTGAGGAGGCGGCCAGCAGCGAGAGCGTGCTCCTTCCCCGCAAGCAGGTCCCGCAGGGCACGAAGGCGGGGGACCGGCTCCGGGTGTTCATCTACAAAGACTCGGAGGACCGGCTCATCGCGACAACAGGGGTCCCGAAACTGCAGGTAGGAGAGTGTGGTGTTCTGGAGGTCAAGGATGTTTCCCGGATCGGCGCCTTTCTGGACATGGGACTGGAAAAGGACCTTCTTCTTCCATTTAAAGAGCAGAGCCATCCGGTCAGCCGGGGGGAGCGATGCCTGGTCGCGCTTTATGTGGATAAGAGCAGGCGCCTGGCTGCGACCATGAAGGTATATTCCCATATGAGCAATCTCTCCCCCTACCACGAGGACGATCTGGTGCGGGGCTGGGTCTATGAGGTCAATGATAATCTCGGCGCATTTGTGGCTGTGGATTATAAATATTACGGGTTGATTCCGAAAAAAGAACTGTTCGGCGATGTCAGCGAAGGCGATCAGGTGGAGTGCAGAGTGATCAAGGTCAGGGAGGACGGCAAGCTGGACCTGAGCTTGAGAAAAAAAGCCTGGCTGCAGATGAACGAGGACGCGGAGACGGTGCTGCAGGCGCTGGAGCGTCTGGGCGGCGTTCTGCCTTTCAACGACAAAGCCAGCCCGGAGCTGATCCGGAAAGAATTTAAGATGAGCAAGAACGCGTTCAAGCGGGCGGTCGGACGGCTGCTGAAGGACGGAAGGATCCGGATCACGGAAACAACCATTGAGCGATTATAGGAGGAAGAAGTGGACCCGATAGACTATTATAATAAGTACGCGGCGAAAGTTTTTGAGGATACGGTCGATCAGAATATGGACGCGCTCACCGGACCGTTCCTGGATCTTCTGGAGGAGGGCGACACGATCCTGGATATGGGATGCGGTTCCGGCCGCGACAGCCTGACGTTTTACGACCTGGGCTACGATGTGACCCCTCTGGACGGTTCCGAGGAGATGTGCCGTCTGGCGGAAGTCCATACCGGGCTGGACGTGCTGCAGATGACGTACGAGGAGATGACCTTCGACGGCGCTTTTGACGGCGTGTGGGCCTGCGGCGCGTTTGTGCATATCCCCAAGGAGGAGGTGCCGGACATTTTCCGGAAGGTAGCCAAAGCCCTGACCGAGGACGGGATCTTTTATCTGTCCATGCGCCTGGGTGATTTTGAGGGCTTTCAGGGAGAACGCTATTTCAGCTGTTATTCAGAAAAGGAGCTGCGCTCTTTAGTGGAAGGGGACGGTCTTTTCACCGTTTTGAAGGAGTGGGTGACCCAGGATGTGCGCTCCGGGCATTCCAACATTCAATGGATCAATATTCTGGCAAGAAAACGATAGATCGGCTGCACGGCGGCGCGGGAGGCCCGGAGACGGGCTTCTTTCTTTTCCGTCGGAAAGCCGGCTGGCGTCCGCGCGGACGGGGAGGATCATGGAAGGAGAGGAGGGCGTGACGTTGAAGAGGAGGATCGCTGCGGTGGATTACGTCATGATCATTGCCGGTTCGATGATCATGGGCTATGCCATCAAAAATATTTATGACCCGGCGAATCTGGTGACGGGAGGGACTTCCGGCCTGGCCATCGTGATGAAGGAGCTTGCCCGGATCCCGCTCTGGCTGACCAATACGGTGCTGAACATTCCGCTTTTTCTCGCGGCATGGAAGCTGCAGGGCTGGCGGTTCATCAAGCGGACCTTAATCGCCACCGTGACGCTCTCTTTGTCGCTGTATGTGATCCCGGAGCAGATTTTGATCCCCGGCGGGGACATGCTTCTCATCGCACTGTTCGGCGGCCTCATCAGCGGGGTAGGCACGGGGATGGTCTTCCTGGCGCAGGCTACCACCGGGGGCACGGATATGCTGGCGGCGCTCCTGCAGAAGAAGCTTCCGCAGTATACGATCCCGCAGATCATGCAGGTGCTGGACGCGCTGATCGTTCTGGCCGGCGTGGCGATCTTCGGCATCCAGACGGCGCTGTACGCCCTGATCGCCATCTATGCCGTGGCCAAGGTGTCGGACGGAATGCTGGAAGGCCTGCATTTCTCCAAGATGGTCTACATCATCTCGGATGAACACGAGAAGATCGCGAAGGCGGTGATGGAAACGATGGGCCGGGGCGTCACCGGTCTGGATTCCACCGGCATGTATTCCGGCGCCAGACGCCAGATGCTCTGCTGCGTGGTCTCGAAAAAGGAGATCAGCTGCATCAAGGAACTCGTCAGAGAGCTGGACAGGAAGGCGTTCGTCATTGTCAGCGATGTGCGGGAGGTGCTGGGCGAGGGCTTTATCGAATATTGACAAGTTCGTCCGAGATTTTTTTGCTGAGATTTGACATTTCCGATATTTTTTCTTTTGAATATACAGATTAGCCAAAAAGAAAATTTTCTTTTTGGTTATTTCAAGGATAGCAGGGAAATGGATTTTTTAGTATCATTACAAAAGACAGGAAGAGCGGTTGGCCTCCGCCGGCCGGCTTCAGATCACACAAAAGACTAAACCTTTTTCAGAAAAGCAGGAGGATTTGTAATGGCAAGCTTATCTTTACGACACATCGAGAAGAAGTATCCTAACGGCTTCGTTGCGGTTAAGGACTTTAACCTGGAGATTGCAGACAAGGAGTTCGTCATCTTTGTAGGACCGTCCGGATGCGGCAAGTCTACTACCCTGCGTATGATCGCCGGCCTGGAGGACATCACCTCCGGTGAGCTGTACATCGACGGCAAGCTGGTCAACGATGTAGAGCCCAAGGACCGTGATATCGCCATGGTATTCCAGAACTACGCTCTGTATCCCCATATGACCGTATACGACAATATGGCATTTGGTCTGAAGCTGAGAAAGACTCCGAAGGCAGAGATCGATAAGCTGGTTCAGGAAGCAGCCAGGATTCTTGACCTGTCCCACTTATTAGACAGAAAACCGAAGGCTCTGTCCGGCGGCCAGAGACAGCGTGTTGCTATGGGCCGTGCGATCGTACGTAATCCCAAGGTGTTCCTGATGGATGAGCCGCTGTCCAACCTGGATGCCAAGCTGAGAGGCCAGATGAGAATCGAGATCTCCAAGCTGCATCAGAGACTGGAGGCTACGATCATTTACGTAACCCATGACCAGACCGAGGCTATGACGCTGGGAAGCCGCATCGTTGTTATGAAGGACGGCATCGTTCAGCAGGTAGATACGCCGCAGAACTTATATGACAAGCCCTGCAACAAGTTCGTTGCCGGATTCATCGGCGCTCCGCAGATGAACCTGGTAGACGCCAGCGTAGCCAAGAGCGGTTCCGACGTCACCCTGACCTTTGACGGGAACACCATCGCGCTTCCCGCTGACAAGGCAAAGAAGCTGGAGAGTGCAGGCTATGTAGGAAAGACCGTTACCATGGGTATCCGTCCCGAGGATCTGCATGATGAGGAAGCATGGGTGGCCGCGAATCCGAAGGCTGTGTTCAGCGCGACTATCCGTGTATACGAACTGTTAGGTGCTGAGGTTTATCTGTACTTCGACATCAATGATACGAACTGCACGGCGCGTGTGAATCCGCGCACCACTGCGAGACCCGGCGATACCGTCAAGCTGGCGATGGATCTGACCAAGATCCACATCTTCGACAAGGATACCGAGAACGTAGTTGTAAACTAGTTCCGGAGCGCGTTGAAAAAGTATTAAATTTCAGGCAGGCGAGTGGCATACTCGCTTGCTTTTTTTATGTATTTGCATTAAGATATAACCAGGTAAATTTTGCGACAGTTCCCAATTATCGCGGAAAAACAGAAAAAGGAGAGAATTGCCATGATTTCAAACCAAATCCTTCAGACAACCATCGAAGGCTTGAAGGGGATAACCAGGATCGATCTGTGTATCTGTGATACCGAGGGCAAGGTTCTGGCTACTACGTTCAATGATGCCGAGCAATATGAAAACTCTATCCTAGCCTTTGTGGACTCTCCGGCAGACAGCCAGGTTATTCAGGGTTATCAGTTTTTTAAAGTATTCGACGAACATCAGTTGGAATATATCCTGCTGGCCAGGGGCGGCAGCGACGACGTATATATGGTAGGAAAGCTTGCTGCCTTCCAGATTCAGAATCTGCTGGTGGCGTATAAGGAGCGCTTCGACAAGGATAACTTCATCAAAAACCTGCTCTTGGACAATATGCTTCTGGTGGACATTTACAACCGCGCCAAGAAGCTGCATATCGAGACGAATGTCAGGCGGGTGGTCTTCCTGATCGAGACGCATCATGAGAAAGATGTTAATGCCCTGGAGACGGTCCGCAGCCTGTTCGCAGCAAAGACCAGGGACTTTATCACTGCCGTCGATGAGAAGAACATCATCCTGGTGAAGGAAGTGAAGCAGGGCGAGACCTATGAGGATCTGGAGAAGACGGCCAGCACGATCCTGGATATGCTGAATACCGAGGCCATGACGAAGGTGCATGTGGCTTTCGGCACGATCGTCAGCGAGATCAAGGAGGTTTCCCGCTCCTACAAGGAAGCGAAGATGGCCCTGGATGTAGGGAAGATCTTTTACAGCAATAAAAATGTGATCGCCTACTCCCACTTGGGGATCGGCCGGCTGATCTATCAGCTGCCCCTTCCGCTGTGCCGGATGTTTATTAAGGAGATCTTTGACAATAAATCGCCGGATGATTTCGATGAGGAGACGCTGACGACCATCAACAAATTCTTCGAAAACAGCCTGAACGTATCCGAAACATCCAGACAGCTTTATATCCACCGGAATACGCTGGTCTATCGTCTGGACAAGCTGCAGAAGAGCACAGGCCTGGATCTTCGCGTCTTTGAAGATGCGATTACGTTCAAGATTGCCCTTATGGTGGTGAAATACATGAAATACATGGAGAGTCTGGAATACTAAGGTATGATTGAGATCAAGAAAGTAAGCAAGACTTACAAAAGCGGCAATAAAGCCTTAAAGGACGTATCCATTACCATTGATGATGGCGAATTTGTCTTTATCGTCGGCCGGAGCGGATCGGGAAAGTCCACGCTCCTGAAGCTTCTGCTTAAGGAGACGGAGCCCACCTCCGGCCGGATCGTGGTCAACGATATGGATCTCCAGAAGATGCCCCGGCGTTATATCCCGAAGTACCGGAGGAAGCTTGGCGTGGTTTTCCAGGATTTCCGCCTGCTGAAGGACAGGACGGTCTTTGAGAATGTGGCGTTTGCCCAGAGGGTCATCGGCGAGTCCAACCGGACGATCAGGGAATCGGTGCCGCGGATGCTTCGGATGGTGGGCCTGTCCTCCAAGTACAAGGTCCACCCTACGCAGCTTTCCGGCGGGGAGCAGCAGCGGGTGGCGATCGCCAGGGCGCTGATCAACCGGCCGGAGGTTTTGCTTGCGGATGAGCCGACGGGAAATCTGGACAGCTACAACACCGGCGAGATCATGAAGCTGCTGGAAGAGATCAACCGCCAGGGCACTACCGTGGTGGTGGTGACCCACAGCCAGGAGATGGTCGCTGCCATGAAAAAGCGCGTCATCACCATGGACCGGGGGCAGGTGGTCCGTGACGAGAAGGCGGTACAGGGAACATGAGAATCAGCACATTTATATATTGCCTGAAACAGGGCCTGATCAATATACGCAGAAATCTTCTGCATTCTCTGGCGTCCACCGCCACGATTTCCGCGTGTATTTTTTTGTTTTGCCTTTTTTTTGCCATCATCGTCAACGTACAGCACTTTGCTACGGAGGCGGAGACCACCGTGGGGATCACGGTGTTCTTTGACGAATCCCTCAGCGAGGAGGAGATCCTGGCCATCGGAGAGCTGATCGGGGCCAGAAGCGAGGTGGCGGAGCTGAATTATATCTCTGCGGAAGAAGCCTGGGAGACGTTTAAGACCGAGTATTTTGGCGACATGGAGGAGCTGGCGGAAGGGTTTGCCGACGATAATCCGCTGGCCGATTCGGCCTCCTTTGAACTCTTTCTGACGGATATCAGCCTGCAGGATGAGATGGTAGATTACCTCGATTCCCTCGACGGCATCCGCAAGGTCAACTACTCCAACGCGGCGGCGGCCGGGCTGAACAGTCTGAACCGGATCATCGGCGCGGTGTCTGCCGTGATCATCGGCGTGCTGCTGGCGGTGGCGGTCTTTTTGATCAGCAATACGATCTCGGTAGCTGCGGCTTTCCGCAAGCAGGAGAACGAGATCATGAAGCTGATCGGCGCGACCAATTATATGATCCGCGCCCCGTTTGTGGTGGAAGGCCTGCTCATCGGTCTGGTGGGTGCGGCGATCCCGCTGACGGCCGTGTTTTTTCTGTACCGGAAGGCGGCGGACTATGTGACCGCGCACTATGTGATCATGACCGGGATTTTTACACCGGTGCCCATAAGGGAGATGATGCCGGTGATGACGGCGGTGGCGCTGGCCCTGGGCGGCGGCATCGGCTTTTTCGGAAGTTTTTTTACGATCCGGAAGCATCTGCGGGTATAACAACAGGAGACAGATCCGGAGGTGAATGCGCGAATGAAAAGAAAATTAAAGGGGGGGCTTGCGGCGGCAGGTATTCTGTGGCTGCTATGTCTCTCTTTTCCTGTTCATGGGACGAAAAAAGAGCTGGAAGAAGCGCAGCAGCGTACGGAGGTCATTGAAGAAGAGAAGAAAAAGGTAGAGGACACGCTGAAGAGCCTGGAGAGCCAGAAAACGGATACGGAGAATTACGTCCGTCAGCTGGATGAGGAGATGACGGCGATCAGCGCGCAGTTGGAGGAGCTGGCAGGCCAGATCACCGATAAGGAGGAGGAGATCGCTCTTACCCAGGAGGAGCTGACCGTGGCCCAGGAGACGGAAGCGGAGCAGTATGAATCGATGAAACTCAGGATCAAATATATGTACGAAAAGGGCGATACGACGTTTATCGACCTGATCCTGAGCGCGAAGAGCATTTCGCAGATTTTGAACCGGGTGGAGTACATTGCCCAGATCTCGCAGTATGACCGGCAGATGCTGGATGAATACGCGGCGACCAGGCAGACCATAGCGGACAATGAGGCGAAGCTTGAGGCCGAGCGGGAGGAACTTCTCCTCCTTCAGGAGTCGACCCAGGCCAAACAGAACTCCGTGGAAGAGCTTTTGGCGGCCAAGGAGGAGCAGCTCAAAGAGTATGAGGCGCGGATCGCCTCGGCGCAGGATCAGATCAGTGCGTATGAGCAGGATCTGGCGGCTCAGGAAGCGAAGATCCGGCAGATCGAGGAGGAGATACAGAAGGCGGAGGAAGAGGCCCGAAAAAAGGCGGAATCTTCCGGGAGCAGTTCGTATACAACGACGACCCTCGGCAACATCAGCTTTATCTGGCCGTGCCCTTCCAGCAGCCGGATCACCTCCACTTTCGGCGGAAGAGAGTCGCCGATGGAGGGCGCGTCCAGCAATCATCAGGGAATCGATATCAGCGCCGGCACGGGGAATGACATCATCGCGGCGGCGGATGGCGTGGTGACGATCGCCACGTACAGCGCTTCGGCGGGGAATTACGTGATGCTCAGCCATGGCGGCGGCGTATTCACTGTATATATGCACTGCTCCTCTCTGAATGTATCCGAGGGGGAGTCGGTCGCCCAGGGACAGGTGATCGCCAAGGTGGGTTCAACCGGATATTCCACCGGGCCGCATCTGCATTTCGGGATACGCAGCAACGGCAGCTATGTGAATCCGCTAAACTACGTAAGTCCGTAGAGACGGCGACGTTTCGGCGTCCGTAAAGAAACGCGCAGAGAGGGATTGGCCGGCGCAAGGGGCGGCCGCAAAGAAATATACAGATAGGAGATGGACAGGCTTTGGAGAATAAAAACAACTTTTGGAAAGGCGTGTTGGCAGGCGTGTTGGTGACGGCGTTGGCCGGGCTGATCATCATCGGGATGGGCGTATGGATCCTGCTGGCAGGAGGGGGCGTGATCTCCCGTCAGCTCCAGGGACAGGCTGTCCAGAGCAAAAGTGAAGCGGGCTTTAGCTGGAGCCGGATATCCTCCAAGCTCCAGCTGATCCAGGCATACATTGAGAAATATTTCCTCTATGACGAGGATCCGGAAAATGTAGAGGATTACATCTACAAGGGGCTGATGGAAGGGCTGGATGACCCGTACTCCACCTATTATACCGCGGAGGAGTTTCAGGATCTGATGGAGGAAACCAGCGGAGAGTACTGCGGGATCGGCGCCATGGTCTCCAAGAATATGACCACCGGCCTGGTTTCGATCGTGAAAGTCTTTAAAAACACGCCGGCGGAGGAGGCCGGGCTCCAGGCTGGGGATATCTTCTACCAGATCGATGATCTGGAAGTGACCGGCGACATCGATCTGGATATCCTGGTGAGCCAGTATGTCAAGGGCGAGGAAGGGACGACAGTCCACCTGAAGATGTACCGCCCGAGCATCGACGACTATGTGGAGATGGATGTGGAGCGCCGCCAGGTAGAGGTGCAGACCGTCGAGTACGAGATGAAGGACGGAAACCTCGGGTACATATCGGTCAGCCAGTTTGAGGAGACCACCACATCACAGTTTTCTTCCGCGATCGAAGAGCTGGAGGAACAGGGGATGGAAGGGCTGATCATCGACCTGCGGGGCAATCCGGGCGGCGTCCTGGACACGGCGGTGAGTATGCTGGATTACATGCTGCCGGATGATCTGACCGACTACAGCGAGAATGGAAAAACCCTGCTGGTATCCACGGCGGACCGCAACGGCGAAGGCGACAGCTATTACTGCAGCGACGGCCACAGCGTAGACATTCCGGTGGTGATCCTGATCGATGGCAACGCGGCCAGCGCTTCCGAGGTTTTCTCCGGCGCCATGAAGGATTATGGCAGGGCAGCGCTGGTAGGGACGACGACCTTCGGAAAAGGAATCGTACAGACGGTGTTCGGCCTGAACGACGGTTCCGCCATCAAGCTGACCACAGCCCATTACTACAGCCCAAGCGGGTTTGACCTGCACGGCATCGGGATTGAACCAGACGTGGAGATTGCTTACCAGGCGCCGGAGACGGAAGATGGCGCCGACAATGGGGACGCGGACGACAATCAGCTGATGAAGGCAAAAGAGGTCCTTCAGGAGATGATCGACGGAAGCAGCATCGAGACGATCCGCGAGCAGGCGCAGGCCGAGAGCGAAGCCGCGGAAACCGCTGAAGCGGAGGAGACCGGCGCGGAAGAAACGGAGAGCGCAGAAACCGCAGAAACGGAAGAAACGGGAACAGCCGAAGAGGACGCGGACGATGAGGACGATGGTTTAAGGCGCCGTCTGGTTCCGGACGAGGTGCGGCTCCCAAAAGACGATGACGGGATGCAAAGTGAATATGCAGCGTAGATAAACAACGCGGACAACAAAGACGCGGACAGGAAAAAGAGGCAGGCGGTCTGAGGAATTGATCTCAGAGCGCCTGCCTCTTTTGTCTGCGGATCGGGGGCTGCTTTCGGCCAGCCCGTGGAAACCGGCCCCGGCCAGCCTGCGGAAACCGGGTCAGGCCGGCCTGCGCAAGATCAGACCCCGGCCAGCCTGCGGAAATCTTTTGCGAACTGCCGTACGGCTTCCTCTTTCGTGGCCCAGGAGGTGACGAATCGGACCGCCGTGTGGTTTTCGTCGATCTTCTGCTGATCCTGGAACTGATAGGATTCGCGCAGCCTGGCGATCAGATCATTGGGCAGGATGGGGAACTGCTGATTGGTAGAAGACGCGGAAAAGAAGGAAAACCCGCAGTCTTCAAAGGTCTTCTTTAAGATGGCCGCCATCGCATTGGCATGGGAAGCGCAGTCATAGAACAGGTTGTTCTGGAACAGCTCTTCAAACTGAATGCCAAGCAGGAAGCCCTTGGCCAGCATGGCGCCCTTCTGTTTGATCATATAACGGAAATCCGGTTTAAGATCCGGGTGCGTGATCACCAGAGCCTCGCCGAACAGCGCGCCGTTCTTTGTGCCGCCGATATAGAATACGTCGGTAAGACGGGCAATATCCGCAAGAGTCAGGTCATTGACGGGGCTGGTGAGGGCAGCGCCAAGCCGCGCGCCGTCCAGGAAGAGGTAGAGTCCATTCTGGCGGCAGAAGCGGGAAAGCGCCTCCAGCTCCGACAGGGTATACTGGGTGCCGATCTCGGTCGTATTGGAGATGTATACCATTTTGGGCTGGACCATATGCTCATCCGTATGGCTGTCCAGCGTCTTCTTGATCAGCTCGGGCGTCAGCTTTCCGTCCGGCGCATACTGGGTCAGGACCTTGTGGCCGGTGGATTCTACTGCGCCGGTCTCATGGACGTGGATATGGCCGGTTTCCGCGGAAATGACAGCCTGATGGGGGCGCAGGGCGGCGCTGATGGTGAGCATATTCGTCTGTGTGCCGCCCACCAGGATATGGATGTCCACATCTTCCCGCCGGATCTCTTTCCTGATCAGTTCTTTGGCATGGTCTGTATGGGTGTCCAGGCTGTAGCCGGTATGTTGGTCCAGGCCGGCCTCGATCATGGCCTTCATGATCTGCGGATGGGCGCCTTCACTGTAATCGTTATTGAAGCAGTACATGATGATCGAATCTCCTTTCGCTGTCGTGTCAAGGGATATCATAATATACTTTTTATGAGATGTCCAGCGATAAAGTGACAGGGAGAGGCGCGATGGCGCCTGCGGTGAGGGGCGTCAACAGACGTCAGCTGCGCGGGAGTTTGACAGTTGAATAATAAAAAAATGCTTGCAGGCCGCATAAAACCT
>CAYRMW010000058.1:0-13711 GCA_964425595.1 uncultured Lachnospiraceae bacterium
CAGTAAAAAACGAACGCAATATCCGCAATGATCACCTTATCTCCGCTGTTCAGCCTGCAGGATTCGTTTGCGTCGAGCATCCGTTCTCCCACCCTTGTCCCGTTTGATGAATTCAGATCCATGATGCAATAGCCCTCCTCGTCCTCATCCATCCGAAGATGCAGGCGGCTGACCGTTTCTTTCTGCAGCGCATAGTCCACGATCCCCTCCTGCTTTCCGATAAAGAACGGGAAATACGGCACCGGGATATCCGCCACCGCAGGATCCAGGCTCTTCAGCAGATGCATACCGCCCTTGCCCTCCTCCATCTCAGACAGGAGTACCGTATTTCCTTCGTTTGCGTTTCCCTGCTCCAAAAAGGGCTGTTCTTCTCTTTCTGTGTACCGGCCTTCCGGATCGTCTGCGCCAGTCTCCCGGCCGCCTGTCTGCTCTCCCCCCTCCCCGTCCGCCGCTTCATCCGCTGAGCTAAACGTCATGCGCCACTGTTCTTCTTCCGCGGCCTGGCTTTCCATCTTCCTTTGTCCAATCAGGCTTCGATGTCCGGAGCGCGCGGTTAAAAACAGCAGGGCAAGAAGCATGACGGCAGCTTCTCCCACGCAAAGCCAGACGCCATATCGCAAAAGTCCTTCCTTTCCGCGAAAAAGCCACAGACCAGCCAGACTGACCGCCGGAATAAGCAAAAGGAGCCCCGCTCTTCCTCTGCTTCCCGCCGCCGCGTCCGCGGCCTGGCTCTCCTCGCTGCTGCCGTAGCGGTTTTCCGGCAGGGACGGAGCGCGAAAACGCTCCCCCGTCTCCGATTTTTCCGTGGTATCTTCCCGAATCTCTTCTTCCTCCTCCGCTTCCTGCTCCGGCTCATCCGGCAGGATGGCGAACGAACGCGGCTCCCTGCCGCTTTCCCTGACCGCCCGCAGCAGATCCTCAATGCCAAAGTAATCTTTCTGGCTTTCCTGGTACAGGCGATAGGCAAGGACCACGGTATCGTTATCGCGGTGATCCGCCTTTTTCAGCAGATAATGCAGCAATCGTCCCATTGCCGCCGGGAAATCCCCCGAATAGCCTGGCACATAGCACAGCCATACCCGGAAGGTTTCCGGCTCGATATAAATATATTCCGGTTCCAGCAGCACGTGCGATTCCTGCAGAAGATAGTCTTCCATCCGGCCGAGCGCCTCTCCGATCCCAAAGATCAGCTGGCGCAGTTCATCACGACGGATCTCCCTGCACTCAAGCATTCGGCTCAGCGGCTGCCTGGACGTAATTTCATAATAAAAGAATCCGCACTGCTCCTCCTGCTTTACGCGGAAACGGAGGAGACCGTCGATCGCATTGCCCGCCAGCATACGGATCTCAAAGCTGTCCAGCCGTTCTTTTGTCGCTTCAAGGATCAGGTAGTTGTGCCGCATCTCCCGTTTGTACTTTACCTTCATCTCGCCCCTCCAACTGTTTTAATGCCGCGATCTGCCGCAGAAACTCTTCCGGCTCATATTTCCTCTCCGTGATCTCCAGGCTCCACCTGCCGTTTCTGCCATCTGCCGATATCGTGCCTCTCACCCGGCTGCTTCCCTCTTCCATCTGCAGGCTGACATTCTCCATGGAAAAGAACAGGCCAAACTCCCCATCGTCTTCCGCCCCTTCCCCATCCTCCCGATGCCTGGCCCGTTCTACCGCTTCCTGGAGGATCATTCCGCTTTTCGTCTCATCATGCATCCGGTAGGCCTGCTGGATAAGAATGATCAGCGCCAGGCAAAATACTGCCATCACGCAGGCGGTCTCGATCGTATAGCTTCCGGAATGCATCCTTCGGTCTCCGGCAGATAATGTCCATTGGCTTTTTATCGACATCATTTTCCTCCTTCCCGTCATCCCTCCTGCCCCGGCTTCCCACCGGCATGTCCGGCTCCCTCGGCTGACCGGTGCGGCATCATCCCACCGCGAGAACGATCCCCGGGATCAGCGCAAAGACCAAAAAGGGCAGACGCTTTTTCCTGCAGTCCCGTCCGGTCGCGCGGCCGCGAACGATACAGTATAACCCGGCCCCGCTGCATAAAAGCAGCGCGGCGCACAAAAGCATTAAATTCCGCCAAAATCCCAGATAAATACCGGAAATCAGAAAGAAAATCCCATCGCCCATGCCCAGAGAACCTCCCGAAACCCGGCTGAGGAGCATCATCACGGCGCCCAGGGAAGCCCCGCCGATCAGCGAAACCGGCGATGCCTCCTGCAGCATTCCGTAATACCACAGGGAAACCGGCATCTCCTGCAGATCTGCCTGACACACATACAGGTCAAACCTGGCCGTCAGATAATGGACGAGGAAAACCAAAAACACCCTTTCCGATACTGCACGGTACCGATAATCCTGCCAGGCGGCCGCCAGCAGATAAACCAGAAAACTCATCTTCGTCCCATTCCTTTCTTACCGGCCGCAGTACGAACAGGGCCCCAGATCCTGCACTTCAGAAAGCCTCACTGCCCGTATATATGACGTGATCGCCGTGCACCGGGTATTCGCATGATACCGGCTCCCGCTCTTCATAATGTATACGGTATCCCCGCTTTCCGCCCCTCCGGCGCATACCGCGCAGGGATAATACTTTCCTCCATCCTGATTGCGGTATGAGGACACATCATCAAACGGCACCGACTGAAGCTTATTGGACAGATAGTGGCACTCGCGGGAAAGGTGATACCGGCTAGACGTCTTTCCTACGTAGACAACCTGGTCAGGACTTTTGTCCTCTCCGCCTCCGCTTTCTTCCGTCCGTCCCTCTCTTCCGATCCACGCTCTGCGTATGCTCCCGGAAGAAAAAGGCAGCGCGTTAAGACCAAGGATAGAAAAGGGCATGTCCATCTGATAATCAAGGCAAAGGGAACTGGTCTCCCCGTCTTCCCTGAAGGATGACCCGGCAAAGGACAGACCGCTCATACCCTCCTGGTTAAACATCTCCAGCGCCAGCACCTTTGCCCCTTCTTTGGCCGCGTCATCTGCCAGCCCCAGGATCAGCCCCTCTTTCCAGTCTCCGTCTTCTTTCGGCAGCTCCTCCCCATTCGTCAGCATATATTCCAGGTAGGCATATTGGCACAGCCGCTCATTTACCGATTCCAGCGCCGCCTGCACCTGCCGCTGACGCTCCATCATGCGGAAGGGATACATCATACAGACCATGGCAAAGATAAAAACCGACAGCGATAAAGCGGCCTCTACGGAAACGGAAGCGGCGCACGGCGCGCCGGAGGAAAACATCCAGGCCCCCTTTTCTTCCATTTCCCGCGTTCTCCCATCACTAACGTCCCCGGGCATTCGTACTTGGAGAGTGAATAAACGCGCAGCGTAAGGAGCGTTCTTTCGGCAGCCGGAAAATTTCCGAAAAAAGGGCATGGATATTCACCTCCCATTCCACATTAATAGGCTCTCGACACACTGATCTGAAACGGATAAACATTTTCCGTTTCCCCCATAAGGCTTTTCCACAATCCGACAGAAAAATACACGTGTTTTCCACTGCCGGATGCCAGGATATCCACCTGATAGGCACAATCGGAAAGAGAAAAACCCGGCTGATCTGCCGCAAGGTTCATCTCGATCACATCCATCGTCCGGAAAAGCAGCTGCGTATGCGGCGCCGTCATCAACAGTATGGTCAGATATTGCGGATAGGACAGTCCCGTTTCTCCTTCCTCCGTATCCGGCAGTTTTCCGCTCGAAGCCAGTTCCAGCAGCGCTTCCAGAGAAAGTCTCCAGTCTGCCTTTGTTTTTACTAACGCAACCTTCCCTCCGGACAGCAGCGTCCGCACATCCACCGCCGCCTCGCCGAACGCCCAGAGCGCCATGATCAGAAATGCGGTGATCGTAACAAGCGGAAGCATACCGGAGGCGCCGACGATCGAAGCCGCCAGATTTCTCGCCTGGCTCCGTTTTTCCGCGTCGCCCATGATGTGGATCAGATTCAGCCCTTCCCGGACCAGCAAAAGGCGTTCCGCCGTCCGCGCCAGATTCGTCTCGTCAATGGCTTCTCCGATCAGGACATACTCCATCTCATACGCCGGCTCTTTCTCTCTGGTATCGCAAAAATGCGCCAGAAAAACCTGGCAGTATTCCGCTGTCAATGCCTTCTTAAGCAATCCCCCGTCCAGCTCCTCCTCCTCAAAGCTTTCCCGTCTGGACGGCCCGTTTTCCACAGCCAGAAGTCCGGGGGAAATCTGCCGGTCTTCCGGGAGCACCAGGGCCAGGATGCCCTGGTCCGCCATTTCCCGCAGCCGGTTTAACAGCCCCTCCTTCTCTTTATCCTGTATCCCTGCTTCCGCCGGAAACTGCAAAAGCACATAAGCTCCAAAGTGGCGCTGCACCGGCCGCCAGAGCTCCGATTCATCCTGTTCGTCATCCTCATCATCCGTCTCCCTCTGCGCGATATACTCCATCACCTCTCTGGCCTCTTCACAGACGGATTCGGTCAGGCTTAACCGATCCTTGCTCGCCGGCGACAGCGCTTCAATCTGCGTCCGCCTCTCCCCGTCTTTATCCGTATAGGAGCGATATTCCTCCAGTTCCTGCGCAAAGGCCTGCCATACCGACTCGCTTAATTCTTCCTTCCGCTCTTCGTGCTCTCTCCACAGCGCATCCAGCTCCTCGCCAAACGCGTCCGCCTGCTTCCCGTATTCCTCAACCAGCCCGGGGACACGCTTCAGTTCATCCATCAGCTCTTCTGCCGCTTCGCAAAATCCGTCTCCGTCTTCCGCCCTAAGCTGTCTTTCCGCTTCGGTGCGATGCCCGGCCTGTCCGGCCAGGCATGCGCTTATCTTTTCCAGGCTCTCTTCCAGCTTCCATGCGCTTTTTGTCTGTATCTCCATATAGCGTGAAAGCTCTGCTGTCTGGCCGGCTTCTGTCAGGGCGCGGATCGACTCTTCCGCGCTGCTTTCGCTCCACGCCTTTGTCCAGATGCCGTACTTCATGTAATCCACGATCTCCTGAAGGAAATAAGTCCCGGCGGCATCCGTAAGCCGCTGCTTCTCCGTCAGGCTGTAGTCCTCCAACACGATCGGATACCAGTTTTCCTGTTCCTCATAGGCCTGGAAAAACTGCGCGAACTCTTCCGTCAGCTCCTCTTCCGACCGGTGTTCCAGTCCAAAAATCCGGTACTCCTCCCATAATGCCCTGTGATACTGACTGAACAAAGAATCCGCGGCGGAACGGGCTGCCATCTCAATATAACATCTGGCCGCTGCCGTCCGCGCCGATTCCAGAAGGCCGCACAGCAGCCCGCAGACAAAGATCAACACAAGGCTTAAAAACACCGTAATCTGGCCGCTGTACTTCTCCTTCACCTCATCCACTCCCCCGAAACCGCTGTCAGTATACCTCTTTCGACTGGCTGTTGATCTGATCGAAAATGCCATCCAAAAGCTCTGTGATCTGCTTTTTGAAAATAATGACAAGACCGATCAGCACCACCAGGATCAGCACGACCTCGATCACACCGATCCCGGAATCATCGTTTAAAAATGCCCGGATCTCTCGCATAACCATTCTATCCCTCCCCGTTGATTTGAAAACCTTTCTTCCTCTTCCGATCAGGAAAAGGACAAAAACGCCGGAACCGACACGATGACCATCACAATCCCCAGCATCATAAACAGCGGAAGCAAAAGCTTTGCCGAGGCCTCCTCGCCCTGGCGCCGCGCCAGATTTTTCCGCTGTTCGAATGCGTCGGCCACTTCCAGCTTGAGAAGATGCCGGAGATTTTTCCCTCCTGTCCGCCGGTTCTGGTCCAGAAGACCGGCCAGCTTCAGATATGGGGGCAGGCCGCATCGTATGCCAAATTCCTCATAGGCCCTCCCCTCCGGCGTACCGCCCCGTATCTGCCGGTCGGTCCTTGCCACTTCCTCGTAGGCCGGCCGTTCTTCCCCGCCCCGGCTCCTGCTCTCCAGATAATCCTCCGCGATCCTGCTCCAGGCGGAACGAATCGTCATCCCCGCGCCGAGGAAGATCTGCAGGCGGGATACCAGCTCCGAATAATCCAGCAAGAGAAGCCGCTCTCTCTGCTTTTTTTGTTCCTTTTCCCGATTCTTCTCCCTCGCCCGGCAAAGGAATGCCCCCGCAACGCCCAGGGCCAAAAACCACGCCGTGCTGCTCCCTTCCGGATCCCTGTACAGCAGGACGTTCCCCCCGTACTCCTGCGGAAGATAAAAGCCCGGCTCCGTGCGTGTCCCCTCCTCCTCCTTGCGAATCTGCGCCAGCAGGTCTGCTACGGCTTCTTCCGCCGCTTCCCGTTGCGGCGGATACACCGTCACGGAAAAGGCGAGCTGACGGCTCCTGCCCTGGCTATCCCGGATCTGCGCCCTAAGCCCGGCCTGCGTCCCCTCTTCGCTGTCGGCATCCTCTCCGTTTACGTAGCCCTGCGAATCCACCAGTTCCGGGGAATCCGAGGACCACCGGATCGTAAGGCCGGTCGCCTCATCTTCCGTCTCCAGAAAAAGGCGGCTGCGCACATGAGAAAGATCCGGATTGTCCCCAAGGATCATCCCTTCCAGCCTCGACTCCAGATCATCCATGGCCGCCTGCGCTTCCTCCTGCGTGTACTGGCGGCTGGAAACCGGAAATTCCAGCAAAACCGCTCCTTCGTCCAGCCCTTCCACCAGAATCGCAGCCGCTTCCTGATCCCGGCCATATTCCTGGCGGGCAACATAAACCGCCCCGGAATCCCCGGTCACCTTCGCAACCTGCGCCATGCCAAACAGCACCGCGCCCGATACCAGACACAAAAGCTCCATCCGGGATATCCGCAAGCTCCATCTTCTAAACCGGAATATCCAGGATCCGTTTTGACAGCCAAAACGCAATACCGTACACCCCCAGACATATGGTCATCAGGATCCGCCCGGCCGCCGTCCCGTACATCATGGCGAAGAATCCGGGCGAAGCCTTGTCCACATATAAGATCAGAAAAAACGGGATCATATCCATGATGCGCTGCTCCAGCCTCTTGGCTGCCGTCATATTCGCGATCTCTTCCTTCACCTGGGCCTTATCCCGGATGATCCCCGCGGTGTGGCTGATGATCGCGACCAGATCGCCTCCGCTTCGTCTGGCCGTGTTAAACACCTGAGCGAAGCTGCGCACATCCTCCAGACCGCTTCTCTGCCCAAACTCATACAGAACCTGCTCAGCCGGACGATTCATCCGGATCTGACGCACCATCCATACAAATTCATTCCGGATCATTCCCGTCTTTCCATGTACCAGTTCCAGCTCCCGCACACTATTGGCCAGAGCATTTTCAAACGAATAGCCCGCACTCAGATTCGCCGCCAGGATCTGGATCCCCTCCTTAAACTCCTGGCTGAGACGGAAAAGCCGTTCTTCTTTCAGCTTTTTCCGATGAAGCAGCGGGTACGCTGCTCCAAAAGGCAGCAGAAGGAGGAATACCGGCACGCTTCGATAAAAGGTGTAGGCAATCAGCGCACACATCCCGATCCCCATGCTGCCGTAGCGGAGCCATTCCCGAAGCGACAGCGTGTAGCGCTCATAGCTGGATACCGGCTGCTCTGAGCTTTTCCCGCCGGATGAGGCTCCCCACCGGCGCCAGCGCTCCGTCCACCGGCTCCGCAGCGTCTTTTTCCGGATAATGGGGCCCGCCCGGCTGCCCTTCTCCTCCTTTCCCTTCATAACACTCATCCTGCCCTTTCTCACGAAACGCAAACAACGGGTTCAGCCGGATCTCGCCCTGCTCGATTCCGGCGATCTCTGCAATGGCGAGGACGCGGCGGCTCCTGTCCCTGAGGCGTCCCAAATGCACCAGGATATCGATCGCCGCGCAGATCTGTGTGCGTATGGCCGAAAGCGGGAGATCGGCCGCCATCAGCACCATGGATTCCAGACGGGAGAGCATGTCCCGGGGACTGTTGGCATGGCCGGTACCCATACCGCTGTGTCCGGTATTAAAGGCCGTCAGCAGATCAAAGGCCTCCCCCGAGCGCACCTCCCCGACGATGATCCGCGATGGATTCATCCGCAGCGATGCCCGGATCAACTCACGGATCGATACCGCTCCTTCCCCCTCGCTGTTGGCGTTGCGCGCTTCCAGCCGGATGAGATTTTCCACCTGCTGGATCTTTAGCTCGGCAGAATCCTCTATGGTGATCACCCGCTCTTCAGGCGGAATAAAGGCAGAGAGGGCGTTTAAGAAGGTGCTCTTCCCGGAATTGGTCCCCCCGCTGATGAAGATATTATATCCCGCCTGTACTAACGCCTTGAGAAAACCGGCAGCCTCCGGCGTAATGGACCGGTACCGGATCAGCCTTTCCATGGTGATGGGCTCCGGAAACTTCCGGATCGTCACGGCCGGGCCGTCCATCGCCACCGGCGGGAGCACCACATGCACCCTGGAGCCATCCTCAAGCCGCGCGTCTACGATGGGGTTTGATACATTCACCATGCGGTTTACCCGGCTGACGATCTGCTGGATCATATCTTCCAGCTGTTCGGCGCTGTCAAACGCCTTCCCCCACAGGAATGTACGGCCGTCCCGCTCGATAAAAATCTTTTCATGGCCATTGACC
Organism: uncultured Lachnospiraceae bacterium; assembly: GCA_964425595.1. Taxonomy (GTDB): domain Bacteria; phylum Bacillota; class Clostridia; order Lachnospirales; family Lachnospiraceae; genus Caccovicinus. The sequence goes on from CAYRMW010000058.1 coordinate 8,557, forward strand.
ATGATCTCCGTCACCTGCCGGTCATCCACCAGCTCCTGCAAAATGCCGAGGCGCCGGAAAGAATCAAACAGCCTCGTCCGAAGATCGACCTTTTCTTTCAGCGGGATGTATTCTTCCTGTCCGGCTTCCAGGATCATCCGGTCGATCATCTCCCAAAGCTCCTCATCGCTGACGGAGCTTCGATATTCCATCTCTTCCATCACCTTCTGCCTGAGCCTGCGCCGCAGCGACGGGACGCCCCCGCCATCCGTACCCAAAGCCCCTTCACGGCCTTCCCTCCCTGCCGCGCCGGGCTCTTTCGGCACCGTCTTCTCCTTCCGCTCCTTCAATTTCGTCCCCCTCCCCTGATCAGCTGCCGGACATAGTCCCCCAATTCCCCCCACAGCAGCTGATCCAGATAATTCTGCTTGCCGCCAAAGCTGCTGTGATAAGGCAGCTTAACTTTATATATCCGCTCCAGCAGGCCGGCATGCCCGGAAACCGATACGTATTCTTCGAATTCCCGGATCTTGGCCGCCGATATCCAGTCCTGCCGGACCGGCATATAAATGCCCTGACATAAAAGCAGGATGGGGAGCGCCGCCCGGCCAAACTGTCCCAGATCCACAACGATCGCATCGTAGATCCCCTCCGCGGCAATGCTCTGCAAAAGGCCGGCCATCTCACCGCCGCTGACCTGACACAGGTCTTCAGGATATCGTGCCGGAAGGATATAATCCAGATCATCCCAGCTGTACACCAGAGATTTCAGCCGCGCCCAGTTCAGGCTGCCCTGCTGGCTGTAATAATACAGCACGTCCGAAAGATCGCCCGGCCCCTGCTGCCCCATGATCGTGCGCAGGCCGGAACAATCTTCCAGATTCAGATAAAGTGCCCTCCCCTCCTTTCCCAGCATCTGCCCCATCGTCAGGGCAAAGGACGTTTTCAGGCAGCGGTTTACCGGGGAATATACGCCGATCAGCCGGCTTGGCGGCCCTGCCGACGGCGCCGGCGGCGTGGCCGGCGCCGCGCTGTAGCAGGCCATCACCTCGCGGATTATATGATCCGCCGCCTGATATTTGTAAACACGCGGACACCCACCTGTCTCCGCGATCATCTCTCCGTCGGAAAGAAGGACCGTCTGACCGGCGCCAATATCCCGCACCGCCGCCTCTGCCCCGGCATCCACCAGAAGGATCTCTACGGGATTTTCCCGGGCAAACTGCTTCAGACGCTCGATGCTGGTAAAGGCAATCACCGTAAACGGTACCTTCCCCTTCTGATTTGCCGTCTCTGCGAAACGGTCCGCAAAAAACGGGTCTACATCATAAACTGCCATAATCCTCTTTTTCATCCAGTACTCTGCCTCCCTGCGGGGACATGCCATGCCTCTGCCGCCCCCTCTGTTTTCTGTCGCTACCATACCTGTCCGCCGGCGCATCAGGCCGCACCCGGATCCGCCCTCGTCTTACTCATCTTCCCCGAGCGAAAACGATACTGAGTACCAGCCCCCAAAAAAGGCAGAATACCAGCGGCACCACGATCTCCTTCCCGTCGCGCTCCGGAACATAATATGCTGTTATCTCTTTTCCATGAAAAGTCTGCCCGATGTAGGCAGTCAGACGGCGCAGCCGGTCTCTCAGCAGTCTCCTGCGCAGCAGAAGCGCCAGAGACCAGCAGGCCCCGATCAACAGTCCGGTCCCGATCACCCGGAAACCGGTCTCAAAACCAAGATATCCGCAGATAAGCGCCATGCACTTAATGTCGGCAGCGCCCATCATCCGATAAAGAAATAGCAGAAAAAATAAACTGACTGTCACAACGATCCGGATCAGATATCCGGCCGCCGCCAGCCAGCTGCCGCAGGCAAAGCAGACCAATCCGGCAATACACCAGAAGGCGATCCATCGATTGGGGATCCGCCCGGCCCGTACATCCCAAAGGCCGGCCACAGCAAGGCAGATCACCAGCCCGCGTACAAGCAATTCATCCATACTCTCCATATCTCACCTGTCTTTCCGGCAGGTACTGGATGTAGGTTTATTATGGCACATGTCCGGGCGTTTTGTCAACCTTTATTTCCATATTTTCCCATTTTGTTTTGCCCGCTGTTCCTTTTTCTGTCCGTATCGTATTGACCTTGCCATGCTTTCGTGATAGAATACATTTTAGTTTAATTTTTTAAACCAAGCGCAGCGATCCAGGAAGGAGGCCGTATTACATCTTGACTACTCCGCAGGAATTAAGAGAAGCTTTCCACCAGTGTATGCCGCTTTTTATCGCGTTAGGAGACGAGGTGCGCCTGACGATCATCGAAACGCTGGCCTCGCCGCAGCCGATGGACCGCCATGGCCTGAATGTCAACCAGATCACCGAAAAGACCAGCCTGTCACGGCCGGCGATCTCCCATCACCTGAAGATCCTGAAGGATGCCGGGCTGGTCAACGTCCGTCAGGAAGGCACGTCCAATTACTATTATCTTACGGTCGCCGAGCCCACGCGCAGGCTGATGCACCTGGGGTTCCGCCTGGAGGAATTCATCACCTGATCGCTCTCTGTCAGATCACAGAACACACAGGAGGTATTTGAACATGCACACATGGTACGAAAAGGCCATTTTTTATCATATGTACCCGCTGGGGATGACCGGAGCGCCGAAGCAGAATACCGAAGAAGGGACTGCCCGGCGTTTTGACGAGCTGAAGCAGTGGATCCCCCATATCCGTTCCCTCGGAGGTACAGCCATTTATATCGGTCCCCTTTTCGAATCTTCTACTCACGGCTACGATACCATGGATTACAAGCTGGTGGACCGCCGGCTGGGGACGAATGAAGATTTCAAAGACTTCGTATCCCTCTGCCACCAGGCAGAGATCCGCGTGGTCGTCGACGGCGTGTTCAATCACACCGGCCGCGGTTTTTTTGCTTTCCGCAGCCTCCAGGAGCAGGGCGAGGCATCTCCCTTCCGCGACTGGTACCGCGGGGTCAATTTCGGCTGTGCTTCTCCCATGGGCGACCGTTTCAGCTACGAGGCCTGGCAGGGCCATTTTTCGCTTCCCTGCCTGAACCTGCGCAATCCCGCAGTCAAAGATTACCTCTTTGATGTCATCCGTTTCTGGATCGATGAGTTCCAGATCGACGGCATCCGCCTAGATTGCGCCAACGTGCTGGATTTTGATTTCATGAAAGAAATGCGCCGGGCCACCGAAGGGATGAAACAGGATTTCTGGCTGATGGGCGAAGTGATCCATGGGGATTATGCACGCTGGGTCAATCCGGAGATGCTTCACTCCGTAACCAATTACGAACTGCACAAGAGTCTGTATTCCGGATTCAATGACCACAACTTCTTCGAGATCGCCCACAATGTACGGCGGCTGGAAGCCATCCACCGGAAGCTTTTTACGTTCGTGGATAATCACGATGAGGACCGCATCGCCAGTAAGCTCCGGGATAAGGAACACCTGTTTCCTGTTTATCTGTGCCTCCTTACCCTGCCCGGCATTCCTTCTGTATACTATGGCGGCGAATGGGCCATCACCGGCACCCGCACCAGCACCAGCGATGAGGCACTGCGTCCGGCGCTTTCCCCTGCGCAGGATAAAACGCTTCACTGTCCGCTGACCGACCAGATCGCCGCGCTGGCGAAGATCCATCGGGAAAATCCCGAGTACCATGACGGCGTATACCAGGAGCTTCTTTTAACGAACCGGCAGTATGCCTTCGCCCGCCGTGCCGGAAAGAGCATCTGCGTCACCGCGGTAAATAACGACAGTCAGGAAGCCGTTGTCACGGTTCCGATCCCGGTCCCGGCCGATCACGCAAAGGATCTGCTGACCGAAAACAGCGTTCCCATCGAAAACGGAAAGATCACACTGACGCTGGCCGCCAACGGGGGCACGGTTTTAAAAATAAGGGAGGAGTAGACAATCATGGCCAAAACGAAAAAACCGGCAGGTACCGGATTTATCACCGAGGTAGACCGCTACCTGTTTGGAAATGGGACCCACTACGAAATCTTTGATAAGCTCGGCGCGCATCCGAAGACCTTCAACGGAAAGGACGGCATGTACTTCGCTGTATGGGCTCCTCATGCCCAGGCTGTCAGCCTGGTCTGCGACCGGAACCACTGGATCCCCGGCGCCGATCCGATGGCGATGCTGGAAACCTCCGGCATCTGGGAGGTGTTCATCCCGAAGATGGGACTTGGCGAGCTCTATAAATTCGCGATCACTACCGCGTCCGGAAAGGTTCTGTTTAAAGCCGATCCCTATGCCTTCAGCTCCGAATACCGTCCCGGCACCGCCTCCATTACCGCGGATATCGATCATTTTCACTGGGGCGATGATGCCTGGATGGATACACGCCGCCAGGAAGACGCCAGGAAGGCGCCGATGAGCATCTACGAGGTGCATCTTGGCTCCTGGAAGAAAAAGGACCGCGAAGAGAAAGACGGATTTTACACGTATGTGGAAGCGGCCCATGAACTGGCGGATTATGTTAAGGAAATGGGCTACACTCACGTGGAGTTAATGGGCATCGCCGAGCATCCCCTGGACGCCTCCTGGGGATATCAGGTGACCGGATACTACGCGCCCACCTCCCGCTACGGCGCGCCGGAGGAATTTATGTACTTCGTTAATTATCTTCACAAAAAAGGGATCGGCGTGATCTTAGACTGGGTCCCGGCACATTTTCCCCGGGACGCGCATGGCCTGGCTGATTTTGACGGGCAGCCGCTTTACGAATACGCCGACCCGCGCAAGGGCGAGCATCCGGACTGGGGCACCAAGGTGTTCGATTACGGCAAAAACGAAGTCAAGAATTTCCTCATTGCCAATGCGCTCTTCTGGGTGGAAAAATTCCATGTGGACGGCCTGCGCGTCGACGCGGTAGCCTCCATGCTTTACCTGGACTACGGCCGCACCCCCGGAAACTGGGTGCCGAACATTTACGGCGGCCATGAAAACCTGGAAGCCATTGAATTTTTCAAGCACTTAAACAGCGTCCTGGCCGGCCGGATGACCGGCGCCATGATGATCGCCGAGGAATCCACCGCCTGGCCAAAGGTGACCGGCGCGCCGGAAGACGACGGCCTGGGCTTCACCTTTAAGTGGAACATGGGCTGGATGCATGATTTTCTGGAATACATGAAGCTCGACCCCTATTTCCGGAA
>CAYRMW010000059.1:0-13665 GCA_964425595.1 uncultured Lachnospiraceae bacterium
CTGAAAGCAGACGCGGAGAGCTACTTGGGCGCGAAGGTGACGGAAGCCGTCATTACGGTGCCCGCGTACTTCAACGACGCGCAGCGTCAGGCGACCAAGGACGCAGGCAAGATCGCTGGCCTGGAGGTCAAGCGGATCATCAACGAGCCGACGGCCGCGGCCTTGGCTTACGGCCTGGACAATGAAAGCGAGCAGAAGATCATGGTCTACGACCTTGGCGGCGGCACCTTCGACGTGTCCATCATCGAGATCGGCGACGGCGTGATCGAGGTGCTCTCTACCAACGGCGACACCCATCTGGGCGGCGATGACTTCGACAATGCCATCACCAACTGGATGATCGATGAGTTCCGCAAGGCGGAGGGCGTGGACCTTTCCAAGGATAAGATGGCCCTTCAGCGGTTAAAGGAAGCGGCGGAAAAGGCGAAGAAGGAGCTGTCCACCGCGACCACCACGAACATCAACCTGCCCTTCATCACGGCGACTGCGGAGGGACCGAAGCATCTGGATATGAATCTGACCAGAGCGAAGTTTGACGAGCTGACGCATGACCTGATCGAGCGGACCGCCGTCCCGGTGCAGAACGCCTTAAGAGACGCCGGCATCACCGCTTCGGAGCTTGGCAAGGTTTTGCTGGTCGGCGGATCCACCAGAATGATCTCCGCGCAGGATAAGGTAAAGCAGCTGACCGGCAAGGATCCCAGCAAGACCCTGAACCCGGATGAGTGCGTGGCCATCGGCGCGGCGATCCAGGGCGGCAAGCTGGCCGGAGATGCCGGCGCAGGCGATATCCTGCTGCTGGATGTGACGCCGCTGTCTCTGTCCATCGAGACCATGGGCGGCGTGGCGACCAGACTGATCGAGCGCAACACCACCATCCCGACCAAGAAGAGCCAGATCTTCTCGACGGCCGCCGATAACCAGACTGCGGTAGACATTCACGTCGTACAGGGCGAGCGGCAGTTTGCGAGAGACAATAAGACCCTCGGCCAGTTCCGTCTGGACGGGATCCCGCCGGCAAGAAGGGGCGTGCCGCAGATCGAGGTAACCTTCGATATCGACGCCAACGGTATCGTCAATGTATCCGCGAAGGATCTGGGAACCGGCAAGGAGCAGCACATCACCATCACTTCCGGCTCCAACATGTCGGAAGACGACATCCAGAAAGCGGTGAGGGAAGCTGCGGAGTACGAGGCGCAGGATAAGAAGAAGAAGGAAGCCATCGACGCACGCAACGACGCCGACGCGCTGGTCTTCCAGACCGAGAAATCCCTGGAGGAGATCGGCGACAAGCTGGATGCGGCGGATAAGTCCGCGGTTGAGGCCGACTTAAACGCACTGAAAGAAGCCATCAACAAGGCGCCGGCCGATCAGATGACGGACGCGCAGGTGGAAGAGATCAAGACAGGACGGGAGAAGCTGATGAACAGCGCCCAGAAACTGTTCGCCAAGGTCTATGAGCAGGCGCAGGCAGCCGGTCAGGCAGGAGCGAACCCGGGCGCGGATACCTCGGGCAGCACGGGCTACAATAACGATGATGTCGTTGACGGCGACTTTAAAGAAGTGTAAGATAATATACCGGAATCCGGTCAGAGAGGGCTGCTGCCATTTCCAGCAGCCCTTAAGTCGGATAGGATCGGAATGACGGCAGGGCGGGGGTACCGGCAGCCCTGAAAAGATGAGAGGACTATCGCTATGGCAGAAAAGAGAGATTATTACGAGGTATTGGGCGTTCCCAAGGATGCTGACGAGGCCGCGATCAAAAAGGCTTACCGCGTTCTGGCAAAAAAATATCACCCGGATGCCAATCCCGGAGATGCTTCCGCCGCAGAAAAATTTAAAGAGGCTTCCGAGGCCTACAGCGTACTGAGCGACCCGCAGAAACGCCAGCAGTACGATCAGTTCGGCCATGCCGCGTTTGACGGAGGCGCGGGCGGCGGTGCAGGCGGCTTCGGCGGATTTGATTTCAACTCGGCGGATATGGGCGATATTTTCGGGGATATCTTCGGGGATATCTTCGGCGGCGGACGTTCCAGAAGCCGGGGCGGGAACGGCCCCATGCAGGGCGCGAACGTCAGGACCGCGATCCGTATCACCTTTGAAGAGGCGGTGTTCGGCTGTGAAAAAGAAATCGAGATCAATTACAAGGAAGAGTGCAGGAGCTGCCGGGGCACCGGCGCCAAGGCCGGCACCTCTCCGGTCACCTGTTCCAAGTGCAATGGCCGGGGAAAGATCACCTATGTGCAGCAGTCCTTCTTCGGACAGGTCCAGAATGTCCAGACCTGTCCGGACTGCGGCGGCGCGGGGACGATCATCAAGGAGAAATGCCCGGACTGCTATGGCACCGGCTACAAGGCGACACGCAAAAAGTTCAAGGTTTCCATTCCGGCCGGCATCGATAACGGCCAGTCCGTCCGGCTGGCCGGAGCGGGCGAGCCGGGACGAAACGGCGGCGGCCGGGGCGATCTTCTGGTAGAGGCCGTGGTCTCCCAGCATCCGATCTTCAAGCGTCAGGACACCAGTATCTTCTCGACGGTGCCGATCTCCTTCGCCAAAGCTGCTCTGGGCGGCACCATCCGCATCAAGACCATCGACGGCGAAGTCGAGTATGAGGTCAGACCCGGCACCCAGAGCGACACCAAGGTCCGCTTAAAGGGAAAGGGCGTACCTTCCCTGCGCAACCGGAATGTCCGCGGAGACCATTACGTTACCCTGGTCGTCCAGGTGCCCGAGCGCATGAACGAGACCCAGAAGGAGGCCCTGCGCCGGTTCGACGAGGCCATGACCGGAGTTTATCCGGAGCATGAGAAGCCGAAAAAGAAAGGATTTTTCAATAAATAGCATAGAGGATAACAAGGCGGCGCGCCTTCCCATCCGGCTTTGTCCGGACGGAAGACGCGCCGCTTCTGCATGAAGGCCCCGGGTTTTCACGATGCCGGTCAGAAAAACGCTTTGACCGGCACGGGAAAGATCGGGGCTTTCGTCTGTTTTTTCATCCGTTGGCTGCACGGGCGTCTGTTTTTCTGATGAAGAAAAAGAAGAAATTGAGCAGAAAAAAATTTCTGTTTTGTATAATTTATCAACGCAATACACCAGCGCGCAGCACAAAACGTGGCAGTATGGCGATAAAATGATTTCAAAATGATCAGAAAGCGGGTTTTATGAAATGGGGGTGGTGAATAAAAAGACATAAGTATAAATAATTATGCACACGGCCAGTGTTGACAAAAAGAATAAAACATGTTAACATGCGAAAAGTATAAAAGAAAAAGGCAAAATCATTTATTCTCAACAAAATGTAACGCGCTCAGGCTGACGCGTCGCCTGAAATGTCTGTGCAGCCTGTCGGATGAGGGGGAAGGGCGGGGTAAATTGGTTGATTTTCATATGCATATTCTTCCACGGGTGGACGACGGATCCCGGAGCATGGAAGAGACGCTCCGCATGCTGTCTATGGCTTACGGGCAGGGGTTTCGGACGCTCATCGCGACGCCCCATTACCGGGCGGACCGGCCGCATCCGGGCAGGCGGGAGCTTGAGGCGGTTTTCGAAAGCGTCCGGGAGAAGGCAGATAAGCATTTTCACGGGCTTACGCTGGAGCTGGGACAGGAGATCTGGTACTTTGAAGGGCTCATCGAAGCCCTGGAGCGCCGGGAAGCCATGACCATCGCCGGAAGCCGGTGCGTCCTGGTGGAGTTTTCCTGTCACGTCTCCTGGACGGTTCTGTACAGGGCCGTCAGGCAGCTGATCGCCGCCGGATACTGCCCGGTGATCGCCCATGTGGAGCGGTATCAGGAGCTGCGCCATGAGGACCGTCTCGATGAGCTTGCCGGTGCGGGCGGGATCCTTCAGATGAATTATGCCAGCCTGACCGGGAATCTCCTGGATGTCGGGGTACGCTGGTGCCGCAGGCAGGTGCTGCAGGGCCGGATCCACATCCTGAGTACCGACTGCCACAATATGACCAGCCGGAAACCGGACATCAGGGAAGCGATGACCTGGCTGCAGAGAAGGTGTCCGCAAGACCGGATCAGGGCACTGACAGGCGGGAACGCGAGGACACTACTAAAGCAAAAACGATAAAGAAGCAGAGGAATCAAGGATATGGGAAAATATGAAGACGACGAAGTAGAGATCGACTTACTGGAATTGCTCTTTGAACTGAAAAAAAGGATATGGATCATCGCGGCGGTGGTGATCGCGGCAGCGGCAGCGGCCGGGGCATACAGCAAGTTCGTCATCGTCCCGCAGTATACCTCCACATCCATGCTTTACATCCTGTCGAAGGAGACGACGCTGACCTCTCTGGCAGACCTGCAGATCGGAAGCCAGCTGACGAATGACTACAAGGTGCTGGTGACCAGCCGCCCGGTGCTGAACCAGGTACTGGATAACCTGGACATCGATCCCGATTACCTGAACTACAAGCAGCTTCGGAATAAGATCACCATCGATAACCCGACCGACACCCGGATCATGAACATCACGGTCCAGGATAAGAATCCGCTCGATGCCAAGGCTTATGCCGACGAGATCGCCTCCACCGCCTCGACGTATATCGCGGAGATCATGGAGATGGTCCCGCCGAAGATCATCGAGGAAGGCGAGGTCTCCACCGAGCCGGTCAGCCCCAACGTGCTTCGCAACACCATCCTGGGCGGATTCGTGGGCGGCGTGATCGTCTGCGGGATCATCGTGCTGATGACGATCATGGACGATACCATCAGGGATGAAGAAGACATCGAGCGCTACCTGGATCTGACGGTCCTGGCCACCGTCCCCATTCGCTTCTCCGGCAGCAAAGGGATCAAAGAGAAGAGAGAAAGGACGGTGCGCGGCGAAGGAAAGCGAAAGTCACGAAAGAAGGATCAGTAAGAGGGAATGAGTATGATGAAAAGAGCAGAGTTGCGTGAAAAGCGAGATGCAGATTTCCAGTATGACGAAGCCATCAAAGCGCTTCGGACGAACATTCAGTTCTGCGGCGCCAATATCAAGGTGATCATGATCACCAGCGCCGTGCCGGGCGAGGGAAAAAGCAGTTTGTCGCTGGAAATCGCGGGAGCCCTTGCACAGATCGGAAAGAAAGTCCTGCTGATCGACAGCGACATCCGAAGATCCACCTTCGCGTCAAAGTTCCATATGGGCCAGAAGGCACCCGGCCTGTCCCAGTATCTCAGCGGCCAGTGCCAGATGCTGGAGACGATATGCGAGACCGATACCGAGGGGATGGAGATCATTTTCTCCGGCCCTTATGCGCCGAATCCGGCGGAACTTCTGGAAGAGTCGGCGATGGACAAGCTTCTGGCCTGGTGCCGCGAGCACTACGATTACGTGATCGTCGATACCCCTCCGATCGGAAGCGTGACGGACGGGGCGGTGATCGCACCCAAGTGCGACGGCGTGATTCTGGTGACCGGAAGCGGCGCGGTCAGCTATAAGATGTCCCAGAGGGCGAAAAACCAGCTGGAGAAAGCCGGATGCCGTATCCTCGGCGCCGTGCTCAATAAGGTCGATACGAGGAAAGGCGGATACTACGACAGCAAGTACGGAGGATATTATAAACGCTACGGCAGCTACTACGGAAAAGGCGACTAGATCATGAATCGCTGCATTTCCGGATGAAGACCGCCTGCCAGGCGGCAGGCAGATAGGGGAAAAGGGGAGAGAAAAAGTGAAAATAAGAAGAACACAAGAGAATGGGGCGAAGAAAAAGACCAGGCTGATCGCCGCGGCTACCCTGGTGGTCCTGACACTGACGGCGGTTCGGCTGTTTTTGTACGCGCTGGACGGCGTGCGTTCCGGCATCTGGATGGGCGGTCTGTGCCTTGATGTGCTGATCTGCGAGATTTTGCTTTTGATCAGCGGTTACGTTCTTGTGCTTTTTCTGTCTTCCTCCTGCCGCCGGCACGGGAAGCCTTCCGATTTTTTGTATGGGGAGAAGTAAATGATGCGAATAAAGCGGTTATCTTACGCGATGGCTGATATCGCCGCCATTGCGTTATCGTATGTCCTGGCCCTGCTGGCCCGCTTCGGCTCCCTTCACAGATCGCTCTGGCCGGTCAGTCCGTGGATCCCTTTACTCATCGCGGTCTCGGTCTACTTTTTGGTGACTTTTTTTTATTCGCCGCCGGAGATGAAGAACCGGACGGGCCTCGGGGAGCTAAGGGCTATCCTGTTCCTCAACATCTACATGGCCCTGGTCCTTTCCGCACTGATGTATGGGACGAAATTCGGCGGGGAGGTTTCCCGGCTTCTGTTCGGAATCTTCATCATCTATGACTGCCTGCTGATGTATCTGTTCCGGATGGTCGTCAGGGAAGCCATGCTGCACCATTACCAGAAGCAGGAAAACAGGAAAAAACTCCTGGTCTGCGCCAACGCGTCCAATGTGCTGAAGGTTCTTTATAAACTGCAGAATTCCCGTCTCTGTGAATATGAAGTCACCGCGGTCGCGGTGATGGGACCGACACTGCTGGAAGGCGAAAATCCTGAACTGAACGTGATCCGGCAGGGGGCGCATGGCACCTACATGGAATCGGTGACCGATGTGCTGGGATATCTGCGCAGCCAGGTGGTGGACGAAGCCCTCATCAGCGTCCCGGAGTATGACAAGGAGCAGCTGATCGGGTTCATCCAGAAGCTGGAGCGGATGGGGATCGCCGTCCATGTGACGGTCAATACCTTCGGCCTCCAGGAAAAGGAAAAAACCATCAGCCGGTTCGGCGCCTATCACGTGCTCACCTACGCGCCGCGTGTGTTTAACGACACGGATCTGCTCCTGAAACGGTGCATGGATATCTGCGGCGGGCTGGTGGGCGTGATCCTCACCATGATCCTGGGCATCTTTGTGGCCCCGGCCATTTACCTGGAGTCGCCCGGGCCGGTCATCTTTAAGCAGACCCGTATCGGAACGAACGGAAGACGGTTTTCCATCTATAAGTTCCGATCCATGTATGCGGACGCCGAAGAACGCCTGAAGGATCTGGAGGCGAAGAATGAGATGCAGGGCGGGCTGATGTTTAAGATGAAGGACGACCCCAGGATCACCCGGGTAGGGAAGTTCATCCGCAAAACCAGCATCGATGAGTTCCCGCAGTTCTTCAACGTGCTGAAAGGCGATATGAGCCTGGTCGGCACCAGGCCGCCGACGGAAAAGGAGTTCCTGCAATACGAAGAATGGCACAAGCGCCGCCTGAGCCTTAAGCCGGGCATCACCGGGTTATGGCAGGTCAGCGGCAGAAGCAGCATAACCGAATTCGAAGACGTGGTCCGGCTGGATCTGGAATACATCGACAACTGGTCGATCTGGGAAGACATCCGGATCCTCTTCCAGACGGTGTTCGTGGTGCTCTTCCAGCGGGGGGCGGAGTAAGCCCTTGCGCGTCAGAGGAGGGCAGCAGGGGTAACGGCAGACAGCAGAGCAGAAAGGAAGGGAGCCGGGAACGATGGATCGAGGGCGTGAAACACCGAAAAAAAACCAGAAAGCCAGGAAGATTTTCGCTGCTTTCCTTACGCTGGTCATGGCGGCGGGCGCGCTGCTCTTTGTTAAGCGGAGTGTGGATCTGTACCGGGAGCGTCAGGTGATCGAGGCGCAGATCGCTGCCAACGAAGGCAATGCCGTGCCGGGCGCAGGCGAAGCCGTCCCCGAAAGCGAACCGGTGTCAACGCCGTTCACCGGAAGCGTGGACTGGGTGGAGGAGGACTGGCTCCCAAAGCTTCAGGAAACCATAGAGAAGGACGGGCAGACCTACACGCTGAATCCCAACATCCGCACCGTGCTTTTCCTGGGGATCGACAAAACCGGCGCCTTCGAATCCCAGTACATCGCCAGCAACGGCGGACAGTCTGACGCCATCCTTCTTCTGGTCCAGGATGTGACCACGAACCAGATCCGGATCCTGATGATCCCACGGGACACCATGACGCAGATCCGCCTGTATGATCTGGCCGGAAATTACGTCGGGCAAGGCGTCCGTCACCTGACGCTGGCCTTTGCCTACGGGACCAGCCCGGCCGTAAGCTGTGAAAACAGCGCCAACGCGGTAAGCCAGCTGCTGGGCGGCATCACCATCAACGAATATCTGGCGGTCACGGCCAGCGCCCTGCCCACGCTGAACGACATGGTGGGCGGCGTCACCGTCACGATCACGGAATCCGGACTTGAAGAACGGGATCCGGCGCTGGAAGAGGGCGCTGCGGTCACCCTCACCGGCGATCAGGCGGAGCTTTACCTGCGCTTCCGCGATATCAACCAGGAAAATACCGCGATCAGCCGCATGGACCGGCATAAGACCTACATGATGGCCTGGATGCAGGAGGCCAGGGCGGCCGCCGCGACGAATGATTCCTTCGGCGCGGAACTGATGGATTCCATCCAGGATGTGATGGTCACCAGTATGGCGAAAGATCAGTACCTGAAGCTTGGGATGAACATCCTTCAGTCGGACGACAGCCTGGATATCCTGACCCTTCCGGGCGAAGCCGTAACAGGCACCTATTACGACGAGTACTATCCGGATCAGGAAGCGATAGACGATCTGATCCTTGAACTGTTTTACCGACCTGCGGAATAGGCACAGGCGAAAACTACGGATATATGGAGCAGCCTCCATTTATCAAATACAACGAAAGGGAAGGTGATTTTCATGAAAAAGAAGGCTTTAGTATTAAGTCTTGCTCTTGCGCTGGCATTATCCCAGGCGGCACTGGCGGTAGGCGCGGGAAGCATCACGGTCAATAACGGCGTGAGCGGAAGTGGAAGTTCGGGCGGGAGCAATAAGTCAGACCAGACGAGCAGTACGGTAACCGTCATTGATTCCGCCACCGGCACGACAACAACGACAGGCGGGAGCAGCTCTTCCGGCAGCAGCTCTTCCGGCAGCACGACAACGGACAGCAGCACCACGGCCACCAGCCAGGACACGGTCAACGGTATCCGGGTGAGCATTGAGGGCGGCCCGTCCACCGGCGCTGAGGCGTCCGCCGCATCCGAAGTAACCCAGGAAGAAGCAGCGGAGATGACCGCGGCATTATCAAGCTATGATGTCAGCGTAACGAATACCTTCGACGGCTATGTTGCCGGAGGCGTCAACGCGATAAACGCAGTCAACGCGAATCCTGCCGCGCTGGCCACTCTTCCGTCCACAGAAGATCTGACCCAGTACGTCATGCTGACCGGATTCCAGGAACTGAACATCACAGACGCAGCCGGAAGCACGGTATCCGCGTCCGCCGGTCAGTGTGTCGCGATCTCCGTACCCGCGCTGATGCCGGGAATGCAGGTATATCTGCTGTACGTTGATCCGCTGAGTTACATGACCGTCAAGGTAGAGGCGAAGGGCGTAGACTACGAAAATCAGCAGGTACTGATCGACGCAGCTGTTCCCGGAGCGTTCTGCATCGTTTATTCACGTTAACACCGTGCGCCGGCAGATGATCATCAGCCAACCCATAACCATCTGGCGACGTATCCGGCATTCCTGAACTGAGGCCGTCTGCCCGGCATCACCGCCGGATGACAGACGGAACCAACACAACACCCGGAGTTCTTTCCGCTCCAGCCACAGCCCAGACTGTGCCTGGAGCGGAGGGATCGGGGGATAAGAGGGAAGCCGCGGGAGGCTGTTTTTTTAAGAGAAGAGAACTGCAAATAATGGTTATTATTTGGAGACGGTGTGAAGGGGATGTTGGTCTTTGAAATCGATGGAGCGAAGTGGGATCGCTTGATGGATTTTGGAGATGAGAAAACCCTAACGGAATACAGGAGATGCAGGGATGAGAAGGAATCATAAGAAACAGGACGGAAAAAATGGGCAGATGAAGATCGCGATGTTCGGGCATAAGCGGATCCCATCCAGGGAGGGCGGAATCGAGATCGTGGTGGAAGAACTCTGCGTCCGGATGGCCCGTGCAGGCCACGCGGTTACCTGTTATAACCGGGCCGGTCACCACGTCAGCGGCGCGCGGTTTGACCGCGCAAGGATTAAACAATATCAAGGCGTGAAGATCAAGACCGTGCCTGCTGTCAAGAAAAAAGGCCTGTCGGCGGTGTCTGCCTCCTTTTTCGCTTCCCTCGCCGCCGCACTTGGACCGTACGACGTGGTCCATATCCATGCCGAAGGACCGGCATTTTTCTGCCGGATCCCGAAACTGTTTCGGAAGAAGGTAGTGGTGACGGTGCATAGAGCGTGTGAAATAATAGGAATAACCGGAAAAAGCCTGAAATATCAATGGTTTTGGTGGCTTGACTGATTTTCCTCAATTTCTGTTCAAGGGGGGGGCAACAGTCGCCAGCCAACCAGTGGCTCAGCCTTTGGATGGTGCTGTTCAGTCATCATTTACCCCAAATGAAAGAACAGGAATATAAGGAAGGAGGTCAGTTGAGCCTGCCGAGGATTTCTTTAACAAGAATCCTTGACAGGCTATTTCTCGTGAAAAAAAGTGTTTTGTATTTAGTGGTACAGTGAGTGCAAGGTTGTAGAAAAATCTGGTAGGGAGAGCCAAGAATGAGAAATAACGAAAAGAAATTAAGAATCTCCATGTTTGGTCAGAAACGATGGACCCGTGAAGGCGGTATCGAAGTGGTGGTAGAAGAACTCAGCACTCGAATGGTAAAGCTGGGTCATCAGGTGACTTGCTACAACCGGGGTGGACATCATGTAAGTGGAAAAAAATACGATGGAGAGAAATTACGTGAGTGTGAGGGCGTAAAGCTCAAAACAGTTCCGACTGTAAATAAAAAAGGATTAGCCGCAGCATCGTCTAGTTTTTTTGCTGCTTTGTTTAGCGCACTTGGGAGATATAACGTCGTACATATTCATGCAGAAGGACCAGCTGCAATGTGCTGGCTGCCCAAATTATTTAGGAAACGTATAATTGTCACCGTACATGGTTTGGATCATGCCAGAAAGGGAAAATGGAAAGGTTTTGCCAGGAATTACATATTGTTTGGAGAAAAATGTGCTGTTAAATATGCAGATGCCATTATTGTTTTAAGTCGGAATGTCCAGAAGTACTTTTTGGATACCTATGGCAGAAAAACGGCATTTATACCCAATGGCGTCAACCGTCCTGACATAGCATCGGCAAATATCATCACACAGCGCTTTTGGCTTGAGAAGGACAGCTATATCCTTTTTCTTGGTAGGATTGTTCCTGAAAAGGGAATCCACTACTTGATCAAAGCGTATAAAGAAATCCGGACAGATAAGAAACTGGTAATAGCAGGTGGTAGTTCGGATTCCGAAGACTTTTTCCAAGAAATAAAAGAGCTGGCAAAAGACGACCCACGTATTCTTTTCACTGGTTTTGTTCAGGGAAACTTTCTGGATGAATTGTACAGCAACGCTTATGTTTATTGTCTTCCCAGTGACTTGGAAGGAATGCCGTTGAGTTTACTTGAGGCTATGAGTTATGGAAATTGCTGTCTGGTAAGTGATATTGCTGAATGTACGGAAGTGGTTGAGAATCATGCTGTCATTTTTAAGAAAGGTGATATAGCTGATCTAAGAGATAAACTGCAATCTCTGTGTGATTGTCAAGAAAATGTTGATCAGTACAAAATGGCCGCCTCCGATTTCATCTGCAAAAAATACAACTGGGATTCTGTTGTTGAGAAAACGATGGAACTTTATAAAGATTACAAATGAAAGGTCTAATCCCCAAGCTATGCTGGTGAGAATAGAGTAGTCGGAAACGGTAAGGATATCAAAAAAATCCTCCTATTCTACAATAAAATTGGTGTCGCAAGCCAATTATCAAGCATAGGAGGAGGTGCAAATGCTTATCACATACCCGGTGGAAATGCCAGTATCATATCGTTTTCATTTCGAAACATATATCGTAAAAAGTACTGTATGGGAAAGTACGGGAAGATGTAAGGGAGATTATTGCCGCATTATATAAGCATAAGAATGTAGAAATTATCGCCGACGCAGTGTGCATAGATCACGTTCATCTGCGTGTAGCAATTCCACCAAAACTCAGCGTATCCAACTTTATGGGATATCTGAAAGAAAAATTACACTGATAATTTATGACAGGCATCCAGGGATGCAAAGTAAGTGGGGTAAAGTATTCTGGGCAAGATGATGCTATGCGAAAACAATTGGTAATATTGCCGATGAAGCAGTACAAAAGCATATAAAAGAGCAGGCAGCAAAATCAAGAAAAGAGGATTCCAGAAGTACCGCTTTATAAGCGAACCAGTAACAAAGCTTACGACGCCGCCCTTCGGGACGAGCAGTAACATGGACCCTTTGGAGGGGCGAAATCAACCCACCAGTTGAACTGCTGGTTGGTGACTTAGGTGTTGAAGGAAAAAAGGATGGCAGGAAATGAATATATTGATTGTAATTAATGATCTGGGGAGCGGAGGTGCTCAAAGAAGTCTTATTTCATTTTTGCAGTGCTTAGCGGATAAAAGCCTTTTAGATAAATACAATATTGATTTGTTAGTTAGTGACTGTGCCGGAATATTTCTGGAAAGGGTACCTAGCAAGGTTAATATACTTGATACAGCCAAAAACATCATGTGGATGAACTGCCCGTTAAGTAACAGGCGATTGTTGAATAATGTTAGTTTTGAAGCTGTTATGTATAAATTGAAATGGATTATTACCAGGAAAATAAATATTGCTAGTGGTAATTTTTATACCGGAAAAATTTTATGGGAAAATTGGAAAAAAGTGATTCCCAAAATGAAAAAAAATTATGATGTTGCCATATCGTATATGGATGGATGGCCCAATTATTATGTTATAGAAAAAGTCCAGGCAAGGAAAAAGGTACTTTGGATTCATAATGAATATCAGAAACTAAACTATGACGCCAACTATGACATAAATTATTATTCGGAGTGCGATAAAATCATTACTATATCTAAGGAATGTCTAAATAGTTTTGTCTCAGTTTTTCCAGAATATAAAGATAAAATATGTATTTTGGAAAACATTACACTTGCTCGTGATATTCTTTGCAAAGCAGAGGATAACGTTGCAAGTGAGTTTGTTAATCGAAAAAATATTTTGAAAATATTATCAATAGGTAGACTGAGTCAGCAAAAGGCATTTGACTTGGCCATTATGGCTGCTCGAAGACTAAGAGAGAAAAAAGTTGAATTCTTCTGGCTTATATTGGGTGAAGGTCCTGACCGCTCAACATTAGAAAAACTAATTCATGATAATCATTTGGAACAGTGTGTAGTGTTGGCGGGAATTAAAAGCAATCCATATCCATATATAAAGGAATGTGATATTTTTGTGCAGACTTCTCGTTTCGAAGGCAAATCAATTGTTCTGGATGAAGCAAAAATCTTTGCTAAACCGATAGTTGTAACAAATTATGATACTGTGTACGATTCTATTTCTCATATGGAAAATGGATTAATTTCAGAAATGGATGCAGAATCTATTGCGTTAAATATTATCAAGCTTCAGAACAATCACACTTTAAGAAAAGCGTTAACGGACAAATTAAGGAACGAAAGTCATGGGAATGAGAACGAGCTGCATAAGTATGTATCTGTAATGTTAGAGTAAAGCTTAATAATATTGTATAGGTAATTGTTAAAAACAAAATATCCAAGATGTGGATAACTCTCCCATATATAGGGAGAGAAAAAAGGTCAATCTTCAGAATTGTTTCTGAATTGACATAGATCATCAG
>CAYRMW010000060.1:0-13077 GCA_964425595.1 uncultured Lachnospiraceae bacterium
TCACTTTTTTGATGTACTGCTTTTTCACTCAGCAGCATCGGATATTATATCGCGCCATGTTCTGTTTGTCAAGCAGTTTTTTAATTTTATTTTTCACCGTTCCCGAAAGAAGAGCAAAAAAATAATCATTTGGAAAGAGAAACGGAGAAAGAGGGATTTGAACCCTCGCGCCGGTTGCCCGACCTACACCCTTAGCAGGGGCGCCTCTTCGGCCTCTTGAGTATTTCTCCGAATTTCATATTTCCATATGACCGCGTCCCGGCTCTCGCTTCAGACGCATATCGTATTATACATAATGCGTCCGCACTTGTCAACCAATTTTTTTATTTTTTTTCGTCTTCCGCCGCGCCGCAGGTCCGCCTTATCTCTTCCTGGATCCGGTCGTGAACCAGCTGGGCGATATCCTTTGTCCGCATCCCTGCGTATTCTTCCGGATAGATGGGATCCAGATAGTGGATCTGTACCGTTTCCCTCCGGATCGATACAACATCAAAGGGCTTATAACAGTCGATCAGCGCGACCGGGACGATCGGACATTTGGCATTCACCGCGCTTTTGAACGTCCCTCCCTTAAACGAAAGCAGGGTGTTCCCCTCCCGGCTTCTGGTTCCTTCGGCAAAGATCACGAAATTCCGTCCTTTTTTTATTTCTTCGGTAACCTGCCGGATGACTTCCAGAGAGGACTTGATGTCCTCTCTGTCAATGACAATCCCTTTCATCGCCTGGATAACCTGCTTGACCAAAACCCATTGAGAAGCCTCTTTTTTGATCACGATGCCGAACGGTCGGGGACAGGTCTCAAAGAGCGCCAGGGAATCAAACAGCCCCTGATGATTGGGGAACAGGATAAATCCGTTCTCCCGCGGAAGATTTTCTGTCCCCCGGCTCAGCACGGTCACACGTCCTGTGCGGTTGATCTTTGTCACCATATCGCTCAGGAATGCATATCTTTGCTCTTCCGTGTGGGTATCGGATTCGCGGCAGAAACTGCATATTTTCAAAAACCAGTATGGCGCCCGGTAAAAATTGCGCAAAACCATATATACGATCCTGTTCATTGTCTTATGCCTTCTCCTCTGCGGTAAGATCTTCCGTATGGTTTTCATCAGAGTTTTCCTGATCGTCGTGATCGCCATGGCCGGCGTTTTCTCTTACCTTTGCGATGCTGGCTACCCGGACATTGGAATCGGGGTCAATGTTCATCAGCTTCACGCCGGAAGTATTTCTTCCGATAATGCTGATATCGCTTACCGCCATCCGGATAATAATCCCCTCATTGGTGATCAGCATGACTTCCCGGTGATCATCGACAAGCTTGGCTCCGACCAGGCAGCCGGTCTTCTCTGTCGCCTTATAGCAGAGAACGCCCTTTCCTCCCCGGTTCTGGCACTTGAACTCGCTGACATACGTGCGTTTTCCATAGCCCTTCTCCGACGCGACCAGAAGGCACTCGCCCTGGCTTACCGTCTGCATCCCGATGATCTGATCATCTTCTGTCAGCTTCATGCCGATCACGCCCATGGATACACGACCGGTGATCCGGACATCATCTTCCTTAAACCGGATGCACATGCCGTGTCTGGTCACCATAAGGATCTCTTCCGTCCTGTCGGTCGGCTTTACTTCTATGAGCTCATCGCCTTCCTTCAGCATGATCGCCTGCAGGCCATTCTTCCTTACATGGGCGTATTCTGCCATCGGTGTCCGTTTGACCATGCCGCTGCGCGTCGCCATCAATAGGAATTTTTCTTCATTGTATTCCTTGACGGGGATCACCGCGGTGATCCTCTCCCCGGGCATCATCTGAAGAAGGTTTACGATGGCCGTCCCTCTGGCTGTCCGTCCGGCTTCAGGAATCTCATAAGCCTTCAGCCGGTACACGCGTCCGGTATTCGTAAAGAACATCACGTAATGATGGTTCGTCGTCATGAACAGGTCTTCGATGTAGTCCTCATCGATGGTCTGCATCCCCTTGATGCCCTTGCCTCCCCTGTTCTGGGACTTGAAATTGTCAAGATCCATCCGCTTGATATAGCCCAAATGCGTCATCGCGATCACCGAATCGTCATCAGGGATCAGATCTTCTACCGACATATCCGCATCGTATCCGATCGCCGTCCTGCGGTCATCGCCGTATTTGTCCGCAATAACCTGGATCTCCGTCCGGATCACGCTGAGCAGTTTCTTTTCGTCCGCCAGAATTTCCTTCAGCTCCTTTATCTTCGCTTCCAGCTCATGGTATTCATTTTCCAGCTTTTCCCGCTCCAATCCGGTCAGCGCACGCAGACGCATGTCCACGATCGCCTGCGCCTGCGGGTCCGTAAGCCCGAAGCGGTCCATCAGCTGCTGCTTGGCCTCGGCTACGTTAGCCGATCCGCGGATGATCCGGATGACCTCGTCAATATAATCCAGCGCCTTCAGCAGACCTTCTAAGATGTGTGCCCGCTCTTCCGCTTTGTTCAGATCATAACGGGTCCTCCTGGCGACCACGTCTTCCTGATGCTTCAGATAATACTCCAGCATCTGGCCAAGATTTAAAATGCGGGGCTGCCCGTCTACCAGCGCCAGCATGATCACACCGAACGTGTCCTGCAGCTGCGTATGCTTGTACAGCTGGTTCAGCAGAACGTTCGCGTTCACATCACGGCGCAGTTCAATGCAGATCCGGATTCCTTCACGGTTTGACTCATCCCTGATCTCGGTGATGCCGTCCACCCGCTTATCTTTAACCAGTTCAACGATCTTTTCGATCAGCCTGGCCTTATTTACCAGGTAGGGGATCTCGGTTACGATGATCCGGCTCTTGCCATTGGGGAGGGTTTCAATGTCGGTAACTGCCCGCACCTTGATCTTTCCTCTGCCGGTGCGGTAAGCTTCCTCGATTCCGGATCTTCCCAGGATCGTCGCGCCGGTAGGAAAATCCGGGCCCTTGATGATCCCCATGATCTCTTCCAGACCGGTATCCCTGTTCTCCCTGATCCGGTTATCGATGATCCGGACCACCGCCGTGATCACTTCGCGCAGATTGTGAGGCGGGATATTGGTCGCCATGCCTACGGCAATGCCGGAAGTTCCGTTGCACAAAAGATTGGGAAAACGGGCCGGGAGAACCACCGGCTCACGTTCCGTTTCATCGAAGTTGGGCTGAAAATTGACCGTGTCTTTATTGATATCCGCCAGCATCTCCATGGAAATCCGGCTGAGCCTGGCCTCCGTGTACCGCATGGCCGCGGCCCCGTCCCCGTCAATGGACCCAAAGTTTCCATGTCCATCCACAAGCATGTAACGGGTAGACCATTTCTGCGCCATATTAACCAGCGCCCCATAAATGGAACTGTCGCCGTGGGGATGATATTTACCCATGGTATCGCCGACGATACGGGCACATTTTCTGTGGGGCTTATCCGGACCGTTGTTTAATTCGATCATGGAGAAAAGCACCCTGCGCTGCACCGGCTTCAATCCATCCCTCACATCCGGAAGAGCTCTTGATGCGATCACGCTCATGGCATAATCAATATAAAACTTTTCCATGGTCTTTTTCAGATCTTTATCATGGACTTTATCAAATACATTTGGTTCCATTTATTTTCCTCCAAATCAGATGTCAAGGGTGCTGTACCTGGCGTTGGCCTCAATGAATTCCCGACGGGGCTCCACCTGATCGCCCATCAGGGTCGTAAAGGTTAAATCCAGCTCCGAGGCGGTATCCTCATCCATGGTCACCCGAAGAAGAATCCTTCTCTCCGGATCCATGGTCGTCTCCCAAAGCTGTTCCGCGTCCATTTCGCCAAGACCCTTATATCTCTGGATCTTGTTATTATTGTCCCGTCCCACCTCTTTGAGGATCTGATCCAGTTCTTCGTCGCTGTAGGCATACCATATCCGTTTATTTTTCTCCAGCTTGTAGAGCGGGGGCTGCGCCAGATAGACATAGCCCTGCTTAATCAGCTCCGGCATGAAGCGGTAGATAAAGGTCAGAAGCAGCGTGCTGATATGCGCCCCGTCCACGTCGGCATCCGTCATGATGATGATCTTATGGTAACGAAGCTTTGTCACGTCAAAATCGTCATGGATGCCGGTGCCAAAGGCCGTGATCATGGCCCTGATTTCCGCGTTGGCATAGATCTTGTCCAGTCTGGCCTTTTCCACGTTAAGGATCTTTCCGCGCAGGGGGAGGATCGCCTGGTTTGCCTTGTTTCTGGCATCCTTGGCGGAGCCGCCGGCCGAATCGCCCTCTACGATATAGATCTCGCAGTTCGCCGGATCCCGGTCCGAACAGTCCGCAAGCTTTCCGGGAAGAGCCATCCCGTCCAGAGCAGTCTTCCTCCTGGTCAGATCTCTGGCCTTCCTGGCGGCAGCACGGGCGCGCTGAGCCAGGATCGATTTTTCGCATATGCTTTTTGCCACCGCAGGATTCTGCTCCAGAAAATACGTCAGCTGCTCGCTGACGACACTGTCCACCGCGCCTCTGGCTTCGCTGTTTCCCAGCTTCTGCTTGGTCTGTCCCTCAAACTGAGGCTCCTCAAGCTTGACGCTGATAATGGCCGTCAGACCTTCCCGGATATCCTCGCCAGCCAGATTGTCTTCGCTCTCTTTTAAGAGCTTGTTCTTCCTAGCATATTCATTCAGCGTCTTGGTCAGCGCGTTTTTAAATCCGGCAAGATGCGTGCCGCCCTCCGGCGTGTTGATGTTATTCACAAAAGAGTAGATACTTTCCGTATAGGAATCGTTGTGCTGCATGGAAACTTCGACGTATACGCCGTCCTTTGTTCCCTCGCAGTAAAGAACGTTTTCATATAAAGGAGACTTGCCCCTGTTCAGATAGGTAACAAACTCCCGGATCCCTCCCTCATAGTGAAATGTCTTTTCATGCTTTTCTTCCCGGTCATCTCTGAGCACGATCTTTAAATTTTTGGTCAGGAAGGCAGTCTCCCGCAGCCGGATCTTCAGAGTGTCGTAATCGAAGACCGTTTCTTCAAAGATCTCCTTATCCGGAAGAAAGTGCACCTTCGTTCCGTGCTTCTGCGCCGGGCAGGATCCGACGACCTCTAAAGGCTTTACCGCCTTGCCCCGCTCATAGCGCTGGTGATACACCTTTCCCTCCTGGTAAATCTCCACTTCCAGCCACTCGGACAAAGCGTTAACGACCGACGCGCCCACGCCATGGAGGCCGCCGGATACCTTATATCCGCCTCCGCCGAACTTGCCTCCGGCATGGAGGATGGTAAACACCACCTCAACGGCAGATTTTCCGGCCTTTTTCTGGATCCCGACCGGGATGCCGCGGCCGTCATCCAGGACCGTGACGGAATTGTCCTCATGTATGGTCACATCAATCATGTCGCAGAATCCGGCCAGAGCTTCATCCACCGCATTGTCTACGATTTCATATACCAGATGGTGCAGGCCGCGGATCGATGTACTGCCGATGTACATGCCGGGCCGTTTCCTGACTGCCTCTAACCCTTCCAATATCTGGATCTGATCTGCTCCGTATTCTGTACCCATCTTGTCCCTCCTAGCGATAAAAGTCTGCCGCCTTGACGGCGGTCTTAATTTTCCCTGTGAATCGTCCCATCCGTAACGTTAAACACCCGATCCAGATGAAACCGATGCTCAACAAAATCATCCAAACCGGTACAGGTGATCATGGTCTGGATATGATTGATGCTGTTTAACAGATGATTCTGCCGGCCGGCGTCCAGTTCTGACAGCACATCATCCAAAAGAAGTATGGGGTAATCATGGATCAATGATCTGACCAGTTCGATCTCCGAAAGCTTCAGAGACAGGGCGGCCGAGCGCTGCTGGCCCTGCGAGCCGAAACGGCGGATGTCGATCCCATTGACCATAAAGCGCATATCGTCCCGGTGCGGACCGTTCAATGTCGTTTTCTGTTTTTTATCCTGCTCCCGGTTATCCCTCAGCATGTCGCCGAACGATTCCGGCACGGCATTCGGTTCATAATACAGGACAAGCTTTTCTTTTCCTCCTGTCAGCTCCTGGTGGATACTTCCAATCATTTCATTCAGCTGCCCGACAAACCGGCTTCTGCGCTGCATGACCTGAATGCCGTAGGTGACCAGCTGTTCATCCCACACATCCAGCGTCGGTTCATACTCCGGATGAAACGGCAGATCCTTCAGCAGCCGATTCCGCTGAAGGAGGATCTTATTATAGTGAATGAGCGCATGAACATAAAGCTTATCCAGCTGACACAGTTCCATGTCCAGGAAGCGGCGCCGCTCCCCCGGCCCGTTTTTTATGATGCTTAAATCTTCCGGGGAAAAAAACACCACATTGGCAATGCCGAAAAGCTGGCTTGCCTTTTTGATGGGGATGCCGTTGACGGCGATTCCCTTGGTTTTGTTTTTTTTCAGATGCATGTCAATGCGGTACGGCACGCCATCCTTACGGATCTTAAGCTTGATATGGGATTCCTCCCGGTCAAACCGGATGATCTCCCGGTCCCTGGACCCCCGATGGGACTTGGCTGTACAGCAAAGATATATCGCTTCCAGGACATTGGTCTTTCCCTGGGCGTTGTCACCGTAGAAAATATTCGTACCGGGATCAAAATCGATCTTCAGCGAAGGATAATTCCTGAAATCCAGAAGCTCCATGGATTCGATCATCATAGGCGTCTTCCTGTTACCTGCTGATTTTTATGGTCTGGCCGCGGAATTCCACGATATCTCCGTCCGTCAGTTTCCTGCCGCGCTGGGTAACCGTCTGGCCGTTGACTAAAGCCTCGCCATCTTCAATGGCATACTTTGCCTCCACGCCCGACTCCACCAACCCCGCGGCTTTTAATGCCTGGCCCAGTTTGATGTATTCTTCTCTTAATCTAATTGTTTCCATTTTTTTCCTTCCTGCTGCTGACCTATACAGAAGCAGCGTTAAAATTCACCGGAAGAATAAGGTAAATATACTGTTCCTCATCATCCTTGATAAAGCAGGGGGAGCGGGGGTTTGTCATATAAATGGTGACTTCCTCATCATCAACCACGCGAAGGGCATCGATCAGGAATTTAGGATTAAAACCGATCATGATATCTTTTCCTGTCTTGCGGATCATCATTTCCGCGTTCAGCATCCCATAGCTGGAATTCAGTTTTAACTGCATCGAATGATCCATCACATTTAAGATCAGAGGCTTTTTGTCGTTTTCCCGCACCAGGATGGTCGCGCGCTCGATATAGTCCAGGAATTCGCGTTTATTTACGATCAATCTCGTCTCATAATCGCTGGAAAGCATCTGGCTGATCCGAAAATAATTCCCTTCGATCAATCGGGAAACGACAATCGTATGGTCAAATTCAAAAAGAATGTGATTCTGACTGAAAAATATATTTATCACACTCTCATTGTCTCCACTTAAGATCTTGCTGATCTCACTCAGCGTCTTGCCTGGAACGATCACCTTGCTCTCTTTATAGTGTTCCTTTAACGTCACCCTGCGGATGGAGATGCGGTGTCCGTCCAGAGAAGTCACCGTCAGGGTATTGCCGGAGACTTCGAAGAGTTCACCGCTCATCATCTTGTTGCTGTCATTAGGTGAGATGGAAAAAATGGTCTGACGGATCACTTCTTTTAAGGTAAACTGCGACAGCTGGATCGAATTATCTTTCTCAATGTACGGTAAATAAGAAAATTCTTCACTGTCCCTTCCCTGAATGGTGAATACGGAATTGGTCGTGGAAATGGTCGTATTCATCCGGTTGTCGGATTCAATCACAATTTCGTCATCGGACGAGGAAATCTTGCGAATGATCTCCGAAAAAAGTTTTGCATCGAGAGCGAGCATTCCTCTTTCCAGGATCTGTCCATCCACTGTAGTTTCGATCCCCAGTTCGGTATCATTTCCTGTCAGTTTGATCTCGCTGCCGGAAGCATTGACCAGAATACATCCAAGGATGGACATGGGCGTTTTCGATGGGACAGCCTTCAGTACAATGTTGATTCCGTTTAACAGCGAGTCATTGTTGAATATCAGTTTCATGATTGTTGATAAATTCCTTTCCCTGGCAAAAATAAAAAGTAAAAATATAAATAACAGATTTTCGTAGTAAACGCAGTAGGAGCTGTGATTTTGTGGAAAACCCGAAAAAGCCCCGAAAACAAAGGAAAAATAGAAGAAAAACCTTTGTGGAAAACCGTAAAACAGCCGGAAAAATTCAGGATGGTTTTCCACAGGAGAAAAACGCGGACCAGACGCAGAGCAGTTTTCCACATTTTGTACGCAGCATATGCACGATTTATTGTGGACTGATCTTTTTCTTCAAAAGGTCGATCGTGGCGCGGAGGGATTCGTTCTTTTCCAGGTCATTGGCGATCTTTTCCGCGCCGTGGATAATGGTGGTATGGTCGCGGCCGCCGATATATTTCCCAATGGTCTGTAAGGGAGTATCGGTCATGTCGCGGCACAGGTACATCACGATCTGCCGGGGGATGACGATATCACGGCTCCGTTTCTGGGAGGCGATATCCTGCTGGGTGATGCCGAAATGGTCGCAGACCACCTGCATGATGGACTCCGGCGTCACTTCCCGGGAGGCATTCGGAGAAATCAGATCTTTCAGTGCTTCTTCCGCCAGCGCGGTGGTGATCTCCCGGTTTGTCCCCAGCTTGGACAGGGCTACGATCTTGGTCAGCGCGCCTTCCAACTCACGGATATTGGACTTGATATTGGTGGCGATGTATTTGATCACCTCGTTGTCGATGTTGTAGCCTTCCATCTCTTCTTTCTTGCGCAGGATGGCCATACGGGTCTCGTAGTCCGGAGACTGGATGTCTACCGTGAGTCCCCATTCGAAACGGGAGCGGAGGCGCTCTTCCAGGGTCTCGATTTCCTTAGGCGGCTTATCGGAGGATATGATGATCTGCTTTTTTGATTCATACAGCGTATTAAAGGTATGGAAAAACTCTTCCTGTGTACTTTCCTTACCAATGATAAACTGGATATCGTCAATCAGGAGAACGTCATTATTCCGGTACTTTTCGCGGAATTCGGTGGTTGTCGTGTTGTTTTTGTTGCGGATGGCGTCGATCAGTTCATTGGTGAATTTCTCTGATGTGACGTACAGGATCTTCGCCTTTGGGTTATTCTTCAGAATGAAATGGGCAATGGAATGCATCAGATGGGTCTTCCCGAGTCCAACGCCTCCGTAAATAAAGAGAGGATTGTAGACCTCTCCGGGTGATTCCGCTACGGCCAGGGACGCAGCATGAGCCAGATTATTGTTTGCGCCGACGACAAAGGTATCAAACGTATATTTCGGATTTAAGTTCGCGTTCTGCAAAGCTTCAGGGCTTACATCCGGGGAATCTTTCGGCTGGGCCTGCTTTTTGGGCTGAACGGATTCCTTCTGGGATTCTTCTTTGGAGATAAAGTCTACTTCACATTCGATCCCGGTCTTTTCTTCGATGGCAATCTTCAGAAAAAAACCATACTTTTTCTTGATGTAGCTGATCATGGCGCTGTCCGGGGCAACGATGATCACCCGGTTTCCATCCATGCCGTAGAGTTGCAGGGGAAGAAGCCAGGTCCGGTAGGACACATCCATAATATCGTGTTCTTCCTTTAAATAAGATAAAATGTCGTCCCAGTTTTCTCTCAATTTTTCTATCATAATCTGTCTCCTGCATGGTTAATCGATCAAAGAATAAAAACACAATCTGACTTCATTTTACCTTAATTATCCACATTTTTCAATGAAAATAGCAAAAATCCGGGAAAATATTGTGGATAACTTTGTGAAACAGGAGGGGACGAGATGTTGATCCGTTGTGGAAAGAAAAGTTATCCATAAAGAACACGCAAATGCAGAAAGAAGTTATGCACAGCGGAAATTTCCAGAATATATGTGAGTTTCTGAGCTGCTGTGGGGAAAACTCAGGCATTTACCCACAGTTATCCACAAGTTATTCACAAATTGTGGATAAAGTTATGTAACCTGACAGAGTTATCCACTAAATCAATCGCCAAAAACCGCAAAGAGAAAGGAAAATGAAATGATTTTAGCGCGCCGTCCATTGACGGGGGCCCTTTATTTTTCTATAATTAGGACCGTGAAGTGCATTGTATCTTACAAGAATAAGAACAGTAGCAGGAGGATAAAAAATTGAATAAGAAAAAGAAAGACACTCGTTGGCTGACCAGTGTCGCACTTATGGCGGCGATCGTGATTCTTCTGGCGAATACGCCTCTGGGCATGATCCAGCTGCCGGTCATTAAGGCGACAACTGTTCATATTCCGGTGATCCTTGGGGCAATCCTTTTCGGTCCCATGGCGGGGACTTTGCTTGGCGGGATATTCGGGATCTGCTCCCTGATCAGCAATACCGTAACGCCTACGCTTTTATCCTTTGCCTTTTCCCCCTTTATGAGCATGTCCGGTCTTTCGGGTGCGGTAAAGGCATTATGGATCTCGGTTGGATGCCGGATCATGATCGGCGCTGGAAGCGGGTGGCTGTGGATCCTGTTCAGGAAAATGAAGATCCGTTCTTCCATAGCGCTTCCGCTTGTGGGTTTTTCCGGATCGATGATCAATACCATCCTGGTCATGGGGAGCATTTATGTTTTGCTGGCGGCGGAGTATGCAGGCGCCCGCGGCGTGGCCGCTGACGCGGTCTTGGGTCTGATCCTTGGCACGGTGACGGCTTCCGGGATCCCGGAAGCCGCGGCAGGAGCGGTTCTGACCGGATGCATCGGCAAGGTGATGATCAGGGTAATGAAGCCGCAGAACCGGTAAAACACAGGGAAAAACGGGCGGTTTGCCGCGAAAATTCGTGAAGAAAGTCCTTGACGGAAAGAATGGTTTTCTATATAATTGAATGGATGTTTAATTAAAAAAGTCGGATATGTGTATTCATATTTTAACAGAATATGATACGGGAAAGAGGAGGTGCAGGAAACGATGAAGATGACTTATCAGCCAAAAACCAGGCAGAGAGCGAAAGTTCACGGCTTCAGAGCCAGGATGAGCAGCGCGGGCGGCAGAAAGGTATTAGCTGCCAGAAGAGCAAAAGGAAGAGCAAAATTAACAGTTTAATGAAAAGCTTAGAAACACCAGGCCGCAAGAAATTGTGGCCTTTTGTTGCAATTAAGGAAAATTTTCCCGGAAATGAAGGATGACCCATGAAGCGTTTCCCATCGATCAAAAAAAACAGTGATTTCCAGAAGGTGTATAAGACAGGAAAATCCTACGCTAACCGCCTGCTGGTCATGTATGTGGAAAGAACGGGTGAGCCGGAAACCCGGATCGGAATTTCGGTGAGCAAGAAGGTGGGCAACAGCGTGGTCAGACATCATGTATGCAGATTGATGCGAGAGATATTTCGTTTAAACAAACACAGGATTCAGACTGGATTAAACATCGTGGTTGTCGCCAGGACGGCGGCAAAAAATTCAGATTATCATCAATTGGAGGGTGCTTACCTGCACCTGTGCGGACTGCATAACATTAAAAAGGAATCGAAGTGATCTTATGGCGGCAAAAATACTGATTTGGATGGTAAAATTTTACCGGAAATATTTGTCTCCCCTGAAAGTAAGAACTCACTGTATTTATGTGCCTACGTGCTCTCAGTACGCCCTGGAAGCACTGCAAAAGTACGGCGCATTAAAAGGTACATGGTTGGCTTGCAAAAGGATCTTACGGTGCCATCCCTTTGCAAAAGGCGGTTATGACCCAGTTCCGTAACGTATGAGGAGGTATAGGTTTGAATTTTGTCGTGCTCACTAAAAACACCGGTGCAATTCTGGGACCGATCGCCGATATATTCGGCTATGTGATGGACCTTTTGTTTACTCTGACCAGTAAAGTGGGGATCTTGAATATCGGTCTGTGCATTATCCTGTTTACGATCGTAACCCGTCTGCTTCTTTTGCCTTTGACTGTGAAGCAGCAGAGAAATTCGAAATTAATGAACGTCATGCAGCCTGAGCTGAATGCGATTCAGAAGAAGTATAAAGGAAAAGATGATCAGCAGTCGATGATGGCCATGCAGGCGGAGACCAAGGCCGTTTATGAAAAGTATGGAACATCGATGATGGGCGGCTGCCTTCCCATGCTGATCCAGCTCCCGATCCTGTTTGCGCTGTATCGGGTTATTTATAATATTCCGGCTTACGTTTCCTCGGTTAAGAACTATTTTGAGCTGGTTGTCAACGCGCTGCCTTCGAATTTCCAGACGAATGAGGTGTTTACCAGTCTCGTGGAAACGTACAGCATGAGCTCCTATGATTTTTCCGAGACAAACCGTGTGATCGACCTTCTGTATAAGCTGACGGATAAGCAGTGGGATCAGTTGGTCGAAGCTTTCCCGGAGATCGCCAACGTGGTATCGGCGAGTGGACAGAATGCGGTGGAAGCGATCCACCGGCTTCAGAACTTTTTCGGTGTAAACATCGCGTATACACCTTTTCAGATCATTACGGAATTTCTGAACGGAGAAGCTACGATCTTTATCGCGCTGGCAGCGCTGGCGATCCCGATCCTGGCGGGATTGGCGCAGTGGTTCAGCACGAAGCTTCTGACGGCGAATCAGCCGGCGCAGGATCCGGATTCGCCGAATGCCAGCATGATGAACCAGATGAATATCATGATGCCGCTGATCTCGGTCTTTTTCTGTTTTACGTTTGCTTCGGGTATCGGTTTATACTGGATCGCCCAGAGTGCCATCATGATCGTGCAGCAGCTGGCGTTAAATTATTATTTCAACAAGACCGATCTTGATGAGATGATCCAGAAGAACATCGAAAAGGCAAATAAAAAGAGAGCGAAAAAGGGTCTTCCTCCGGAAAAGATGAAGAGGAGCGCCAGTGAGACGATCCGCATGATGCAGGAAAAGACGGAAAAGGAAGAAGCGAACCGGATGGAGAAACTGGCAAAGACCAAAGCGATCGTCAAGGATTCGACGGAATACTACAACAAGGACGCGAAGCCCGGCAGTTTGGCCTCCAAAGCAGCCATGGTCCAGAAATACAATGAGAAAAACAGCAAGAACAATAATAAATAGGTAATTGTAAAAAACAAAATATCCCAGATGTGGATAACTCTCCCATATATA
>CAYRMW010000061.1:0-12810 GCA_964425595.1 uncultured Lachnospiraceae bacterium
TGAAAGCAAGCTTGCAAACCTGTTTCGCAATTGCCTATTATGATAAAATTGAGGTGATTAGTAACAATTAACCATATCCACCAGCAAAGGAGTTGTACTTTCATGATACTATACAAACAGCTTTCTCTGGCAGATATTTTTACCGATTGCCAAAATAAATTTAATAATGATAAATATAATTTCCTCTCCACTCTTGAAGAAGGCATTAATCTCGACGGAATTGTCCAGTGTCTTTTGTTTCTCATTTTCACGCTACCACCGGCAGCCCCCCGCAAGCATCTGCTTTATCCCACGCTCAAGGCTCTATTATTACAGCTTAATTTCTCAATCTCAATCATACCACTGCTAATTGCATTCAAGGAGGGGGCAAATCTCACCTGCGCTACTGGCTCTCTACCATAAAGTTCGTATGTCTAAAAATGAAATGAGTATATGATAAGGAAACCGGTAAGAGTATACTCCTGCGGCAGGATGTTTTATCTTCATCCTGAGAAAAATCTACGCGCTTATTCTAGCACAGTCCTTGGTGCGAATGAATGGAATTTCACTTGTAAAATCAGAGCTAATATTGAGAAATCAATCTATGCTTTCATGTCTCAATATCCTGTTATCCACGTCCACCTCCCCTCAATCAGATTATACCGTTTCTTTATCGCGAATTTAATCTACATAGCATAATTAGTCGTATAAATTTACAAAATTGGCCTATTTTTAATGTTCCCATCTATATACCGGGCAGCAACTGAAATATTCAGCCGCTCCAGACCTCTATCACAACCACGGTCAAAAGAGCGCCAACAAAAAAAGAAAGACTGATAAACAGTGACGATCATGATTTAGTCACCGCCTATCAGTCTCTGCACGTCTTCCATCCCGCGAGGCCGCGTCCTCAGCGCACCAGGCAGGGCTTCTTCGGATCGAACTTCCATCCGGGGATCAGGTACTGCATGGCCATCGCGTCATTTCTCGCGCCCAGGCAGTTGTCCAGGTAAACCTGGTGCGCCTTGCGGATCTGATCCATATCCGCCTCAATGCCGAGACCCGGCTTCTTCGGAACAGCCACGCATCCGTCTACGATCTGCAGCGGCTCCTTGGTCAGCCTCTCCAGGCCCTCCTGCCAGATCCAGTGCGTATCCAGCGCGTTGTACTCGCCGGGAACCGCCGCGCCCACCTGGGTGAACATGGCCAGGGAGATATCAAAGTGGTTATTGGAGTGGCTTCCCCATGTGTAACCGAAGTCATGGCACATCTGCGCTACCCGCACCGAACCGCTCATGGTCCAGAAATGCGGATCCGCCAGAATGATATCCACCGCCTGGGACTCCAGTGAATGACCGACCTCGCGCCAGTCGGTAGCGATCATGTTCGTCGCCGTGGGGAATCCGGTGCGGCGTCTGAACTCGCTCATGATCTCTCTTCCGGAGTATACGCCTTCCGCTCCGCAGGGATCTTCACAGTAGGTCAGGATGCCCTGCATGCCCTTGACGTACTCAACCGCTTCTTCCAGAAGCCAGCCGCCGTTGGGGTCAAGGTCGATCCGGGCATTGGGGAATTCTTTCTTTAACGCGCGGATCACGTCCATCTCTTCCTTCCCGGCAAGAACGCCGCCCTTTAATTTGAAGTCCTCGAAACCATACTTGTCCCTGGTCGCCTTGGCAAAGGCTACGATCGACTCCGCGGTAAGGGCCTCCTCGTGACGGATCCGGTACCACTCGCAGTCGGAATCCGGCTCGGATGCGTAAGGAAGGTCGGTCTTCTTCCGGTCGCCGACAAAGAACAAATAGCCTAACATCCGCACCTTATCTCTCTGCTGGCCGTCGCCCAGCAGCTCGCATACAGGAACACCCAGGAACTTGCCCATCAGATCCAGGCATGGCGCCTCGATCGCCGTCATCACATGGACGCCGGTGCGCAGGTCGAATGTCTGGTTTCCCCTCACGTCCACTTCTCCTCTGGAATCCAGATATTTCTTTACTTTTAACAGGGTGCTCTTGTACTCTGAGATCTTCGTTCCTTCTACGATGGGGATACACTCCTCAAGCGCCTTGGTGATCTTCTGTCCGCCAGGAACCTCTCCCACGCCCATCTCACCGTTATCCGCATATAAGACCACTACATTCCTCGTGAAATACGGTGCATGCGCGCCGCTTAAGTTGAGCTCCATGCAGTCCTTTCCGGCCACCGGCCAGACTTCCATTTTGGTAATCGTTGGTACCATACAGCAATCCCTCCATCTTCATGCAATTTCACATGAATACTTGTTTTTTTGTTGATTTTATTGTATATAATATAAATAAATAAGTCAAGACGATTGTTTTTCTAACATCTCTAAGTAAAACTTCTATGTATGTAAACCGAACGATTCAGCCAAAGGAGACCAAATGGATCTGAAACAGCTTACTTATATCGTGAAGATCGCGGAGGCAGGCAGCATCACCAAAGCCTCAGAAGCGCTTTTTATCTCCCAGTCCGGACTCAACCAGCAGCTGCTGAAGCTGGAAAACGAACTGGGACAGCAGCTCTTTCACCGGGGGAAAAACGCCTTCCGCCTGACCGAAGCCGGGGAGATCTATGTGGATTACGCCACCAGGATCCTGAACCTGAAGGAGGAGGCCTATAATAAGATCAACGACCTGGCCAATAACCAGGCCGGCCGCCTGCGTATCGGACTGACCCCGGAGCGCGGCGTCAACATGCTGATGAATGTCTACCCGGAGTTTTACCGCCGCTTCCCCCACGTAACCATCGAACCCACCGAGATCAATATCCGGCGGCAGCTGGACATGATCTCCCGCGGCTACCTCGATCTGGGTTTCGTTACGCTGACCGAAAGCGACAAGACCAATGACGAGTATATCCACATATACTTTGAACACATCCTGCTGGCCGTGCCCCGCTCCCACCCGCTGGCCGCGCATGCCGCGCCGCCAGGCCAGCCCTTCGCCACCGCTGACCTGTCCGCGTTCCGGGACGAAAAGTTCGTCCTGATGTTCAAAAACTCAACGCTTCGTCAGGTGATCGATCCGCTGTTTCGCCAGGCAGGCTTCGCTCCGCATATCCTCTTTGAGACATCCAGCAATCTGACGCTCCGCAATATGGTGAAAAACCAGATCGCCTGCTCGCTGATCTCCCACAACTATGCCCGGGAAGAGGAAGAGATCGCGTACTTTTACCTCCCCTCCCGTCCGATGTGGGAGCTTTGCGCGACATACAAAAAAGGTCACTATCTTACGAAAGCAGCCTTACAGTTCCTGGAGCTTGCCATCCGGCATTACCGGAGGGCAGCCCGGGAGAACCATCAGAGTATCGAATGATGGCGCGCCTGACCGGTCAGGTGATCGGCGCCGGATTAAAGATGCACAGGTCGTTGTACAGCTTGTACTGCTCCGCGAAGGATTTCTTTCTTCCGCTGGCCACATCGATGATCTCCATGAACAGCTGCGTTCCGATATCCGCGATGGTGGCCTCGCCGGTGGCTGCCGGTCCGGCGTTGATATCGATCAGATCCGGCCACTGCTCCTTCATCTCATTCCGGGAACATACCTTGATCACCGGCGCCACGGCAAGCCCATAGGGTGTTCCCCTTCCGGTCATAAAGACCTGGAGGCCGATCCCCGACGCCAGCTGGCAGGGCCCGCAGACAATGTCGCTGGCCGGCGTAGCCGCGTAGATCAGGCCCTTTTTGGTCGGCTTTTCCGCGGGAGACAGCACTTCTACGATGGGCGAGGTCCCCGATTTCGCGATGGAGCCCATGGCCTTCTCCACGATATTGGCAAGGCCGCCCTTTTTGTTTCCCGGCGTCGGATTCGCGCTTCTGTCCACCTGTCCCTCTGCCAGGTAATGATCATACCACTTCATCTCCGCCGCCAGCTTCTTTCCCACCTCTTCATTCACGCAGCGCTCAGCTAAAAGGTAGACGCCGTCGCGCACCTCGGTCACTTCCGAGAAGAGCACCGTGGCGCCGCCCTTGACCAGCATATCCGAAGCATAGCCGGCTGCCGGATTCGCCGTCACCCCGGAAAAGGCATCGCTTCCGCCGCACTGCATACCGATCAGCAGGTCGGAAAGGGGCAGGGTCTGGCGTCTTCTCTCATTCAGGATCGCCAGCTTCCGGTCCGCCATCTCCATCAGCGCGTCGATCATCTCGCCAAAGCCCTTCTTGTCCTGGAGGATGATCACGTTTTCCGGTGTAATATCGGCTTCATCGCAGAGCATCTCCACCGTAAATTTCTCACAGCCAAGTCCCACGACCATCAGCTGTCCGCCGAAATTGGGATGCTTGGATAAATTGCGCAGGGCGCGGATAGGCACCTTTGCCTCCGGCGCGTTGATCGCCACGCCGCAGCCGTAGGCGTGATTGATGGGGACAATATCATCTACATTGGGATATTTCGGGAGAAGCTCCTTCTTCATCCGTTCAACCGCCACGTTCAGCACACCGGTCACGCACTGCACTGTCGTGCTGATGCCTAGGATGTTTCGGGTCCCTGCCGGGCCGCCCCATGGATTCACATAACCTTCCCAGGTCGTTACCGGCGGATCCGGAAGATCGGTCACCAGATTGGTGGCAAAGGTCATGTTGTCCACATCCGGAGGCGTGGGAAGATGAAGCATGAATTCGTTGATCCAGTCGCCCTTTTGGATGTCCTCGATCGCGTAGCCGAGAACCACCCCATAGCGGATCACCGGCTGATCCTTCGGGATATCGCAGAGCGCGATCTTATGCGCCTGCGGAATGTCATGGCGCGCGGTGATGCCGTCCATGATCCGGGTTCCCTTCTTAATCTCGTGAACGGCAATGGCCACGTTGTCCTCATCCTTAATCTTGACAAAAATCGGTTCTTTCACTCTTGTCCCTCCTTGTTTTCAGATACTTGGTTATTGTAAAAAGGGTTGCCGTAGCCGGCAGGATCGCCGGGCAGCAGCCCTGTTCTTATTCAGCAGAAAGACCCCTTAAACAATTCCGATCGCTGCCAAAGCCACCGCCAGGAATGAGTTCAGGAAGGGATACAGCGCTCCAAGGAAAAACTCATGATAATATGCCTGCTTGTGCGTCATTCTCGTATAGTTCAGACGGTTGATCGCCGAACCATTGTACGGCATGGAATCCAGACCATAGCAGGAAATATTCACGATCCTGTGGAGTACGTCGGGAGAAATACCCATCTGCAGGAAACGATCGGTAAACACGTTCAGCGCGATCGCCTCGCCGCCGGAAGCGGATCCGGTAATACCCGCGATCAGGTTCGTCGCCAGACACAGCTGCAGAAGGGGCGGTCCGGGGATCTTATCCAGGTTCTCAACCAGATATTCGAAACCGGGCGCCAGCTCTACGGCAGCGCCAAAACCAACGACCGCAGACACGTTCATAATGGACTTCATGGT
Organism: uncultured Lachnospiraceae bacterium; assembly: GCA_964425595.1. Lineage (GTDB taxonomy): Bacteria > Bacillota > Clostridia > Lachnospirales > Lachnospiraceae > Caccovicinus. Next base: position 5,386 of record CAYRMW010000061.1, read on the forward strand.
AGAAGTACAGCCGGAGCCAAAGGTCTTGCCGATGTTTTCAAACTTGTTGTAGTATAAAACATAGCAGACGATGCAGCCGATCATCAGCGAAACAAACGGCTCGATCTCCAGTACGTTCATTGCGATCAGCAGGATCACGGACGGAGCCAGCGCGCGGATGAACTGCAGGTTGGAGCACTTCGCTTCCAGGATCGCGTTGTTTAATTCACCGGCTTCCTTCTCCATCAGAGCGCCGGTCACCATATAGCCCTCGCCTCTCTTCTCATTGCGGCGCAGCTGGAACCAGATATACCACGCGCCGAAGATGATGCAGGACAGCGAACAGATGATGCCGATCATCGGCGCCGCCTTAGGGCTCGTTCCCAGGTAATCGATCGGGAGCAAGTTCTGTACCGACGGAGAGCCGGGCAGGATCGCCGTTCACATGGACCCGCCGTATACCGCGACCGCGATAACAAAATGCCACGGAATATCCAGCTTCTTAAAGATCGACCGGCAGATGGGCGCGATCGTGAAGATAACCACGAATCCGCTGACGCCGCCGAAGGAAAGGATCGCGGTGATCAGCGACAGGCCCATCAGTACCCAGAACTTGGCATTCTTTCCGCCGATGCTCTGCGCCGCGTTTCCCACCTTAACCGCGATATCCTGCGCCGCGCCGCAGTCGCCCAGCATGGAGCCGAGGATACAGGCCGGCAAAAACAGCAGGAAATTGGAAGTAGCAAATCCGCCGAAATCCTCAGCGTATGCACCCTTCATGTTCTCAATGATCGGCAATCCGGAAAACAGGAATACAATCGCGGCACAAACCGGTCCAATGATCATGATCGGATATCCACGCATGGAACCGATGATCAAAATAACCAGCGCAAGCAAAATACCAATCAGACTTAACATACCAGAATCCATAAAAAACCTCCTAAACCTTATTTATACTGAACCTCTGAGGTTCATTCCCCCTGTTACGCCCCTCCTCTCACTGAAAATTTATATTCAAGCGCTGCTGCGCTCAAAATACCATTCCCGGTCTTCCGGCTGCCTAGCGCACCAGGGCCGGCTTTTTGCAGTCATACTTCCATCCCGGGATCAGGCACTGCATAGCCACCGCGTCATCCCGGTCATGCGAAGGAAGCTTGTTGTAAAGGGCATTCGCTTCCGTCACCTTTTCCATGTCGATCGTGACGCCCATGCCCGGTTTCTTCGGGACCTGCAGATAACCGTCCACGATCTGCGGCGTATCCTTCAGCAGGTTCTGTCCGTCCTGCCAGATCCAATGCGTATCTAACGCCGTGGGATTGCCGGGCGCCGCCGCCGCTACATGGGCAAAGGCCGTCAGCGTAATGTCAAAATGATTATTCGAATGGCTTCCCCAGGTCAGGCCCCAGTCGTTCAGGATCTGCGCCATGCGCACGCTGCCGCCGAAGCCCCAGAAGTGGGGATCCGCCAGGACGATGTCCACGGATTTGAGCGCCGCCGCATGATAGAACTGCCGCCAGTCCGTAGCGATCATATTCGTCGCAACAGGAAGCTTTACGGCATTCTTAAATTCCGCCATGATCTCCCGGCTGGAGTAGCCGGACTCCGGCCCGCAGGGGTCCTCCACATAGGTCATGACGCCCTCCATGGGACGGCACAGCTCGATGGCCTCCTGGATGCTCCACGCGCCGTTTGGATCAATGTTGATCCGGCCTGCGGGAAAAGCCTTCTTCAGGGCGCGCATCGCTTCCATCTCTTCCTCGCCCTTGAGCACGCCGCCCTTCAGCTTGAAGTTGCGGAAGCCGTACTTTTCATGAAGAACCTGCGCCTGCTCCACGATCTGTTCCGGCGTCAGCATCTCGCGCCGCCGCATCCGAAACCAGGGATCCGAACTGCCGCTCTCATCGATATAAGGAAGATCCGGTCCCGCCTTTCCCTTGTCGCTGACATAGAAAAGGTAGCCCAGCGTCTCCACCTGGTCCCTCTGCTTTCCGTCGCCCAGAAGCTCGCACATCGGAAGGTCCATATACTGGCCCAGAAGATCCAGAAGCGCGCACTCGATCGCCCACTCGGCTTTCACCACGAACTTCAGCTTGCTGATATCCAGCGTCTGGATCCCCTCGCCATCGTCCTCCGCCGCGCGCTTGCTGCACTTGTGAATGCGGTCAAGGATGCCTCTGTATTTTCCGACCGGCTGCCCCTCTACCAGAGGAATGCAGCTTCGCAGGGCATCGCAGGTATAATCGCCCCCGTGGATCTCGCCGATCCCCGTATGGCCGGCGCTGTCTTCCAGGATGACCAGATTCCTGGTAAACCATGGCGCGTGCGCCCCGCTTAATGTCATCAGCATACTGTCATACCCCGCCACCGGGATCACCTGCATCCTGGTTACGATGGGCGTTCCTTTTACTTCCACGCTCTCTTCTCCCCTCTCTGTTCATTATCCTGCCGATATCACGCGCTCCGATTCGCGTCCTTATGTTGTAATATTACCAAAAATTCTCTTTTACTTCAAATTCGTAATAGTGAGTTTTACTATAAGATTTTCTAATTCAACGGCAACGACTTGATTTTTTAGAAAAAATGATCTACGATGTATCCTGTCTGTCCCGACAGGAACACCTCTTTCTGCCGTGTGTTTCAGATACATGCGCGCATTGCAGACGCAGACAGGAGAACGTTATGGATACCAAACAGATTGAATATATCCTGAAAATCGCAGAAGAAAATAACATCACGAAAGCCGCCGGAAAGCTGTTTATCACCCAGTCGGCGCTGAACCAGCAGTTGATCAAGCTGGAAAAGGAGCTTGGGACGCCGCTCTTCCACCGTTCCCGCACGAACTGGCACCTGACCGAGGCGGGTGAGATCTATGTCCGAAACGCCAAGCAGATGCTGCAGATCAAAAACAATACCTACCAGATGATCCACGACCTGGCCGAAGGAAAGCGCGGACGTCTTTCCGTCGGCTTCACCCCCGGCCGGGGTACCGCCATGTTCACCACGGTGTACGCCACGTTCCACCAGCTCTATCCGAACATTGTGATCGAGCCGCAGGAGGGGATCGTCCACGATCTGCAGCGGCTGATCAGCCAGGGCGATCTGGATATCGGCTTTCTTACGCTCACCGACAAAGACCAGACGGCCGATGTCTATGAAAACATCTACACCGAAGAATTGTTCCTGGCCGTCCCCAGCGGACACCCCATCGCAGCCAGCCATCCTTCCCTGCCCGTGGAGTTCGCTTCCCTGGATATCCGTCTGCTCCAGTATGAGCCCTTTGTCCTCATGCATAAACGCTCCACCATGCGGACATTGGTCGACCAGCTCTTTGCCGGTGCGGCATTCGAGCCGCAGATCCTTTTTGAAACAGGCAATAACCTGACGATCATCTCTATGATCCAGTCCAATCTCTGCTGCGGCATCCTGCCCTATTATTACGTCAAGGACTATCCGCAGGGCATTACCTTTTACCGGATTCCCAACCGGCCCACCTGGAATTTTGCCGCGAGCTACAAAAGAGGCCGCTACCTCAGCAAAGCGGCCCGCTGCTTCATCGACCTGATGAAAAGCCAGTGGAAGGAAATTTTAAGCTGAGCGGATCATCCCTGCCTCAGCCGTCCGACAAACGAAAGATCCCCGGGACCCGCATAAAATACGGATTCCGGGGATCTTTCGATGATGGACCTGAGGGGAGTCGAACCCCTGTCCGAAAACCAATTCCCTGTTCTTCTACTATCGTAGTTTGTTCTTTATCATTCCCTCTGCCGTACGAAAACAAACATCCTTACGGTTTCAGTAGCTTCATCATACGCCCGGGCAGGCAAAGCTTACTGCCCGTCGTTTCCTGCATCGTCGATGCCAGCGTCTCAGCGTGCAGGTGCGCTAAGGCTGACAGCTGCCATTAGGCAGCGATTGCTAAATTGTCTTCAGCGTTTGTATTTAGGTTTGCCATTTGACCCATCGCATGGGGATAGCTTCACCAGCTGCATGATCTCCGTCGAAACCAGTACAAGCCCCTGTCGGTCTGCCTCATCGGGACAGACTGCTGCCTCCAGCGCCTTTATTCTACCATCTGCCTTTGCGTCTTGTCAAGCATGGAAAAACGCCGGGGCGCGGTCAATACAGATTCTTTACTTTAAATTCACGTTCCAGCTCCCGTCTCTGATCCTTTTTCGCGATATCCGCCCGCTTATCATACAGCTTTTTCCCCCGGGCCAGGCCAATCTCCACCTTAACCAGGCCGTTTTTAAAGTAAACCTGCAGGGGAACCAGGGTATAGCCCTTTTCCGCAACCTTAGAAGCCAGCTTGATGATCTCCGTCTTATGCATCAGCAGCTTCCGGGCGCGTAATGGATCTTTATTGAAAATATTCCCTTTTTCATAAGGGTTGATATGCATGCCGTAGATCCACACCTCCTGATGATGATCGATGCGGACGAAGGCCTCCTTGATGCTGCATTTCCCCATGCGGACAGACTTTACCTCCGTCCCGAACAGCTGGATGCCGCATTCATACTTTTCATCGATAAAATAATCATGATATGCCTTTTTGTTATTGGCGATCAGTTTCGTGGCACTTTTCAAAGCGAAAACCTCCCCTATCTGCAATTCGTTCAGCGATCCGTCACCGGCCGAAAATCAATCGTCTTTAACAGGCGGTCCGTGCTGTCTGCCGCTACCCGGATCCGCTGGCCCAGTTTGTAGGTCTTTCCGGTCATTTCGCCAACCAGCTGGTACGCCTGTTCATCAAAAATGTAGTAATCATCCGTCAGCTTGCTGACCTTCACCAGCCCCTCCGCCGTATTGGGCAGCTCGACATAAAAGCCCCAGGCAGCGACGCCGGAGATCACGCCGTCAAACTCCTCGCCGATCCGCCGGGACATGTACTCACATTTTTTCATCCTGTCCGTCTCCCGCTCCGCCTCGTCGGCGCGCCGTTCCAGCGCGGAAGCCTGCGCCGCCACCTGGGGAAGGATCCGCTCATAATGGCTCATCCGCTTTGGCGAAAGGCCGGACCGCAGATTCTCCTTGATGATCCGGTGGATCTGCAGATCCGGATAACGGCGGATCGGGGAAGTGAAATGACAGTAATATCTGGCGGCCAGGCCGAAGTGGCCGCTACATTCCGTAGTATACCTGGCTCGCTTCATGGAGCGGAGCAGCAGACGGCTGATCATGGACTCTTCCGGCGTCCCCTCTGCCCGCTCCAGAATCTTCTGCATCTCTCCCGGATGCACTTTCCCCTGCTGTGTTCGGATGGAGAAGCCGAAATTGCGGAGGAAGGCAGCCAGCTGGTGCGTCTTCTCCGGATCCGGCTCTTCGTGCGTCCGGTAAAGGAAGGGAATCTGTTGCCAGTAATAATCTTCCGCTACCGTCTCATTGGCCGTCAGCATAAAATCCTCGATCATCCTGGTGGCGCTGTTTCTCTCATAGGGGCGGATATCAACGGTCCTTCCCTTCTCATCCATGATGATCTTGCTTTCCGGAAAGTCGAAGCTTACCGCCCCTCTGGAACCACGCCGCTTCCGGATCAGCAGAGAAAGACTCTGCATCAGCGTAAAAAGCGGCACAAAGTCCGCATATTCCCGGCGCTCCTCTGCTTCCGGATCAGTCAGAATGGCGTTGACCGCAGTATAGGTCATCCTTCGGTCCACACGGATCACCGTCTCCGCGATCTGATGGCCGATCACCGCCCCCTTCCCGTCCAGATCCATCAGACAGCTCAGGGCCAGACGGTCTTCCCCGGCATTCAGGGAACAGATGCCATTGGACAGGCGGCCAGGAAGCATGGGAACAACCCGGTCCGCCAGATATACGCTGGTTCCCCGCTTCAGCGCCTCCTCATCGATCGGGCTCCCCTCCTGGACGTAATGCGTCACATCCGCGATATGCACGCCCAGATGGTATATGTCCCCTTCTTTTGTCAGCGTAACCGCGTCATCCAGATCTCTGGCATCCTCGCCGTCGATGGTCACCGTGGGAAGGCTGCGCAGATCCAGCCGGCCCGGGTACGCTTCCTCAACCGGAACATCCTCCGGCAGGCGCTCCGGGACTTTGGCCGCCTGCGTCATCACCTCCTCAGGAAATTCATCCGGCAGGCCGTAGGCGCGGATCACCGACAGGACATCCGTCCCGGGATCATGAACATCCCCCAGGATCTCCGTGATCTCTCCCTCCGGATTCTTCTGCGCCGAGCCGTAATCGGTGATCCTGGCTGTCACCTTCTGCCCGGTCACCGCCCCCATGTCCCTGCCATGAGGGATGAATAAATCCCTGCTGATCTTCGGCTGGTCAGAGATCACAAACCCGAACTGCTTATTCTTCTGATAGCAGCCGATGATCTCCCGGTTGGCGTGCTCCAGGATCCGGATGATCGTGCCCTCCGCCCGGGGCCCCTTATGCTGTCCCTCGATCACCAGGCGGACCTTATCGCCGTGCATCGCTCCGGCGGTCCTGTCCGCCGGGATAAACACATCCTGCTCCATCCCCTCCACGGTCACAAATCCGAAGCCTCTGGGATGGCCGGAAAAGATACCGGTAACCGAAAAAATCTCCGGCCGGGCATAACGTCCCCTTTTGCTGAGAGCCAGGCTGCCCTCCTCGACCATCACCTGGAGCACCTGCTCCAGATCCGCCCTCTGCTCTCTGGGGATATTCAGCAGAGCAGCGATCTCCCTGGCCTTCATGGGAACATACGCCGGATCACGCACCAGCGAAGACAGCATGTCTTTCCTGCGTTTAAGCTGCTCCTTGGCCGTCTCTTCTCCCGCGCCGTATCCGCAAAAGCGGCTGCTTTCCTTATCCGGTTGTTCTTTCCGCTGATCCTGCTCTCTGTTTGCTTTCATCATCTCTTTTCCGCCTCCGCGATCCGGTTTTTGCGACAGAAAAGCGGCTGACACGCTCTCCATCCTTTGCTCTTTGTCAATCCATACAGGCAAAACATGGGGACGTGCCAGCCGCGTATCCCTCGGCAGCTCTCTGCCGGGCCTACTGATCCGGCAGCGGTCCAGGACGGCAGTCCGTCCGGAACGATATCTAATTTAATACATTCAGCACGATGGCCAGCAGTATAAACGCAACCGCGGCCAGCTTGGTAATCCTCTCCAGCGTGCCTTCCATCGAACGTCCTTTATTCTTTCCCCAATAGGTATCCGCCATACCGGCTACTGCGCCGAGGCCGTTGGACTTACCTTCCTGCATCAGGATGATCGCCGATAATGCAATGCATACCAGAACGAAAATAATCGAAATAACGATCTGCAATACGGTCATGATTCCCACCTCCTACTATCACTTCATACGCCGTGACCGGCGCACTTTCTTCACCGAAAGTCTGCGGGACGCTCCGCATCCCGGAGTACGCGCCGGCCGGCAGCGCGGCTCTCCGGCAACCATACCGCTATAGCATAGCATAATTTATCGGTAAATACAACCGTTTTCTTCGGT
>CAYRMW010000062.1:0-12283 GCA_964425595.1 uncultured Lachnospiraceae bacterium
CTGGCCCTGCCGTATTTCCAGGGGCGTTCCACGCCGGACTGGAACAGCCGCGCCTCGGCCATGTTCTGCGGGCTGACGCTGAACACCACCAGGGAAGATATGCTCAAGGCCCTTCTGGAGGGCGTCTGCATGGAGATACGGAACAATATCGCGAGTTTCGAACGCTATGTGCCGGTGAGCGAGATCCTGATCAGCGGGGGCCTTTCAAAGAGCGGAGCCTTTAACCAGATGCAGGCAGACGTCTACGGTAAGACGGTGCGCCGTTCGGAAAACGCAGAACGGACTGCCCTCGGGGCGTGGATGGTGGCGGCGCGGACCATGGGCTGCTGCCGCAGTTTGGATGAAGCCTATGAGAAAGGCTGCGTTGGTGAGGAAGAGGAACGCTATACGCCTGACGGGGAAAACAGCGCGTATTACCGCGAGCGGTGTGAGGCAATGAATGCGCTCTATCAGGCAGTCTTTTTGCGGCATTGAAAATCTTCTTTTTCGTATCCTGGACAAACGCGCGCTCCCTCTTGCGTGTTCCCGCCGGATATGATATAATCGCAGGGAAATCCAAGCGAGCAAAGGAGGCGTAAGCAGATGAAGCACGTTAAGACTTTAAATGCCAACACGTTGAAGGATACCATGAAGAAGGGCGGCTGCGGCGAGTGCCAGACCTCCTGCCAGTCCGCATGTAAGACTTCCTGCACGGTAGGAAATCAGAGTTGCGAGAACAGCAACCGGTAATTCCTGCCCCGTTTCGGGCGCGGAAAACGAACAAAGGATATGCATAACCCCTACGGTCGTCGGGATTGTAGGGGCATTTTCCGTGCCCGGGAAAGCGGCAGGTCTTGCCGGGAGAAATTGAGAAAGACGAGGGGAAATTTGTGATCCACCAATATAGAAACAATGGGTACAATATCGTATTGGATGTAAACAGCGGATCGGTTCATGTGGCGGATCCGGTGATGTATGACGCGGTGGCGGTCCTGGCGGAGCGGATGCCGGATCTGGCAGAGCCGGAGCCTCTTCCCGTGGAATGTCGTCAGGCTGTGTTCGAGAGGCTCTCTGACACCTATGACCGCCGGGAGATCGAAGAGGCGATGGACGACATCCAGGAATTGATCGATCATGAGCAGCTGTTTGCCAGGGATATTTACCGGGGCTTTGTCATTGACTTTAAGGAAAGAAAGACGGTGGTAAAGGCGCTCTGCCTCCATATCGCCCATGACTGTAACCTGGCCTGTCGATACTGTTTCGCCGAGGAGGGCGAGTACCACGGCCGGCGGGCTCTGATGAGCTTTGAGGTAGGAAAAAAGGCGTTTGACTTCCTGATCGCCAATTCCGGCCGGCGAAGGAACCTGGAGGTGGATTTCTTCGGCGGCGAGCCCCTGATGAACTGGAAGGTAGTCAAGGACCTGGTGGCGTACGGAAGGGAGCAGGAAAAGCTCCATGACAAGCATTTTCGTTTTACGCTTACGACAAACGGCGTTCTCTTAAATGACGAGATCATGGACTTCTGCAATCAGGAGATGGGGAATGTGGTCCTCAGTCTGGACGGCAGGAAGGAAGTAAACGACAGGATGCGTCCTTTCCGAAACGGCGCGGGAAGCTACGATCTGATCGTGCCGAAGTTTCAGAAATTCGCGGAAAGCCGGAATCAGATGAATTACTACGTGCGCGGCACCTTTACTCATGATAATCTGGACTTTGCCGATGATGCCATCCACTTCGCCGACCTGGGATTCCGGCAGATGTCCATCGAGCCGGTCGTGGCGCCGCCGGAAGCGGATTACGCCATCCGGGAAGAGGACCTGCCGCAGATCCTGGAGCAGTATGATAAGCTGGCGGTGGAGTACATCAGACGGAAGAAGGAAGGCCGGGGCTTTAATTTCTTCCATTTCATGATCGATCTGAATGCCGGTCCCTGTGTGGCCAAGCGTCTTTCCGGCTGCGGATCCGGCACGGAGTATCTGGCAGTGACGCCATGGGGCGATCTTTATCCCTGCCATCAGTTCGTGGGCCAGGAGAAGTTCCTTCTGGGCAATGTGGATACAGGGATTACGAATACGGCGGTAAGAGATGAATTTAAGCTGTGCAATGTTTACGCGAAGGAAAAATGCAGAGACTGCTTTGCCCGGTTCTATTGCAGCGGCGGCTGCGCGGCCAATTCCTACAATTTTCATGGAACAATTACCGATGCCTATGATATCGGCTGTGCGATGCAGAAAAAACGGATCGAGTGCGCCATTATGATCAAAGCGGCGCTGGCGGAAGAAGGATGAGGACGGCGAAGAGGTAGGGAGTTTTATGGAATATCGTGTTTTGACCAGGGACGGGCGGGCCAAGCGGGCTGAGATGAAGACCGTACACGGCACGGTCCAGACCCCGTTATTTATGAACGTGGGGACGGTGGCGGCCATTAAGGGCGCCGTATCCACGGATGATCTGCGCCAGATCGGCACCCAGGTGGAGTTGTCGAATACGTACCATCTGCATGTACGGACAGGCGACAAGCTGATCCGGCAGTTTGGCGGCCTTCACCGGTTTATGAACTGGGACAGGCCCATTCTTACGGATTCCGGCGGATTCCAGGTGTTTTCGCTTTCCGGCCTGCGCAGGATCCGGGAGGAAGGCGTGACGTTCCAGTCCCATATTGACGGAAGACGGATCTTCATGGGGCCGGAGGAGAGCATGCAGATCCAGTCAAACCTTGGCTCCACCATCGCCATGGCGTTTGATGAGTGTCCGCCCAGCCGGGCGGATTATGACTACATTAAGCCCAGCGTGGAGAGGACGGTGCGGTGGCTTCGCCGCTGCCAGGCAGAGATGGAGCGGTTAAATCATCTGCCGGACACCATCAATCCGCATCAGCTGCTGTTTGGCATCAACCAGGGCGGCGTTCTGGATGAGGTGCGCATCGAACATGCGAAGGAGATCGCCGCGCTGGACCTGGACGGTTATGCCATAGGCGGTTTGGCGGTGGGCGAGACGCATGAGGAGATGTACCATATCCTGGATGTTACGGTCCCCCACCTGCCGGAAGATAAGCCTACTTACCTGATGGGGGTGGGGACTCCCGTGAACATTCTTGAAGCGGTAGATCGGGGCGTGGATTTTTTTGACTGTGTTTATCCCTCGCGGAACGGACGCCACGGCCACGTCTATACCAGCCGGGGGAAATTAAATCTGTTTAACCAGAAGTACGAGCTGGATCCGCGTCCCATCGAGGAAGGGTGCCAGTGCCCGGCCTGCCGTTCCTACAGCAGGGCGTACATCCGCCACCTGTTTAAGGCAAAGGAGATGCTGGGGATGAGATTATGCGTCTTGCATAATTTGTATTTTTATAATACAATGATGGGAGAGATTCGCCAGGCGATAGAGGAACACCGCTACAGCGAATACAAAGCGGCTAAGATCGCCGGGATACTGGCGGGGCCGGAAGAATAATCGATAACGACAGCGTTGTTATCTGGATAAGGAGGAGAATCACATGGAAGGACTTGGTAGCGTCGGCGGCGTGATTATTTATTGCGTCTTCCTGTTCGGCCTTATGTATCTTATTGCTTTTCGTCCGCAGAAGAAGGAGAAAAAAAGGCATGAAGAATTACTGGCCAGCGTTGCGGTGGGCGATACGGTGCTGACCAGCAGCGGCTTTTACGGCGTGATCATCGACATGACGGATGATACCGTGATTGTGGAATTTGGAAGCAATAAAAACTGCAGGATCCCCATGCAGAAGGCGGCGATCGTACAGGTTGAAAAACCGGAGGCATGACACGGCGAAGCCGGTCAGCGGGGGCATCGTCGGCGTGGTTTGATGTAAATCCGGCAATGTCGGGCGGCACATGGATTTGACGGTCCATGTGCCGTTTTTTTACGAAGTATCCAGCAAGACGCGCCGGTGACGCGTCTTGTCGGATTTGTTTTTCACCGGAGCACACAGAAAGTTTGCATTCTTTTAAGACGGCAAACACATTTTTGTCACAAAAGGTTTCTAAGATAATGTGGAGTGCAGGACAGACAATGCCGGAAGGCAGGGAAGGAGACCGATTGTGATTGAAGTGAAAGATCTGGTAAAGGATTACGGCGGCCATCTGGCGGTTGATCATTTGAGCTTTACCATTGAAGACGGACAGATTTATGGATTCCTTGGACCTAACGGGGCGGGGAAATCGACAACGATGAATATTATGGCAGGGTATCTTGGCGCTACGGAGGGTCAGGTCTGTATCAACGGACACGATATACTGGAAGATGCGGAGGAAGCGAAGCGGTGTATAGGTTACCTGCCTGAGCTTCCTCCTCTTTATGTCGATATGACGGTAGATGAGTATCTGGAATTTGCCGCGGAGCTAAAGCAGATTCCCAAAAAGGAGCGGGAGGAAAGCATCAGTCAGGCGGTGGATATGGCGAGACTGTCCCAGGTGAGGGGACGGCTGATCCGGAATCTTTCCAAGGGCTACCGCCAGAGAGTGGGCCTGGCGCAGGCCATGCTGGGGATGCCGCCGGTGATCATCCTGGATGAGCCTACGGTCGGGCTGGATCCGAAGCAGATCATTGAGATCCGGGATCTGATCCGGGACCTGGGAAAGAAGCATACGGTGATTCTGAGCTCGCATATCCTTTCCGAGGTCAGTGCGGTCTGTGATCATATCTTGATCATCGCCGGCGGGAAGCTGGTGGCAAGCGACACGCCGGAGAATCTGGAGAGAAAGATGACGGGCGGCCGCCGTCTGGAGCTGTTGGTGAAGGGCAGTGCGCAGCGCGCCAGGAGCGTGGCAGAGGGATTCCTGGACAGCGAGGCGATCCTGGCTGTCCCCCAGGAGGAGAATGAGGAAGAGTTTACGCATCTGACGCTGGAGATGAAAGAGGAGGATATCCGGGAAGTGCTGTTTTACGCCTATGCCCAGGCAGGCATGCCGCTTTATTCCATGCAGATGACCAAGGCGTCTCTGGAGGAGGTGTTCCTGGAACTGACAGAAAGCCGCGGCGAGGCGCAAAAAAAACTCAGAGAAAAGGGCGTGCGGCATTTTCTGGGAAGGCGCCGGAAAAAGAAGGAGAGCAATTTCGGTCCCATTGTGTCTGAGGCGGAAGCGGAAACCGAAGGCGTGGCTCAGGAGGAGCTTCTTCACCGGGAAGAGAGCAAACCGGCCGAGACGGAGGATGCGGACGGGGAAGGCCGGGCTGATGGCGGTGCGGAACAGGAAAAAGAAGAAAACAGCCAGGATGCCGGGCTGGGAGAGGAGGCGTCGAAATGAGAGCAATATATAAGCGGGAACTGAAATCGTATTTTAACTCGATGATCGGTTACCTGTTTATCGCATTTCTGGTCCTGTTTCTGGGGATCTATTTCCTGGCCTATAATCTCAGCGGCGGGTATCCGTACTTTTCCACGGCCTTGTCCGGCCTGACGGTGATGATGATGATCGGCGTACCGATCCTGACCATGCGCAGTTTTTCCGAGGACCGGAGAAACAAGACCGATCAGCTTCTTTTTACCGCGCCGGTCAGCATCTGGGGCATCGTATGGGGGAAGTATCTGTCGATGGTTACGGTTTTTGCTATCCCTACGGCCCTTTTTGGCCTTTGTCCGCTGATCATCAGGGCCAACGGTACGGCTTACCTGGCGGCGGATTATAGTTCGCTTTTGGCCTTTTTCCTTCTTGGCTGCGTGTTTATCGCCATCGGCATGTGGATCTCTTCCCTGACAGAGAGTCTGGTGGCGGCAGCGGTGGGCACCTTCGGGATCCTTCTTCTGCTGCTCTTGTGGCCCAGCCTGGTAAACTTTATTCCCGGCTCCGCTTTTGCCTCCATGGCAGGATTCTTTGTGATCTGGAGCCTGGCGGTATTTGTCTTTTACCGGATCACGGAGAGCCAGGCGGCGGCCTCCGCGCTCGAGGCGGCAGGGACGGTTGTGCTGGTTATCCTTTACCTGTTTAACAAAAGTATGTTTGAGTATGCCCTGGTCCATGCCCTGGAAGCCATCGCGGTGGAGGAGATCTTTGAGCGGTTCGTGGTCGATCAGGTCTTTGATCTGGGCGGGCTTTTGTTTTATCTGAGTCTCATCGGGCTGTTTTTGTTTCTGACATCCCAGTCTCTGGAAAAACGCAGATGGAGCTGACCGATCATTGCTTCAGACTTGGAACAGGAGGAAAAACAGCATGAAGAGAACGTTGAAAAAAGGCGGCTACAGCGCAGTACTCACCTTGATTGTGATTGCCGTTGTGGTTGTGTTTAATATGATGATCAATAAGCTCCCGGAAAGTCTGCGCCGGTTTGATATGAGCGGCCGGCAGCTGTATGATCTGGGAGAAACCACGACAGAGGTCCTGGCAGGTCTGGATAAGGATGTCGTCATTTATGTGGTGGGCGACCCTGAGGAAGTGGACAGCCGGATCACGACCCTGGCCGGCCGTTATGCTCAGGCGTCTTCGCACATCCGGGTAGAGACGGTGGACATCATCCTTCATCCGGAACAGCTGCTGGCGATGGACGCGGAGGCCAATACGCTCCTGGTTTCCTGTGAGGAGACGGGAAAGCAGAGAACGATCGCCTTCAGCGACATTATCCGGATTGATGAGACGGCCTACTATTACTATGGACAGCTGGTGGAGTCAGAATTTGACGGCGAGGGACAGCTCACCAGCGCCATTGCTCAGGTGACCAGCGACGCGGCGGAACAGGTATATGCCACGGCGGGACATGGCGAGAGTACCCTGTCTCAGACGGTCCGGGAGATGTTTGCCAAGTCCAATCTTCAGCTGGAGACGGTAAACCTGCTGGAGGAGGGCGGAGTACCGGATGATTGCTCCCTTCTTCTGATCAATAATCCCCAGCAGGATCTGGCGGTGGATGAGGTTGCCAGCATCACAGAATATCTGAACAGCGGAGGCCAGCTGATGATCCTGGCGGGCTTTTCCGCGCAAGACCGGCCGAATCTGGATGCCCTTCTGGCCGGGTATGGCATGATCCTGGAAAAGGGATATGCGGCAGATACCAGCCGGTTTTATCAGAACAATCCCTATTACATCTTCCCGGAGTACAATCATGACAGCCAGGTTGTTTCCGGGATCAGTGATGACGAACTGACGCTGCTGACCGGAAGCGCGGTGATCAGTCTGGTCGAAGAGGTGCCGGAAGGTGTGGCGGTGGAAGCGGTGATGACTACTTCGGCGGATGGGCTGCTGATCGACATGGAAGGGAACCAGACGCCGGGCCGGTACATGGTGGCTGCAGTTGCCGTCAAAGAACTGGATTCCGGCCAGGCGACGGTTACGCTCTTTGCCTGCCCGGAGATGATCGATGAGGGGTTGACGAGCGCCTTCCCCAATCTGGCGAACCTGACGGTCGTTATGAACGCGGCGACGGTGAATTTTGAGGACATCACCAATATATCGATCCCGGCAAAGAGCCTGGAGATCACCTATAATGTGATCCCGATGGCCGGACTGTGGGCGTCACTCTTTATTTTTGTGATCCCCGTTTTCTGCGTGATCATGGGATTTGCCGTGTGGCTGCGGAGGCGGAAGCTGTAAACAGAAGAAGCCTGCACGTCAGGGCGCAGCCGGTATCCATGTATGCGGGCTTCTCATCCGGCGGCGGCCGGTGAGATGACGAGGGAGAAAGTGAGGAAATACAGGATGAAGAAAAATCGTTCCATGATCGCAGCGCTGGCCCTTCTGGCTGTGGTGTGCGTGGGGTACGCAGGCGTAAGCTTTGGCGTGGCGCAGAGCGAGAAGCGCAAAGAGGAGGAAGAGGCGGCGGCGATCATCTATGTGACGGATCTTGGAGAGGTGACCGGCATGTCGATCACACGCGGCGGCGAGACCATGAGCTTTGAAAAGCAGGACGGGGAATGGGTGGATGCGGATGATCCGGAAAGACCATTGAAGCAGAGCCTGGTTGCGCTCTTAGCCTCCGCCGGGCAGCAGCTGACAGCCAGCCGGGAACTGGAGGGTGCGGGCGAACTGGTAAATTACGGCCTGGATGAACCGGCATACCGCGGAACGTTTTCGGATGACGAAGGGAATCAGGCGGTGATTCTGGTCGGCGATCAGCTGGAGGACGGCCGTTATTATGCGAAGCTGGAGGCTGGGGAGACGGTGTATACCATTGACAGCGGGCTGGTCAGCGCCATGGATTACTCCAATCTGGAATTTACCCAGTCCGAGATCCTCCCGGCAGTTGATGCCGGTGAGGTTTGCGAGATGCGGATAACCGGCAGTGGCGAGGAGACGGTGTACAGCCTGGAGGATGAGACGCTGACGGATGAGATGGCGGAAGCGGTGGCGGATCTTGTCCTGGGCGACTGTGCTGCCTGGAAGGCCGCAGAGGAAGAGCTGGCCGAAATGGGGTTTGACGGGAGCCAGCTGACGCTGTCCTACAGCTATGTGCCGGAGACCGATGAAGACGAGGACAGTGAGGAGGCCCTGACGGTCGTTTTGGAGATCGGCAGTCTCAATGAGGCGGAAACCGATTACTATGTGAGACAGGCGGGGTCCCAGATGATCCTTCGGATGACAACGTCGTCATTAGAGGAGCTGCTGCCGGAATAAGTTTTGATGCGGCGGTGGTCATTTCTCCCCGCTCTCCGCATGCGCCAGGTCAGCAAGCGTGATCCCGTCAAAGTAGGCGCAGGTCATATCATAAAATTTCTGCCACATGGCGATGGTGCGGCATTCGGCGCGTTTGCCGCAGGGTTCGGCGCCGCAGGAAAGACAGGCTACCGGCGCCATGTCGCCCTCCGTCAGCCGCAGGATTTCCCCTGCGGTGCAGTTTTCGGGCGGACGGCAGAGGCGGTATCCGCCGCGGGCGCCGTGCACGCCTTCGGTCAGCCCGTTTCTGGACAAAACAGGCATGATCTGTTCCAGATATTTCAGCGAGATCCCCTGCCGCGCAGCAATCTTTTTCATCGGGATATACCCGTCTTCTCTGTGCTCTGCAAGATCGATCATGACGCGCAGGGCGTATCTTCCCCGTGTGGATATTTTCAAACGATCACCTCCCGCAAGGCCGCCTTCAGGACGCGGCAGCGTCAAATCCGCGCTGAAGGTCGGCGATAATGTCGTCGATGTGCTCGGTGCCGATGGACAGGCGGATGGTATTGGGCAGGATGCCCTGCTGGGCAAGCTCGTTTTCCGTAAGCTGGCGGTGCGTGGTGGTGGCCGGGTGGATCACCAGGCTCTTTACATCGGCCACATTGGCCAGCAGGGAAAAGACCTTCAGACTGTCAATGAATTTGTGGGCCTGCGCGACGCCGCCCCTGATCGCGAAGGTAAAGATGGACGCGCCGCCGTTGGGGAAGTATTTCCGGTACAGCTGGTGGTCGGGATGGTCCGGCAGGGACGGGTGGTTCACTTTTTCCACCTGGGGGTGGGCGGCGAGGTATTCCACGACCTTTTGCGTGTTGTACGCATGGCGCTCCAGCCTGAGGGACAGCGTTTCGATCCCCTGCAGGAGAAGGAACGCGGCAAAGGGAGAGATGCAGGCGCCGGTATCCCGCAGCAGGATGGCGCGGATGTAGGTGACGAAGGCCGCGGAGCCCGCCGCGTCCGTGAAGGCGATGCCGTGGTAGCTGGGATTCGGGGCGGCGATGGCGGGATACTTCCCGGACGCGGCCCAGTCAAAGCGGCCCGAGTCGACGATGATGCCGCCCAGGGTAGTGCCATGTCCGCCAAGAAATTTGGTGGCCGAGTGCACGACGATGTCCGCGCCATGCTCGATGGGACGGATCAGGTAGGGCGTGCCGAAGGTATTGTCAACGACAAGCGGCAGTCCGTGCTTGTGAGCCAGCGCGGCAAGGGCATCCATATCCGGGATATCACTGTTGGGGTTGCCAAGGGTCTCGATGTAGATGGCGCGGGTGTTTTCCCGGATGGCGGCTTCCGTTTCCGCCAGGTCGTGGATATTGACAAAGGTCGCGGTGATGCCGAAATTCGGCAGCGTGTGGGCCAGAAGGTTATAGCTTCCCCCGTAGATGGTTTTCTGGGCGACAATATGCCCGCCGTTTTGCGCCAGCGCCTCCAGCGCGTAGGTGATGGCGGCGGCGCCGGAGGCCAGGGCCAGGGCTGCACATCCGCCCTCCAGAGCGGCGACCCGCTTCTCCAGGGCTTCCTGGGTGGAGTTGGTCAGCCGGCCGTAAATATTTCCCGGTTCGGCAAGATCGAAGCGGGCAGCGGCATGCTGGCAGTTTGGAAAGACATAAGAGGTGGTCGCATAAATGGGAACTGCCCGGGCATCAGTGGCTGGGTCGGGCGTCTCCTGCCCTGCGTGGAGCTGAAGGGTTTCGAAATGGTAATTGTTCATCATCGGGTATTCCTTTCGCTGTTTTTTCTGCCATGGCGCGGCACGCGCAGGAGACGGGGCCCTCGCCTCTCTGAATTACCTACCATTTAGATAGGTAAAAAGATAGCATAAATTCGCAAATCCGTCAATCTTAGGTTTTTTCGGTATTGACAAACCACAGGAAAACTCTTATGATGGATGAAAAATAAAGACGGCAATAGAGGCGCGAATGTCATGAGTAACCGTCCGGAGGCTGCGGAGAGCCGGTGAACGACGGGGAAAGGGGGATTCGCCGAAACCGGCATTGTCCGCGGATGCTGCGGTTGGGGTGCAGGCGAAGAGGCTGCACACTCTCACCCGAGGGTGGAGGGGCTATTGCTTCATGAAGATTTATGCGCAATGAAGCAGTGGTACGTTTGGTGCCGCTGCTTTTTCCATAAAAGGAAGCAAAGCATCATCAGATACCCGGGCCGTAATGTTCAGGAGGGAAAAGTATGATTGAATTTTTGAATTGGCTCGACGGCGTGTTATGGGGTGTACCGCTGATCGCCCTGATGATTCTCGCTGGTCTGTATTTTACAATCCGTTCGGGGCTTTTTCAGTTTTGCCACTTTGGATGGATCATGCGCCGGACGGCAGGGCAGCTGTTTGGAAGCGATAAGGAAGCCAAGCAGGGCGAAAAAGGGATGCTGACTGCATTTGAGGCTGTTTCCACAGCGGTAGGCGGAACGGTAGGATTTGGAAATATTGCCGGTGTGGCTACGGCTGTGGCGGCAGGCGGTCCGGGCGCGGTTTTCTGGATGTGGCTGACAGCCTGCCTGGGAATGATCTTAAAACAGGTCGAGGTAACCCTGGGATGCTACTACCGCCGGAAAAATGAAAAGGGCGAGTATTACGGCGGTCCCACCTATTACATGGAAAGAGGCCTGGGAGACGAAAGAGGCTGGGGAAAGCTTTGGCTGGTACCGGCGGTCATCTTCGGCGTGGGCATCTTCTCCACGTTCTTTGTGACTTCTTCTAACCTGACGGCAGCGCAGGTGGTATCCGGCGCGTTTCAGCTGCCGGATCTGACCTTTGGCGGAATCACGATCGAAGGCGTGATCACGGTAGGCGTTTTCTTAAGCATTTTAACCTATGTCATTACCGGCGGCGGGACGAAGCGCATTGCTTCCGCGTTCACCAAGCTGGTGCCGTTTATGAGCATCCTTTATATCCTGATGGGGATCGGGATGATCCTGGCAAATCTTTCCGAAGTCCCGGGAGCCTTTGCTTCGATCTTTACCAATGCTTTTACGGGAACGGCTGCGATCGGCGGTTTTGCCGGCTGCGCGGTCAGTGAGATGATCCGGGTAGGTATGGCACGTTCGGTTTATTCCAATGAAGCCGGCTGGGGTACTTCTCCCATGATCCATGCTTCCGCTCACACCCGGCATCCGGTGGAGCAGGGCCTTTGGGGGTCCTTCGAGGTATTTTTCGATACGATCGTCATCTGCAGCATCACCGCCCTTTCCGTGATCCTCAGCGGGAAATGGACGGACGGAAGCAATGGCGGAACCCTGGCGCTGAATGCGTTTGCCAGCAGCTTCGGAATGGCAGGAAGTGTCCTTCTGGCCGCGATCATGGTGATCTTTACGGTTACCACTTCCGGAGGATGGTTTACTTACTATCTGGCGATTCTGCAGCATCTGTACAAGAAAGAAGGCCCGTTAAAAGATCTGGTCATGAAAGTGTTTTATGCGGTTCGTGCCCTTCCGGGACTTCTCTGGACGATTTACCTGGTAAAGACGGACAATCAGGGCTTTATCTGGACTCTGGTGGACATCACTTCGGCGATCCCTACCTTCATCAACGTGGCAGTGATCCTGATCCTCTCCAGCCAGTATTTTAAGCTGCTGAAGGATTACAAGGCCCGTTACCTGGGAATCGGAACGACGCAGGAATCTGTCCGCCTGTTCTATGAAGACGGGGACCGGAAGCGCTCTAAATCGTGACCCGGTGATTGCCGACGCGCTGT
>CAYRMW010000063.1:0-12081 GCA_964425595.1 uncultured Lachnospiraceae bacterium
CCTGCGGCTTCCTGGTCCCAAACCAGGCGCTCTAGCCAAACTGAGCCACACCCCGCGACGCGGTAATTATAGCTTATGCACGTCGGAAAGTCAATCGCTTCCGGACGGCCCTCCGTCCAGAAAATGCGGGTAAAAATGCGCCTGCCCATATTGGTCAAGTTCCATGAGCATATAAGAAGGCTTGCGCCCCTGCTGCCGGGGATACGAAAGGCTTCCCGGGTTCAGCACGATGATCCCGCGGCTGTCATCCAGATACGGGCGGTGGGTATGGCCGAACATCACGATATCAAAGCCCCTCTCCCTGGCATTCTCCGTGATCTGTTCCGTTCCCAGCGAAACATTATAATAATGGCCGTGCGTCAAAAGGGTCCGGTATTTGCCGATGAAGATCTCCCTCTCCCGGTCCAGCGCAGAAAAAAAATCATTATTCCCCCGGACCATCTGCATCTCGCATTGCGGGCCCACCCACTCCGGGATCACATGTTCGCTTCCCTCAGCGTCGCCAAGATGGATCAGCATGTCCAAGGGCAGATTATCCTGGATGACCCGTTTCAGATTATCGTCCTTCCGATGGGTGTCGCTTACAATCAATATCTTCATCGCTTACCGTCCCTTTCCTTCAAATCTTGCCCGCAGCGCCTCCTTCATGGCCTCAAGCGCCTTTCCGCGGTGGCTGATCTGATTCTTTTCTTCCATCGTCAGCTCCGCGCTGGTCTTTCCAAACGCCGGAATATACAGGATCGGGTCATAGCCGAATCCGCCTTCCCCTGCCGGCGCCTCCGCAATCCGTCCTTCCATCGTCTTCTCTGTGTGAAGGATGCTCCCGTCCGGGAGGACTGCCGCGATGTTGCACACGAACCGGGCGCGCCGCTGCTCTCCTTCGGCATCTTTCAGGCGGTCGATGATGGCCTGATTTTTGACCGCATAGGGGGTGTCCTCGCCGAGATATCGTGAAGAGTAGATCCCCGGCTCACCGCCGAGGTAGTCGACCACGAGACCGGAATCGTCCGCCAGCACGATGCCGCCGGTCACCTTCCAGACTGCCGCTGCCTTGATCTCGGCATTCTCGCTGAAGGTTTTCCCGGTTTCACTGATGTTAAGGGCGACGCCGGCTTCCTTCATGGAAAGGATTTCCATACCCAGATCAGCCAGGATCAGGCGGATCTCCCGCATCTTTCCTTCATTTCCTGTCGCAAATACGATACTTTCTCTCATGATCTTCTCCCATTCCCTCTTCCCGCAAAACGCCGTATCCTAGCTCATTCCACGGTGTAAGCCTTCAGGCACAGGTTGACACTCTGTGTCTGCTCCGCGCTGACCCAGGTTTCTCCGTCCCGGCTCAGGTAGCCTTCGCCGTCGGTCATATCCGCCTTCCCGCCCATATCCGGCGCCTGGTATTCGACCGCTACCGGATGCACCGCACCGGGGGTGCTGATGTAAACCGTGATCCAGAACTTTTCCCCTTCGTTTATCGACAGTCCATCGGACAGCGGCACCGTGTAGAATCCGGCGTCCGTGAAACTTCCCTCTGCCAGGGGGAGGGTAAGATCCTGCTCTTGCGGACCCTCCCCGCCCACCCGGGCGTAGACCGCGTAGGATGTCCCCGGCATGGTGGCATAAAATCCCACCGCCATCAGCATTTCGTCCCGGCCGGCTGTGTAGGCATTGCAGAACCAGGCATCCTCCTGTCCATAACCCAGCTGGCCGATCCAGCCGCAAAGATCCGACTGATAAATTCCCGTATATTCATCCGGATCCGTGATCCCGGAATAGAGCACATTGTTCACGCCGATGTTCGTGTCATAGTAGGACACGTAAAAACAGCCCTCCTCGCCAAAGTCCTCCCCCCAGCTGTTCAAACAGATAAATGCACCGTCGCCTTCCGGCTGCACGGTAAAGTTCTCCCTGGGATAATCATCATCCCATCCGATAATGACCACATTGTGGTTGGGCTTTTCTTCACCCGGATAATAGTAGGCGCAGGTTTCCGGATCGTAGTAGAAATCGGTACTCTCCGCATTCTGCAGCGTCGTGTAAAGGGAGCTCTGCACACCGCCGGTCTCATATACCGCTTCCTTGATCCGCCGGTAATCCTTCTCTTCCAGGATCCTGATCTCCTGGACATGCTTCACCGGCGCTAATCCCTCCGGCGAAAACCCATCTCCGTAGACATCATCCTCCTCACGCACCGGCCCCTGCCAGGCCAGAAGGTAGGCCATGGACATGGCATACTGCCCGCCCTCTTCCTGCGTGAGCGAAAAGCTGTTCATCCGGGACATGTGATCTTCGGAAAAATCCCAGTCCTCTTCCGGAAGAAGCGTGCTTTCCATCGCCATCAGCGAAGCAAACGCCCAGCAGGTCCCAAGCTCTCCCTGATCGCCTGCCCCGGGCTTTTTTCCGGTCTCCCGATAGTCAAAGCGGGCCGGCAGTCCGTCCTCCTCTTCCCGCCCCGAAGCTGTCTCCCGCAGCGCCTCTGTCTCGTCTGCTCCGGCCTCTTTCTGGCTGCTCTCTTCCGTTTCCGCCTCCGTCCGGCTCTCCTGCGTCCGGCAATCCTCCTCAGGCCCGGGGCTGCAGCCGGACATCCACAGCGCCGCTCCGACGGACGCCGCGATCAGCAGCCGCCTTATGGCTGCCGGCCTTCTGCGCGGCTCTTTGCCGTACCTGCAAGATCTCAACCTTCATCTCCTGTCTTCTTTCCGGGCGGCTTTGGCCCCAGAAACTGATAAAAGTATGTTTTCATCATGCCGTTATAAATCTTGCGGTTTTTATCCGCCTTCCGCCCGATGTATTTCTCTGCATGTTCATAGGAAGTAATCAGGTATGCCGACCAGGAATCCAGCTGACGGAAGCGTTCGCCTATCTCCCGATAGAGCGCCGGAAGCGTCTCCTTTTCTTCCAGGCGTTCACCATAAGGCGGGTTCGTGATCAGAAAACCATATTTCTTCGCGTGGCTCAGACTGCTGACCGGCCGCTGCTGAAAATGGATCAGATGATCCACGCCCGCCCGCTCCGCATTCTGTCTGGCCGCCCGGATGATATCCCCGTCAATATCGTATCCCTGGATATCCGTCTCTACCGCCGGGCGGACCTGATCATTCGCCTCATCCATGGCCCCGTACCAGAGCTTTCTGGGGATCAGGCCGCTCCAATCCTCCGACAAAAAGGAACGATTCATTCCCGGCGCGATATTGGCCGCCATCATGGCCGCTTCGATGGGGAACGTGCCGCTTCCGCAGAAGGGATCTACCAGAATGCGATCTGCCTTCCACGGCGTGAGCATGATCAGCGCCGCCGCCAGCGTCTCGGTGATCGGCGCCCTGCTGGTCAGGGTCCGGTAGCTCCTTTTGTGGAGGGACTCCCCCGTCGTATCGATCCCCACCGTAACCATATCTTTATATAGAAATACCCGGAGCGGAAAGGCCGCCCCGGTCTCCGGAAACCAGCTGACCCCGTAACGGGTCTTCAGGCGCTCCACCATGGCCTTTTTCATAATCGACTGGATATCCGATGGGCTGAAAAGCTTGCTCTTGATCGAAGAAGCCTTAGCTACCCAGAACTTCCCGTCACCGGGAATATAATCTTCCCAGGGAAGACTTTTCGTTCCCTGAAAAAGCTCCTCGAAGGTCTCCGCCGGGAAACTCCCCACCTTGAGCAGTACCCTCTCCGCTGTCCGGAGGAATACATTTGCCCTGCAGATCGCCTGCGCGTCGCCCAGAAACGTTACTCTCCCGTCCTCTACCCGGGAAATCGCGTAGCCAAGCTCCTGTATCTCTTTCTTCAGCACTGCCTCCAGACCAAAATGGCAGGGGGCCAGCAGTTCATACAACTCGTTCATCGCGTCCTCGTTCTCTTCCTCAGCGTTTCGCGCAGAGCACCATTTCCTTCACGACCGCACCCTCAAACGTCAGGATCCGGAACACGCCATCCTCCAGGACGGCATACGTTGGCGGATTCCCCTCCTTCGGAATGGAGGTGGAGCCCGGATTCAGGACCGTGATCTCCCCGATCCCTTCCGCCTGGACACGCTCCGCCTTCAGCACGTGGGTGTGTCCATGGATCAGGACGTCTCCTGCCTGCAGCGGCGGAAGGCAATCCTGGTTAAAGACGTGGCCGTGGGTAGCGTAAAACGCCTGCCCCTCCCAAACAAAGAGGGCGTAATCTGCCAGAACAGGGAACTCCAGCACCATCTGATCCACTTCGGTGTCACAGTTGCCCCGCACCGCGTAAATCTGATCCTTTAACGGGTTCAGCATAGCGATCACTTCCTTTGGCGCGTACTCTCTGGGGAGGTCATTTCTCGGGCCGTGATAGAGGATATCGCCCAGAAGAACCAGACGCTTCGCGCCGGAGGCCGCGTAGGCGTCAAGCATTTTCCGGCAGTAATATGCCGATCCATGGATATCCGATGCAAACATGATCTTCATTTTCCGTTCTCCTTTGTCTTCGCTATCACTATATTATAGCGTTCTCCGGCCATCTGTCAATCCGGTTTTCTCACGCCAAAAGGACCGTCTCCAGGCTTACGCCCGGAAAACGGCCCTTATCAGAATCAACTCGATCCGCTCTGCTTTCCCTGTCCTGTCCGCCGATCAGTTCAAAACACTCACGATCTTCACCGGAGTCCGATAATTCCAGTCTGAAATCTTGATCCCGGTACTGTACGTCGAAGCATGGACGATCTTTCCCGCGCCGATATACATGGCAACGTGATCAATGCCGCTGCTGCCCGCGTAAAAGATCAGATCGCCCGGCTGCATCTGGTCCGCGCTGACGGAAACGCCATCATTCGACTGCGTCTTCGAGGATCGGGAGAGCTCGATGCCCGCCACGTTGCTCATCACATAACGGGTAAAGCCGGAGCAGTCCACACCGGTGTTCGGGTCACTGCCGCCGTAACAGTAGGGACCGCCCAGAAAACTCAGGGCATAGCTGACCACCCGCTGCCGCAGGCTGGTCTCATCCTGCACCTCCGATGCCGTGAATGCTTCTTCCGAAGCGGTCGTTTCCGCGGTTTGTTCATAAACAACAGCCTGAATCACATCTCCGGAGGTATCACTCTCCTCAGATTCGGTTTCCGGCTCGCTATACTCCGCCCCCGCGAACTCCTTCGCCTCCACAAGCTGAATCTGATCAAGACTGTCCGCATACGAAGTCAGGGACAGACCCGTCATGATTCCGCAGCAGCAAAGAACGCCAACTGCTCTCTTCCAGCACTGATGCATAACCATGATCTCCTAACTCTGCGTCATCGAACTTATGACGTTTTTTGTCCTAAATATTTCAAAAGTGTTAACAATGTTACATTTGCATTATACTCAGTTTACTATCCTGCGTCAAGTCCTTTTTTACGAACAAACCCGTCATAATCATCACGCATGCCTCGCGCTTCCGCCGGCCGTGTTTTATCTGCGCGATCTCCACAGCCACCAGGCCGCCCCGATCAGCAGGAGCGGAAAAAGAAGCGGCCTAAGGAGCATAAATATGCCTCCGATAATGGCGGCAACCAGCCAGAAAAAGATCAGGAAGAGCGCGATCACAATCAGACTAAGCCAAAATCCCTGAAAATGAAAGACATGAAAGTTCCGGCGTTTTTCCCCGAAAAACGGATCCCTCTCTTCCTCCCGTTCGTACTGTGTTTCCTCTCCGCTGTCGCTGTCCTCATAGACACCGGCCATCTCATCTCCGCCTCCGTTGGCCTCGATGATCGACCGGGCGATCAGCCGCGGATCACCCAGCTCATCCAGGACCTGGCGTTCCGGTTTTCCATGGCGCACCTCTTCGGAGATGTACCGATCATAATAAGCAATATTCTCCTCGATGACGGATCGTGGTACCTGCCCGGCCAGAGCCAGCGCAAGCTTCTCTATAAATTCTCGTTTATTCATGACTCACAGTGTCCTTTCTTTCAGCACGCCTTCCCGATAGGCGTGGACCAGCTCCTTCAGATCCTCGATCCGCTCCGCCAGTTCTTCCCCCTTGTCCGTGTCGCCCACCATGACCCGTTTGGGCATCTTTTCCACGATGGACACCCTGGGCGTATTCTCCCGGGTGGGGTCAAAGGGTTTATGCTCAGCCAGAGCCAGATGATGGGAATTGTAGATCAGCGTATATCCGGCAATGCCCGTCCTGGACTGATAGGCCTTGGAGAGGCCGCCGTCGATCACATAGAGCTTGCCCCCCGCCTTCACCGGCGTCTCCCCGTCCTTGATCTTTACGGGCACATGGCCGTTGATAATGTGCGACCCTTCCGCCGGAAGGCCGAATTCCCGGAGGATCCGATCGCAATATTCCTCCTGCTGGCTCAGCCTGTAATAAGGATTCATCTTCTCCTTATGGGTCGTCGCATCTTCAATAAAGTAACTTTCAAACGTGGTCATCCTGTCCTTGCCGAACACCGGCGACTTTGCCCCGCACCAGAGATACCACATGAAATCCCGGTACTTCTCCTTATCCGGATCGGAATCCGGAAGGGAATACGCCTTGCGTACCCTCTGATCGATCAGATCCAGCAGCGCCTTTCCCGAATAGGCCGTCCCGTCGATGACCATCTCCTCAAAACCTCCGTCCGGGCGCATGGGAATGCAGCCGTGATAGAGCAGATTGGAGTTATAGCATTTATACATGCTGCCGTGCGAATACAGGAAACGGATGTGCCGGTGCAGCAGCTCACTGTGCTTGAACGAGAGGGCCAGGGTATGCAAAAGCTCCTCTTCCTGGGGTGTGAGTTTCAGCGGATCCTTCGGGTCGATCGTCGGAAAATTCGTATCCATCAGGGGATATTCCTTCTCGCCGATCCGAATCACGCCCCTGGCGTAATCGATCCTTTCCAGCATCAGGCAGTCTTCCATCTTGTAGTCCGGATGACGCTTGATGATCTGCTCCTGCACTTTGAACTGGATCACGGCTATGGCCTTATGCATCTTGGCTGCCAGGCCTGGATCGACCGCATCATAGATATTCTCATCCAGGATCCTGGGATGGAAACGCGTGCAGGGATCGTCCCGGTAAACATTCGCCGCAAACATCGACAGCGGCCGCAGGTTAATGCCGTACCCGTCTTCCAGAACATCGAAGCTGTTGTAGCTGATGGCGATCCGCAGCACCACGCAGATGCAGGCCAGATTGCCCGCAGCCGCGCCCATCCAGGAAATATCGTGATTCCCCCACTGGATGTCCACATCATGAAACTGCATCAGCGCGTTCATGATGATGTCCGCCCGCGGACCCCGGTCGAAAATGTCCCCGATAATG
This sequence comes from uncultured Lachnospiraceae bacterium, assembly GCA_964425595.1. Taxonomy (GTDB): domain Bacteria; phylum Bacillota; class Clostridia; order Lachnospirales; family Lachnospiraceae; genus Caccovicinus. The sequence goes on from CAYRMW010000063.1 coordinate 7,252, forward strand.
TGCAGGCTGTCAATGGTCAGATTCTGGATCAGCTCGCAGAGCGCGATAATAAACTTATCCGCGATCCCTACATCCAGTATGGTTTGGATGATCTCACTGTAATAGACCTTTTTATTCTCGTCGTTGTAATCCACGTGGAGCAGCTCGTCAATGGCGTAAGCAAACTCCTGAGGCATCTTTTTTCTGACCTTCGAACGGCTGTATTTGGAAGACACCTCTTTGCAGATCCGCACCAGGCGATAGATGGTCACCCGCTGCCAGTCCCCGGTGTTATGACCGTCCAGCGTCATCTTGGTCAGCGCCCGTTCCGGATAATAGATCAGGTTCGCCAGCTCCACCTGTGCCTCCTCCGGTATGATATAGCCGAAGGTCTCTCTGATCTTCTCCCGGATAACGCCTGACGCACTTTTGAGCAAGTGGACAAATGCCTCATGTTCGCCGTGAAGATCGCTGAAAAAATATTCCGTACCCTTAGGCAGCCCCATGATGGCCCGCAGATTGATGATCTCACTGCAGGCTGACCGCACCGTAGGATATTCCCTGGATAAAAGCCGCAAATAATCGTAATCCCGCATAATTCCTCCCCATCCGAACTCTTCGTCCGCCGCATCTTGCGCCTGTCCATTGTCTTTTCCTTCGTTTTGTAGTACCATAAGTAATGCACTTACGCTGCAGGACGCGCCGCATCAGCACCGGAATCCGGCGCCAATCTGCAGTCATTATACCATTTGTCCTCTTAAATGGGAAGTAATCGGAGGTTTTCTTTATGGAACAGCTTTATGTCTTTGGAACCGGAAACGCGGCGGTTACCCGCTGCTACAATACCTGCTTCGCCATCCGTGAAGGCGAGGAATACTTCATGGTCGACGCCGGAGGCGGGAACGGCATCCTGGGAATCCTGGAACAGATGAACGTCCCGCTTAACTCCATCCACCATCTTTTTGTTACCCATGAACACACCGACCACATCCTTGGCGTTGTCTGGATGATCCGCATGATCGGCCAGAAGATCCTGGCCGGAAAATACGAAGGCACGCTGTCGATCTACTGCCATCCCGGCCTGACCGGCACCATCACGACGCTTTGCAGCCTGACTACCCAGAAAAAGATACAGAAGCTGATCGGCGGACCGATCCGTCTGATCCCGGTCTCGGACGGTCAAAGCCTGTCCATCCTGGGATGCCGGGTAACATTCTTTGACATCCACTCCACCAAAGCCAGACAATTCGGTTTTTCCATTGAACTGCGAAACGGGAAAAAGCTCACCTGCACCGGCGACGAGCCATATAACCCTATCTGCGAACAGTACGTATCCGGCAGCCAATGGCTTTTGTGCGAGGCTTTCTGTCTCTATGCGGACCGTGACCGCTTCTCTCCCTATGAGAAACATCACAGCACCGTAAAGGAAGCCTGTGAACTGGCGGAGCGCCTGCAGATCCCCAATCTGGTCCTCTGGCATACGGAAGATTCCCTGCTGGCCGAGCGGAAGATGCGCTATACCGCAGAAGGCCGCGCCTACTATTCCGGAAATCTTCTGGTTCCGGACGATAGAGAGATCCTCCCCCTGTAGCCCTCCCGCGCATTCACCGGGCAGAGTGCGGCCGGTATATCGTCTGCGGCAGTTTGTCTCCTCGTCTTTGTAAGAAATTCTTCACATAATTTTCAATTTTTTCCGGTAAGCTATGTGCTATACTGGACTTGGTGAACACTTGCCACATCATTGGACATGACAGGAGTATACCATGAGATTTTACAGGCAACTGCCTGCAGCCGTCCTGGTCGCCGCCATCGCCGCGGCGCATCCGTTTACCGCGGCCGCAGGCGAAGAGTACAGCCGCTCGGATACAGTCCGGGAACTGACCATACAGGCCGTCGGGCCGGGGGAGAACATGCTTTCCCCGAGCGACAACTACGCTGTTTATCAGTGGGGCCTGAAAAATGACGGCGACTTCCAGCTGGTGCAGATGACCGCCAGCTTCCGCTCTCTGGATTCCATGTATGGTGAAAGGAAGGGCCCGTCCGATACCATCTCTCTGCCGGATTTTGGTCCCGGCATGATCGAATACGAGGCTACGGTCATTCAGGCGCAGACCGGCGTGGATATTAATATTCAGCCAGCCTGGCAGCAGTATGACGCCGACACGGAAAGTCCCAGGAGAGAGGTGATCGTAGCCATCGTTGATACCGGCATTGACTACACCCACCCGGAGTTAGCGAACGCCATGTGGACAAACCCCGGCGAGATCCCAGGCGATGGGATCGATAATGACGGCAACGGCTACATCGATGACGTTTACGGATGGAACTTTTACACGGACAGCCCCACAACCTACAGCGGCACCGAAGACAGTCACGGTACGCATACGGCCGGGACCATCGCGTCGTCGCGGGGAGACGGCGGTGTCGTCGGCATTGCAGACAACCAGTATGTGAAGCTGATGAGTGTTAAAGCTTTGGGCGGCCCGCTTGGCGCAGGTTCCCCCGAATCCGTCATCAAAGCCATCCGATATGCCGAAGCCAACGGCGCGTCGATCTGCAATCTGAGCCTGGGCACCACGGCTTACAGCGAAGAATTAGCTGCGGTCATCCGGGATTCCCAGATGCTTTTTGTTGTGGCCAGCGGAAACGGCGACGCGGAAGGCGTCGGCTACGATACCGACGCCTCGCCTGTGTATCCGGCGTCTCTGCCCTATGACAATGTCATCTCCGTAGCCAGCCTGATGTTTGACGGACAGCTGGCTGCCAGTTCCAACTACGGAGCCGAATCCGTTGATATCGCAGCTCCGGGATCCTATATCCTGAGCACAGCGCCCGGAGGCGGATACGCCTTTATGAGCGGCACTTCCATGGCGGCGCCCATGGTGACCGGCGTTGCTGCCATGATCTATTCTTACCGCACCGATTTTTCTCTGGCCGATGTCAAGACGGCGATTCTGGCCGCTGCCAGGCCGATGGAAAGTCTTGCCGGAAAAACCGTATCCGGCGGAATGCTGGATGCCTATGCCGCCTTAAATTATACCAAGTAATGCTGCGGGCGATCCTTTTGTGGCCTCAGCGAAATATCCAAAACAGATGGGAGGACTGTTATGAAAACGAAATTGCTGAAAGCCGTCATTCTGTGCTTTCTGATGTCTGCCTTCGCCTTTTCCGCGCTGGCTACGACCAGGATCACCACCGTTACGATCACGGTAACCGATCCCGGCACGCTGGAGGCCGGCGAAGAAATCGGCGACATCTTCGTCACCAGCAGCGGCGAAGGCTACTATGTGGAGGACGCTTACTATCTGAATAACCACGATATCTGGCAGAAGAACGAACGTCCCAGGGTACGCATCCTGCTGTACGCGGAGGACGGGTACCGTTTCTCCTACACCAGCAAGAGCCATTTCTCGATCAGCGGATACGGCGCCACCTATTCTGACGCGACGATCTCGGATAACGGCTCCTACCTGACATTGGACATTTACCTTGACCGCGTTACCGGAGACGGCACGACTTCTTCCGAAGATTTCAATCTGGCCTGGGATAACTACACCGCCACCTGGGATATGATTTATTCCACCGATTATTACGAAGTCCGCCTTTATCGCTGGAACAGCAGCGGCACCAGCGCATCCATCGTAACGACAAAACGTACGGACGAGGGAGAGTACGATTTTGCCAGCTACATGACGACGAGCGGTTATTACAGTTTCCGCGTGCGGCCGGTCGATGCCGATTATGACACCGGGTCACTCTGGTCGGAACATTCGGATAAGCTGTACATCGACAGCGATGAAGCCACCGATAACAAGTCCGAAACCGATACCGCCAACTCCATAACCTCCGGATACTTCATTGATCCCGGTTACTATGACACCACAGATTCGAACAACGGACCGGGAAGCACCGCTCTCGGACAATGGCTTCAGGATGATAACGGATGGTGGTACCGCTTCAACAGCAACGGTTCCTGGCCGTCCGGCGACTGGCAGGAGATCGATGATAAAGTATATTATTTTAATGAAGATGGCTATCTCCAGACCGGCTGGCTGCAGCTTGACGGCGCCGTGTATTATTGCGGGGAAGACGGTGCGATGCGCACCGGATGGACAAAGATTGAAACGAACTGGTACTACTTCTCCAGTAGCGGTGTGATGGCTACCGGCTGGAACCTTCTTGACGGCGGCTGGTACTATCTGGATCCTTCCACCGGGGCGCTCTGGGTCGGAACCTATACCCCCGACGGTCATTACGTCAATGCCAAGGGGCTTCGGCTTTATTGATCATTAATGAACATCCACACAGGATGAATGAACATCTGTACACAGCTCTGTCGGCATCGTCATCGCCGGCAGACAAAAAATCCGTTCGGGATGCTGGTTTGTCCCGAACGGATTTTTTGTCGTATCACCGTATCATCGTATAACCGTACAGCAAAAAACCTCCCGCAATAGCAAGAGGTCTTCGCATAATGCCGGCGACCGGAATCGAACCGGTACGGGAGGTAAGTCCCGCAGGATTTTAAGTCCTGTGCGTCTGCCAGTTCCGCCACGCCGGCATGCATCGCAGATACCTGCAAATGGGGCCTACAGGGCTCGAACCTGTGACCCTCTGCTTGTAAGGCAGATGCTCTCCCAGCTGAGCTAAGACCCCAAATCTGTATATCGATGCAGTTATAGCATTGAGCGACACCTTTCGATGTCAGCGACCCGGAACGGGTTCGAACCGTCGACCTCCGCCGTGACAGGGCGGCGCTCTAACCAGCTGAGCCACCGGGCCGTATCAAGGGTATATACCCTCAAAACCACATATTAAAGATCTCCATCCTTCCCTCCTGCCTCTTGGATA
>CAYRMW010000064.1:0-11098 GCA_964425595.1 uncultured Lachnospiraceae bacterium
GACTATCGCATCACGCCAAGCGCGCTGGAGGCGGTGGAGCGGCTGCGAACGGATCACCGGATCGTGCTCGCGTCCGGGAGGGATATGGATAGCGCTTACAGCCGCCAGTTCCGGGATGAGATCCGCCCGGATGGGATCATCCACTTAAACGGCACCAAGGTGACCGCGGGAGATGAACGCATCTACGATCATTTCATGAAGCCGGAACTTGTGGAGGCGCTTTTGGCTTTCGCACGCCAAAACGGGCTGAGCGTGGGCGCGACCATTGATGGCATCGACTATTACACCAGCCCGGATACGGTGCGGGAACACGACCGGAAGCGCTGGGGAGAGATGAACCGGCGCTTCGGCGATCCGTCCCAGCTTCTTTGCCGGCCCGTACGGACGCTGGCCTACATCGGCGGAGAGGAAGGCGTATTGTTGATGGAAAAGGCGTTCCCCGGCGTGAAGTTTCCCATGTTTGCCGGGAAGGTGGGCGCTGATGTGGTGGAGCAGGAAGCCTCGAAGGCGGAGGGGCTTAAACGGCTCTGCGATTTCTGGGGGATCTCCATGGAGAATACGGCGGCGTTCGGAGACAGTATGAACGATCTGGAGATCATTCAGGCATCGGCAGTCGGCATCGCCGTGGGAAATGCGATTCCCGCGCTGAAGGAAGCGGCGGATTATGTGACTGCGCCGATCCGGGAGGATGGCGTGCTGCGCGCGTGCCAACATTTTCACTGGTTTTCCTGTTTTGTCCCGCATGATGAGCGGGAAAAGCCGGACGCGGAGAAGATGGACGGGGAGAAGATGGACGAGGAGAGGACGGATATGGAGAAACTCAATGGGGAGAAGCCGGTCAGGATAACGGCGTACAGCTGCCGTCCGGATGAGATGGCGTTGTTTGAACAGTTTGGAAAGGCGTACGGTGTTACACTGGTCCTGGTGCGGGAAGCGCCCACCCTGGAGAACGCGGATATGGCTAAGGGAAGTCAGGGCGTAAGTATTATCACCACGCCGGTGGATGAGCCGCTTTTGCGCCGATGGAAGGAGTGCGGGGTGCGGATCGTTTCTTCACGCACGGTGGGATATGAACATGTGGACAGCGCTGCGGCTGCCAGGCTGGGGATCGCCGTGGGAAATGTGAGCTACACGCCGAATACGGTGGCGGAGTATACCGTCATGACCATGCTGATGGCCGTTCGCAGGATGAAGACGATCATGATGCGCTTTTTGGGTCAGGACTACTCCCTGCGGCATGTCCGGGGACGGGAACTTGGCCGGATGACGGTGGGTATCGTTGGGACCGGAAGGATCGGGGAGACCGTGATCCGTCTCCTGAGCGGCTTTGGATGCCGCATGCTGGCTTATGACCTGCGGCCGAAGGCGGAGCTGGCGGGCGCTGCGGAGTATGTGGATCTGGAGACGCTCTGGAAGGAATGTGACCTGATCACCTTCCACACACCGGCTACAGAGCAAAGCTATCATATGGTGAACCGGGAAACGCTGGGAAAGATGCGGGACGGCGTAGTGCTGATCAATATGGCAAGGGGGAGCGTCATCGACACAGATGCCCTGATCGAGGGCCTGGAGACGGGAAAAGTGGGCGCTGCCGCTCTGGATGTGGTGGAGGAAGAAGGAAAGATCTATTACAGGGACTTCAAATATCAGCCGGTGGGCCATCACGCGATGGCAGTCCTGAGCGCCATGCCCAATGTCCTCATGACGCCGCACACCGCTTTCTTTACAGATGAAGCGGTTAGTGATATGATAGAACATTCCATTAAGAGCTGCAAAGAGCATATACTGAAGCAGGAAGGAGAAGAAGAACAATGATTCAGGAACGATTAAACAGCCTTCGGGCGCTGATGCAGGATCGGGGCATGGATGCCTATCTGGTCCCCACCGCGGATTTCCATCAGTCCGAGTATGTGGGGGATTATTTCAAGTGCAGGAGCTTTATGACCGGCTTTACCGGTTCCGCTGGCACGCTGGTGGTGACGTCTGATGACGCCGCGCTCTGGGTGGACGGAAGATACTTCGTCCAGGCAGCCAATCAGCTGAAGGGAAGCGGTGTGCGCATGATGAAGATGGGCGAGGAAGGCGTGCCGGAGATCGCCGATTTTCTGGTCGATGCGGTAAAGCCGGGCGGATGCCTGGGGTTTGACGGCCGCGTAGTGGACAGTTTGACCGGGCAGAATCTGGAAAGGCGTCTTGCCGAAAAGGGCGCGGCGATCCGGTGCGAGGAAGATCTGGTTGGCCGGATCTGGACTGACCGCCCGGCGTTATCGGCCCGATCGGTGTGGATCCTGAAGGAAGAGTTTGCCGGAAAGCCGGCTGCAAAAAAGCTTGCCGACCTGCGCAGCGCCATGAAGAAAGAAGGCGCGACGGTGCATTTGCTGACGGCGTTGGATGATATTGCCTGGCTGTTTAATATTCGCGGCGATGATGTGCGGTGCAACCCGGTCGTGCTCTCTTATCTGGCGGTTACCGAGACGGAGGCGTTTCTGTTTATTAACCCGGACGTACTGGATCAGGAGATTCAGGAATATCTGCGCGGACTGGGTGTGGAGATCAGGTCCTATTCTGCCTTCTATGATTACGTCAGGACGCTGCGTCAGGAGAAGATCCTTTTAGAGACCGCGTGCGTAAACTACGCCACGATCCGCGCTATCCGTGAGACCAATACGATCATCAGCCGGCTGAATCCGACTGTCCTGGCCAAGGCGGTAAAAAATCCGGTAGAGATCGAGAACATGAAGAAGGCACATATCAAGGACGGGGTCGCTATGGCGCGCTTTGCCTTCTGGCTGAAGACTAACATAGGCAAGATCCCCATGGATGAGCTTTCTGTGGAAAAGAAGCTGAACAACTTGCGCCTGGAAACGGAAGGGAACCTGGGCCTGAGCTTTGATACGATTTCCGCCTACGGGGCAAATGCGGCGATGTGCCACTATTCGGCCACGGAGGAGTCGAACACGTCTCTGGAGCCGAAGGGCTTTTACCTGGTTGATTCCGGCGGACAGTATTACGAGGGGACGACGGATATTACCAGGACCTTTGCCCTGGGGCCGCTGACGGCGGAAGAAAAGGAGCATTATACCCTGGTTCTGATCAGTATGCTGCGGCTGGGCGATGTGAAGTTCCCCTACGGGGCCAGAGGACTGACGCTTGATTATGCGGCCCGGCAGGTGTTCTGGGATCGTGGGCTGAACTTTAATCACGGCACCGGCCACGGGGTGGGGTATCTTCTGAATGTACACGAGCGCCCGGTGGGGATCCGCTGGAAGATGGTTCCGGAAAGGATGGACAGCTGCGTGCTGGAGCCCGGCATGATCACTTCCGATGAGCCGGGCATCTACATTGAAGGAAAGCACGGCATCCGCACGGAGAACCTGATGCTCTGCGTAAAGCGGGAAAAGAATGAATATGGGCAGTTCCTGGGCTTTGAATATCTGACTTGCGCGCCCATTGATCTGGACGGTGTGGAGAAAACGCTGATGACAGACCATGATGTGGAGCTGCTGAACCGATACCATGCGCACGTATATGAGATGCTCTCCCCCTATCTGGAAGGTGAGGAAAAGGCGTGGCTTAAGGAAGCTACCCGTGCGATCTGAGACGATCCGGAGGGTGAGCAGAAGAAAGGGTGCGCGGGGAGCAGAAAGGCACACCGGGCAGAGGAAGAGCCGGTGGGCAGAAGAAGGACCGGCGGGAAGCGAAAGAGCCGGCGGGAAGACAGGAGGAAAAATGGCAGAGGGTAAGAAAACAGAAAAAAACGGAGGGAAGCAGACAAAGAGCCGTCCCGACCGGAAGCCGCAGAGACAGCCGGTAAATCCCTGCCCGGTATCGGCGCGCTGCGGCGGGTGCCAGCTTCTTCATCTTCCCTATGCCCGGCAGCTGGAGCAGAAACAGAAGATGATGGAGGACCTGCTCAAGGGAATCTGCCGGGTGAATCCGATCACCGGCATGGGGAATCCATGGCATTACCGGAACAAGGTCCACGCGGTATTTGCGCTTGACCGAAAAGGGAATCCGATTTCCGGTGTTTATGAGGCAGGGAGCCACCGGGTGGTCCCCGTGGAAACGTGCCTGATTGAAAACGAAAAGGCGGATGAGATCATCGGAACGATCCGGGGAATGTTAAGATCTTTTAAGATCCGTATCTACGATGAGGACACGGGTGTCGGAACCTTGCGGCATGTGCTGGTCAGATGCGGCTTTTCCAGCGGGCAGATCATGGTGGTCCTGGTGACTGCTTCGCCCATCTTTCCGTCGAGAAAGAATTTCCTTAAGGTGCTTTTGGAAAAGCACCCGGAGATCACCACGGTAGTACAGAATATCAATGCGAAGGATACCAGTATGGTATTGGGGGAGAGGGAGCAGGTCCTTTACGGGAAAGGATACATCGAAGATCAGCTCTGCGGCTGCACCTTCCGCATCTCCTCCCGCTCCTTCTATCAGGTCAATCCGGCACAGACAGAAAAGCTCTACCGGAAAGCGATACAGGAAGCAGGTCTTACCGGAAAGGAAACCGTGCTTGACGCTTACTGCGGGATCGGCACGATCGGGATCATTGCGGCGCCGAAGGCGCGGAGCGTGATCGGTGTAGAACTGAATCCGGACGCGGTCAGAGACGCGGTCAGCAACGGGAAGGCAAACCGGCGGACGAACGTGGAGTTTTACTGCGGCGACGCAGGCAAGTTTATGCAGGAAATGCGGGCGGCGGGAGAAAGGCCGGATGTGGTTTTTATGGACCCGCCCAGAAGCGGGAGCACGCCTGCGTTTATCCGTGCGGTCTGCGCGTCCGGCCCGAAACGGGTGGTTTATATTTCCTGCGGCCCACAGACGCTGACACGGGACCTGCGGCTTTTTATGCAGGGCGGATACCGGGTCCTGGGCGCGTGGCCTTTTGACATGTTCCCCGGAACGCAGGAGCATGTGGAGACGCTGACCGTGCTGGAACGAAAGGGCAGAGGTTAAATGAGTTCGTACGTAGCGGCGGCAGGCGTTCAGAGTGATCGTGGGGCGATGGAGTGGGACAAGGAGGGGGTATGTACCAATTAGTTATCGTGGACGATGAGGAAAGGATTGCGGAAGGAATTGCAAATCTTTTCCCATGGGAGAGTGTTGGATTTCAAGCCATTTCCTTCAGCCGGGCGAAAGACGCGCTTTCTTACGCAGAGATACATCATGTAGACGTCATAATGAGTGATATCGAGATGCCGGACATGGACGGCATCGAACTATGCCGACGGTTGAAAGACCAGGAGGTCAAAATCATTTTTCTCAGCAGTCATCAAAATTATGAGCACTTTCGTTATGCCATTCAGTTTCGGGTGGAGGACTATCTGTTAAAACCGCTGAAAAGCGGGGATGTACTTACCTGTTTTGGAAAAATTAAAGAGGAGTTGGATCAGAAGTATCAGGTGGGAGAAGAACGGTCCGCCAGCTACTATGAAAAGATTATTGAAACGGTTCAAAAGTATCCCATTTCTCTGGCGCTGAGGATGTCCCTGGATGCGGAGTCTGTAGTTCAGTGGGGCAAAGTGATGGCAATGGCTGCAGTCGCCGTAATTCCAGTGATCCTTCTCTTTTTTGCGGCTCAGCGCTATTTTGTGGAGGGGATTGCGACCAGTGGTTTGAAGGGATGAAAATTAAATGTCACGTGAATATGCCGGGAAAGATGCTGACATTTTGTAAAGAGAGAAAGCCTTAAAATGCGATGTATCTGAGCTGATGGAATAACATGGCCCGTTACCTGTTTCTTAGGGACGGGCTTTTTTGGTGAAGATTCCGGCTACGTGTCGATATACTTTTTCCTCATTCCATGGTATAATTGGCCTGTTTAGCAGAAGAGAAACGGAGAAAGGCAAGGAACCTTATGCTATTTGATGTTGTGCCGGAAAATTTTTTCGGACCGCTTGCGGCTCCGGGGAAAAGGGTTTATTGGGAATGCATCTGCCGTTTGTTTTCCGTCACCAGCAGGCAGCTTTCTTTTGGTGTGGAAAGAGATGTCCTGGTGGATGAACTGCAGTATTATTTTGAATCGGCCATGTCCGCGGACATTCCGGAGGACGAGCTGGAAGAGACGGGAGGCATGTCCAGCCGTGACAAAGCAAATTTTATGCTGCGCAGGCTGGAAAGCTATGGGTGGATCTACGTGGATGTGGATTACAGCTACGTGCAGCGGGTGAATTTCCGGGATTATGCCATCCAGGTCATCAAATCGCTGATGGCTGTATCGGAAGAACGCAGAGCAGAATATCAGGGATATATTTACACCATTTATAATCTGGCAAGAGCGTCAAGGACGAATCCCGGTCTTGGTCTCCTGCAGATCGTGGAGAACATGGACGCGCTGATCACAGGGTTAAAGAGCCTGAATGCCAACATTAAGCGCTATATCGATGATCTGACCAGACACAGCACCGTGGCGGAGATCATGGATGCTTTGCTGAATGATTACTATACCAACGTGGTGGACAAGGCATATCACAGGCTGCTGACCTCGGATAATGTGGCAAAATTCAGACCGGAGATCATTGAGCGGCTGGAAGCGAACAGCAGGAGCGAACGTTTTTTAAAGGCGGCGACGGAAGAGATCGCCGAATTAAGAGAGATACCACAGGAAGAAGCGAGAGAGGTTGTGCTGGGGTTCCTGCATGAGGTGATCGACGCGTTCCGGAGTATGGATGAGATCCTGGATGAAATCAATAAGAAGAATACCCGTTACCAGAGAGCGGCCATTAACCGTGCCCGGTTCCTGCTCTCCAGCAGCGAGGATATCCGGGGACAGCTGAAAGAGATCCTGACGTTTATGAATGAGCGGATCCAGGAGATGAACATGGATTACAATGCGGTCTATGAACTGGAAGAAATGGACCGGCTGATCAAAATCTTTTCCTGGGATTATCTGGACACGGACTCCCTTTACGCTCCGGTGGAGGGGAAGAAGGAGTTTGTGCCTCAGGAAACGCCGCCGTTGATCCCTGATCAGGAGGCGCGTCTGGAGAAACGGCGGCAGATGCGGCGGAAGCTTGAACAGACGCTCAGTCAGGAACGGATCAGGGACTATGTGAATGAGCAGCTGGGAGACCGGGAACGCATGCTGGCATCGGAGCTGCCGCTTTCGGAGGGAGACACGTTTATCCGGATGATCTACATCCGCCTGTATGGTCAGCGCAAGCGGGTGGGCTACCGGCTGGAAATGAAGGATACGGTGGAAAAGGATGGATTCCGGTTCCGGGATTTTGCGATCGTACGGACACCGGGCCGAACCGCTCATGATCCGGTGTCCGGTGGTCTGCGGGGAAAGGACAGGGAAGAAGATCATGGAATTGTTTGAAGGAATGCTCCAGAAGGACAAGGATGAATTTCGAAGAGTATGTAATAAGCTGATGAGCAGCTGTTTTATCTGCCGGCAGGATGCGGATACGAAAAGGGAATATTATTTTATCCTTCGTCAGAAACCGGTCTTCCTCCGATATCTGGACGTGCTGGGGTATACGCTGGAAATTAATGAACAGTACGGTGTGATCCAGCTGGTTAACCGGGAGAACTACAACCATCTGAATTTAAAGCTGTATGAATCCATCATTCTGCTGATCCTGCGGATCCTCTATGACGAGAAGAAAAGAGAACTGTCCTTGTCGGACGTTGTCATTAACATCGGTGATATCCAGGAAAAGTATTTATCGCTGAAGATAAGGAATAAGCAGATCGATAAGACTACGATGAACAATGCGTTAAGACTGTTTAAACGTTATCATCTGGTGGCTCTTCTGGATAAAGATCTTGGAAAAGAAGAAACGCGGATCGTGATCTATGATTCCATCCTGATGGCAGTGCGGGTGGAGGACATCAAGCGGGTTTGCGATATGATCGCACTTTATCGGAAAGGGGAACCGGGGAATGAAAATACTGAAGAAGGTACGGCTGATTAACTGGCACCGCTTTCAGGATGAAACCATCGAAATGGCGGAGGCTGTCCTGCTCTCCGGGGAAAACGGGGCGGGGAAATCCACGATCCTGGATGCGATCCAGTTTGTGATCACCTGCTCCAAGGCTGATTTTAATAAGGCAGCCCACGAAAAGGGAAAACGAACTTTAAACAGCTATATCCGCTGCAAGACCGGACGAGAGAACAGGCCCTATGAGAGGACGGGCGCATTGTCCGCTCACATTGCGCTGGAATTTTTCGATGAAGCCAGAAAGCGTCCGTTTCTCGTCGGCGCGGTCATGGATTCCGCGTCAGAGGAGAAAGAACCCAATACAGCGTGGTATCTGATCGAAAATCAGGAGATCAGAGATGATCTGTTTAAGAGCGGCCGGAAGATCAAAAGCATTTCTGTATTTCGGGCGACCAACAAAGAGAACATAACCTTTGCTTCTACCGCCACTGAGGCGAAGAAGATGATGCTGAACCGGTTCGGTCGGCTGGAGGATAAATTTTTCTCGCTGATCCCCAAGGCCCTGGCTTTTAAACCCATCCATGACATCAAGGACTTTGTCTATTCCTACGTCTTAGATGAAAAGGATGTGAACATTGACGCGCTAAAGGAAAATGTGCGCAGCTATCAGGATCTGGAGCGGATGCTGCAGGATGTAAAGCAGCGGATCGAGGAGCTGGGCTACATTTGCGCGAAAGAACAGGAAGTGGAGAATTATCAGCGGATCGACCGGTACCAGGAATACTACATCGCCCGTGCCGGTAAGGAACGGACGGAACAGGGAATAGAGGAGACGGAGGAGAGTATCCGTTATGAAGAGCTGAAAGGCGGAGAAAACCAGAAGAGGCGGGAGGAGTTAAAGCAGGCAAAAGACAGCAAGGAGCAGATGATCCGGGACCTGACCGTGGAGTTAAACAGCGATACGGAGTATCAGGCATTTCGCGAGCTGGAGAGAGTGGAGAATGAATTAAAGGAGCAGATTAAAAGCGATAAAGCAGAAGTGAAAGACTTAAAACTCGCGGTCTCCGCCGCGCTGTCCAATGTGGAAAAGCTGTTAAAGGTGAAAGAGATCGATGGCTGCATCGCCGAATATCAGAGGGCGCTGGAAACAGTGGAGGAAAGCGGAAGTCTGGTGCAGGTGCGTACATGCCTGGATAAGGTGACTGCTTACAAAAAGCAGATGTACGACAAGGTACAGGCGCAGATCGCGGAGCTGAATGTGGAGGTCCGCGGTCTGGAAGAGAAAAAACAGGAACTGGATCATCAGATCCGGGAACTGGAGGCAAAGCGCCTGTCCTACCCGCCTGCGGTGATCAGACTGCAGACGGCGATCCGGGAGCAGTTTCGCCGGCTGAACCGGAAGGGTGAGACCCGGATCTTGTGTGAGCTGTTGGAGATCAGCGACAGCCGGTGGCAGAACGCGGTAGAGGGCTTTCTGAACACCCAGAGGTTTTATCTGCTGGCGGAGCCGGAGGATTTTGACGTAGCGCTGAGCGTTTATGACCGGCTGCGGGGAAAGGGAGAGGTTTTCGGCGTTGGTCTGATCAATGCCGGGAAGCTGGAAGGCTATGAGGAGTGTCCCAAGGGAACCCTGGCAGAAGTGGTCACATCGAAAAATATATGGGCCAGAAGATATATCAATATGATCCTGGGAAAAGTGCAGCGTTGTGAACGTTATCAGGATCTGAAGAAGTACCCCGTTTCCATTACCAGGGAATGCATGCGTTATCAGAACCATGTGGTAAGCGCCATCCGGCCGGAAATCTACGAAACCCCCTACATCGGCGCAGAGGCCTATAAAAAGCAGCTGGAGCAGTGCAGAGAGAAGCGGGCGGAGCTGGAGAAGCGGCTGAACGATTGCCGGGATCGAAGAGAGAAGCTGCGGTTTATGGTGGATCCGCTTTCTGCCTCGGAGGATCTGGAGGTGAAATTCCGTTTGGGAGCCCTGGAAGATCTGCGTGTTCATGAGCGGGCACTGCAGGACTGCAGAGAAGAGATGCGCCGTCTGGAGGCCAGCCAGACCATGATCCAGAAGCGGATCCATCTGGAAGAGATGCAGAAAGAACGAAAACAGCTGGAAGAGCAGATCGATCAGGCCATCCGGGAGATCGGCCGCATCGAGGAACGGATCAAACAGTATGGGGAAGCCCTCCGGCAACTTAAGGATCAGCTGGCTGCGGAGACGGAAGAGCAGGCCCGGCTGGAAGCGGGCCTGAAAGAAGAAGAGCTTGCTTCCTGCAGGAGAGAATACCTTCGACAGGACAGGACGGATCTGGCACGCTTCATCGCCAATTTCCAGCGGGCAAGGAAGGCCAATGCGACGTTAAGAGAAAAGGCGGAGAAAGAGATGGCAGGCGCCATGAACGCGTATAAGATTGCCCATGATTTTGGCGCGGCAGAGACCATGGCCGGTTTTCCGGAATATCAGAACGAGTATGACATGCTGAAAAATTCCCGGCTTCTGGAATATGAAGAGAAGGTATATCAGGCCAGAAAAGCCGCTGAGGAGGAGTTTCGGGAGCAGTTTCTGTCGAAGCTCCAGGAAAATATCAAACAGGCGCAGGGCGAATTTAAGGAGTTAAACCGGGCGCTGAAAGATATTCGCTTCAGCAGGGAGCAGTATGAATTTATTTATGAGCCCAGCGGCAGGCTGAAGAAATTCTACCAGATGATCATGTCTGATTTTAATGTGATGCAGGGAGCCTCCATCTTCAGCGGGACCTTTAATGAGACCCATAAGGAAGTGATTGATGAGCTGTTTGAGAAACTGACCCTGGATGACGATTCCAGCGCAAAAACGCTGGAAGAATATACGGACTACCGTACCTATATGGATTATGATATCAAGATCAGCAATGAAGACGGCGGCTATATGCTCTACTCCAAAGTCAGCCAGGAAAAGAGCGGAGGCGAGACTCAGACGCCATTCTACATTACGATCGCGGCGTCCTTTATGCAGCTTTACCGCAACAGCATCGGCGGGGACTCCATCGGGCTGGTGATGATGGACGAGGCCTTTAACAATATGGATGACGAGCGGATCGCCGGGGTCCTGTCCTTTATGCGCAGTTCGAGCCTGCAGCTGATCATCGCTGCGCCGCCGGATAAGATCCAGTATATCGGGCCTTCCATGAAAAAAGTGCTGCTGGTGCTTCAGGAAGATCAGC
>CAYRMW010000065.1:0-10716 GCA_964425595.1 uncultured Lachnospiraceae bacterium
AAAAAGGGGGGCCGTCCGGAATGAATGATTTTCCGGCGGCCCCTTTGGTATGCGGTTTGTGCCCTTCGCAAAAGAAAGTTAGAAGGGTCCGTAGTTGATGGCGTTGGCGATGATGATCAGGATGTACGCGGCCACCATCATCGTGCCGATGGGCTTAAGGGCGAAGCGGAACCACTTGCCGAAATTGAGCCCGCACAGGGAGCTGGCCACCGCGGCGCCGGCAGGCCACAGGTAGTTGGTCAGGCCGTCGCCCAGCTGATAGGTAAGCACCATTACCTGCTGGTTGATGTTCAGGATCTGGCCCAGGGGGCTGAGGATGGGCATCATCATGACTGCCTTGCCGGAGCCGGAGACCACAAAGAAGTTAAAGCCGGTAACAAACACATAGATGATCAGCAGGGTGAGCAGGATGCTCTTTCCCTCAAGGACGCTGCTCATGTAGTATACGACCGTATCCATGATATTGGCCTCGTTGAGAAGCACCATGACGCCGTTGGCAAAACCGATGGCCAGTGCCGGGCCAAGGACCCGGGCCGCGCCGGCGGTGAAGCGGTTGCAGACCTCATTGGGCGAGATCCGAAACAGGACGGCTAACAGGATCATAAAGACGATATACATGGCGGAGATATTGGGGAAGCTCCAGCTCAGCACCACGCAGCCGTAGCCCTGGATGATAGTAACCACCAGAAAGCCCAGCAGCGCGACCACACGTCTCCAGTCCATGGGAACCGTTTCATCCAGAGAGGCGCTGGTTTCCTGATCCTTATATTCATCGTAGCAGTAGCTCTTCGTGGGGTCTTTGCGCGTCGCTACGGCGTAGTGCAGCAGGAAGACCAGGCCGATGGTGAAAAAGACCACCAGCACGATGGCACGGTACCACATGCCGGAAAACATCGGCAGGCCGACGATCTGCTGGGAAACGCCGGTCGTAAACAGATTCAGCATGCCGCAGGCAAAGCTTCCGCAGGAACCCAGGATAACGGTGGCCGCGCCGGTCATCCGGTCATAGCCGGCCGCCATAATGACCATAACGGCCAGTCCGTAGAAGGGATAGGCGCCCTCACCGTAACCCAGCACGCCGAAGACGTTGAATACAATGTACATAATGACGACCAGGCTTAACTCCTTGCCTCTGGTGGCGCGGACCAGCTTGTGGATGCCGGCGGAAAACGCGCCGGTCGACTCCAGAAAGCCCAGCACGCCGGAGCAGATCAGGAGGTTGGCAATGATACTGATCCCGCCTACCACGCCGTTATAGAACGTCTGAAAAAAGGTACCTGGCGTGATGTATACTTTGTCGACAAAATTGAACACATCCGGGTCGACAATTTCGCGGCCGGAATTGGCGTCCAGGACACGTTCAAAGTTGCCGCTGGGAACAATAAACGAAATGATCCACACCAAAAGCATGATGAGGGTGAGGATAATAAACACATGGGGCATTGCGAAGGAACGCTTTTTCTTTTCCATAGCTGTCTGCGCAGCAGGCATCTGCGCACTCCTTTCTGTATTGCTCTGCAGGTCTGCCGCCGGATAAGCGGCCTTGAGATTCAGGGATCTTCCGGGTCCCGGGACTTATTTCCCGTGCCGGTTCAGCCACTCCATGGCACAGTTGGCGTGGATCGCGGCGCCGAGGTAAAACACGCTCTCATCCAACACCATCCGCGGATTGTGATGGGGGTATTGTTCCGGCCCGCCGGCGCCCAGACAGATAAACATGCTGGGAACCGCTTCCGCCACATAGCTAAAGTCCTCGGTGCCTGCCATGGGACCGGCGTCCTGGATATTCTCCTCGCCCACGATCTCCGCGATCGCAGGAAGAAGCTCATGGGATACCGTATCGTCAGTATAGGTACACGGACAATTAAAGGTCGTCAGTTCGTATTGCCCCCGCCAGGCTTTTACGTAGTGATCGATGATCTGGGGCAGACGCTCCAGCACATGGGTCCTGGCTTCTTTGTCATAGGTACGCATCCCCATCTGAAGCGTCGCCGTATCCGGAAGGATATTGACCGCCGTCCCGGAATTGAGTACGCCAGCCGACAAAGTCGCCGTCGCTTTCGGATCTACTTCTCGGGTCATGAGCAGGTTGGCCGCCGTGTAGATCTGATTGGCGATCATAAGCGGATCGATGGACAGCTGGGGCGTGGAGCTATGGCCGCCCTTGCCCTGGATCTTCACAAAGAAACTGTCCAGCGAGGAGCT
Organism: uncultured Lachnospiraceae bacterium; assembly: GCA_964425595.1. GTDB lineage: Bacteria > Bacillota > Clostridia > Lachnospirales > Lachnospiraceae > Caccovicinus. The sequence goes on from CAYRMW010000065.1 coordinate 2,206, forward strand.
GGTCACGCCGGTGCAGTAGGTCACTTTCCCCGACTCGGTGGTGGAGAAGATATGGAGAGCAAAGGCCGCGTCCACCTTGGGATCCTCCAGCAGGCCGTCATCCATCATGGATTTGGAACCGTAGCCCATCTCCTCGCCCGGCTGGAACATCAGCTTGACTGTTCCTTTCAGCTCCGACTCGTGGTCCTTCAGCAGCCTGGCCGCGCCCAGGAGCATGGCCGCATGGCTGTCATGGCCGCACATATGGCTGGCCTTGCGCTTGGAGCGAAAAGGCAGATCGTTGATCTCCTCCATCGGCAGAGCATCAAAATCCGCCCGCAGCAGGATACAGGGACTGCCGCTGCCGATGGTCGCAACGATGCCGGTGGAAGCCGCCATATCCGGGAATCCCATGTCTGCGAATTTCTTACGGATGCCGTCATGCATCACGCCGCAACGCCGGGAAGCAATGCCCATCTCGGCAAGCCGCTTTTCGATATAAGCGGCGGATTCCGGCAGGTCCATGCCCACCTCCGGGATCTGGTGGAGGTAACGGCGGTCCGCCACGATCTGCTCCTGGAGTGCTCTGGCCTCATCATACAGAGATTTCATGTTCTATTTTCCCCTTTCATAAACCTTCTCGCCGTCCACATAGGTGGAGGTGACGCAGACCTGATTGATCCGCATGGGATCGATTGCCAGGATATCTTCGCTGAGGGTGATGAAATTGGCCCGATAGCCCGCTTTCAGTTCACCCATCTCCGGGAAACCGGCCACGCGGGCGCTCTCCCGGGTATAGAGCCGGATGGCCGTCTCAATATCTATGGCCTGCCCCTGCCCGCAATCGGTGCCGTCCCAGGCCGTGCGGGTAACGCTTCCCTTAATGCAGGGGAAGGGATCGGATGGCACGGCCCACGAAGTCGCAGGCGCATCGGTAGAAAAGCACACGGGCACCCCTGCCTTCAGCATATCTTTCACCGGGTAAGTCTTTTTCATCCGCTCTTCGCCAAGGTTTGCCAGATAGCTTTCGATCTCGGCATAAAGGAAGATCGGCTGGGTAGCCACGGCCAGCCCTTTTTGTGCGCTCTTTCGGATGGCCTCTGCGGAAGGCTCAGTCCAGTGCTCCATGCGCAGGTGAGGGATATCCCCCGGCGTCCACTTTTCCTCGGGATAAACCCGATTCACGATGCGGTCGATGGCACGACCTCCCATGGCATGCATGGAGAGCTGGCAACGGTTCTTCCTGCAGAACGCGATGGCGCTCTCCAGCAGCTCGTCAGAGCACACCGGAAGTCCGTAATCATCCCCGGCGCCCAGGTAGGGCGCGTTCATCCACGCGGTGCGGCCGGAGACGCTGCCGTCGCCGATCAGCTTAAGGCCGACGGCAGAGACCTGCCGGCTCCGGTCAAAGCGGTCCTTGGGGATCGCAAAATCCGGGTTACCGGCGTAGAAATCCCACATGTAATAAACGCCCACGGTCTGCTTCAGGCCCTTTTTAACAGCCTGTGTGTAGATATCATAATTGTCGCTCGGATCCAGATTACCCATGTCGCAGATGGCCGTGATGCCCTGGCTTAACAGGAGCTGGCCAAGATCGGCGACCAGGTCCACCTTCTGCTCCTGCGTGGTCTCGGGAATCAGCGGAGCGACCAGGTTGCGGGCATTCTCCCGAAGGACGCCGGTGGGTTCGCCGTTTTCATCCCGGTCGATCTGACCGCCCTGAGGATCCGGCGTATCCCTCGTGATGCCGGCTAACTCCAGCGCCTTGCTGTTGACGCAGCGGATGTGGCCGCACGTACGGATGATGGAGACGGGCGAGTCGCTGCACCCCTCATCCAGGTCATACCGTGTGGGCGAGCGGCGCTCGGCAAGCTTCCCCTCGTCATAGCCCCAGCCTTCGATCCACTTGCCTGGCCCCTGGGCGTTACGTACCTCCCGGATAGCCTGCTTAAGCTCCTCAATGGAGTTGACCTTAGGCGGCAGACTGGAAATTTTTTTGCTGAAATCAGCCAGCATCACCGGATGCATGTGGGCATCCACAAAGCCCGGGAGGACACGGATGCCCTGAAGATCCACCGTCTCATCATAGGAATCCGCCGGAAGACCGGCCCCGGCACCCACCCAGGTGACCCTCCCGTCCTCCACGATCATGGCTTCGGCGTAAGGATTCTCTGGATCCGAGGTAAAGATCTTTCCGTTGATATAAGCAATCTTTCGATTGGCATGCATAAAGCAAAGCCTCCTTCCTGTCGTACTGATTGCGCATCAAACCCGACAAAAAGGGCGTGTGAACCAAAATGGAAACCACACGCCCTTGTATGCACAATATTTACTTCCGGCGACACCGACCGGGTTTCCCTTCCCGGCCGCTGCGCCCTCATTATGGGATAATTTAGCACAGCAAAGCAACGTTGTCAATAGATTTTTCCAGATTTTGTTTATTGTTATGCTTCGTCTTTGTGGTATAATGTTCCTCAGGGGATGCCCCCGCGCCGTAAGCCCTGCACAGGTCTGGCAGGAATCCGTATTGACGAACGCCGCGCACACGAAATACACTGGAAAGCACAAAGACAAAGGAGAGATGCTTATGTTTACATTACCCAAATACCATGAACCCGATTTCTCTGCGGAACCGTTGAAAAACGCGCCGGATGTTAAATGGGAGGAAGCGCAGACCGACGGCGTCGCCCCCGAAAACTATCACAGCACTTCGATGTATCCGGAATATTTCAAGATCAACGGGAAATGGCTGCTGCCGGAAAAATCCCGCATGGACTCCAGTGTAGTGATCGATGGCGACGGGACGTTGCGCGTTGTGGAAAACCGGAATCTGAAAAAGGGAGATCGCGTGATCCTGGGCAGGACGGAAAAGGGAGAAGAAGGGATCTATCTGCACACGAAAGGATTCGAAGATCCGGAAGAAGCGGAGACGGATCAGTTTGTGTTCCGCCAGGGCAGGAGCCGGGAAACCTCCTACGCCCGGGATTATGACCGGCTTTTTGAACTGCTGAATTATGAGCGTGAACACGGGAATATCCTCTGGGTGATGGGACCGGCATTTGCTTTTGACGCTGACGCGAGAAACGCGATGGAAGCCATGGTAGATCACGGTTATGTCGACGGCCTGATGGCCGGGAACGCGCTGGCTACGCATGATCTGGAAGGCGCGATGATGCATACCGCCCTGGGGCAGGATATCTACACGCAGAAGTCTCAGCCAAACGGCCACTATAATCACCTGGATGTGATCAACCGCGTCCGAAGAAGCGGTTCTATCCCCCGGTTTATCGAAGACTATAAGATCGACAACGGGATCATGTACAGCTGTGTAAAGAACAACGTCCCGTTTGTCCTTACCGGCTCGATCCGTGACGACGGCCCGCTTCCGGAAGTGATCGGAAATGCTTATGACGGGCAGACCGCCATGCGCAGGATGACCGAAAAAGCGACCACAGTGATCTGTCTGGCTACGATGCTTCACACGATCGCCACCGGGAATATGACCCCCTCCTATACCCTGACGGCCGAAAAGGAGGTGCGGCCGGTCTTCCTTTATACCGTTGACGCAGATGAGTTTGTCGTAAACAAGCTCCTTGACCGGGGCAGCCTCTCCGCAACGACCATCGTAACCAATGTCCAGGATTTTATCATGCTCACCGTGAAAGGACTTGGAATCATGTAAGCAGCGATAACCTGCAGCAGCACAGAGGAAGGAGCGTTCCATCCGGACCGCCCCTTCCTCTGTGTCGGTTGATCGACCGCAAGGCCCCCCCCGCGGGGCCGCTCTTTTCCGAGACGGCGCCGCGTGGGGCCTTTTTGCGGTTCACAACGGTTTATTTTGCCGCATGGATCTCTGCTTTTGCGCAATTCAGCAGTGCTTTCATATATCCAGTGCAGTAGGCCCAGGCAGAATCACTGCCTCCGCAGCTCTCCGCCCACACCGGCACGTGGTCGACATGGATCACTCCGTCATAATCGCTCTCCACAAACGCCTTCATGACCTGATACATATCCATGTAGCCGTCTTCCAACAGCGTTTCCTCGAAGTTGGGAAGCGTGCTGCTTACGTTGCGGAAGTGGACGCAGAACACTTTTTTGTTTTCGACAAAATAGCGGATATCCTCAATGATGTCGCCGAACCGGCTGCCGCCTTCCAGCCAGCAGCCCACGCACATCTTCATGCCTAAATACGGGCTGTTTCCGGAAAGCGCAAAGGCCTTCTTGTAGCATTCGGCGGAAGTGATCAGATTCGATACGCCGACCAGGCAGTCCACGGGCGGGTCGTTCGGATGCAGGGCGATCTTAAAATCCAGCTCTTCGCACACCGGAAGCACTCTCTCCAGAAAGTAACGGAAGTTTTCCCAGATCTCCTCCTGCGTATACAGCCGCCCGTGCGTGTACGGTCTGCTCTGCAGTTCATCCAGATCGACGATCCGTCCGACAGCGCCTCTTGTGTGCTCGCCGACCGCAAATTTCGTAGTCAGTACCTGATTCGGCTCCCATGTGGCGTATCCGATCTTGATCCCGGCTTTGGCAAGGATCCGGTTGAAATCATTGTAACGCTCGATCGCCTCATCCCGGCCGGGAAGTCCCAGATGGATCTTGTCGCACTTGTAGATGCTGACATTTCCGGCATCGGTAACGGTCAGTCCGGCCTTTCTTACCCTCTCGGTAAATTTCATTACGGAATCGTAATCGGTATCTTCATCGTTGAAGATGACATATACGTAATCGACTCCCATCTGCCGGATGAATAAGAGCTGCTCATCCGTATAATCTGAGCCTACCTTTGACTGTACTTTGATTTTGTCTCCAAGCATTATCCTAATCCCCCGCTGTTCTTATTCTACGATCTTGATCTCTTCCGGCGTCCAAAGAACAGATGATGTCTGATAAATTCCGGAATCCGCTACCCGGTCGTTCGAGAAGCAGGTCGAGAAGGTCGCCGCCACCGGAAGGATCAGGCAGTAATCGATGGTCAGCATCCTGGAGGCTTCCTTAAGCAATGCCTTCTTCTCATCCAGGTCGGCAGCTGCTCTTGCGCCGAACAGTGCCTCTTCGTAATCCGCCGGATGATCCATCATATTCAGATAGTTGACGCCTTCCGAAGAGTAGAGGCGGACATAATTGTTGGTGAAATCCAGTTTGGAAGCGCCCTGACCGGTAATGATGCCGCCGTCATAGGTTCCTGTCGCCTTTTCCGCGTTGAATGCGGAATCTTCCATCACTTTGATCTCCGCATTGATCCCGATCTCCGCCAGAGATGCCTGCAGCAGGACCGCAATGTTGTTATTCGAGGAAATCGTGGAAATCGTTGTATCAAACCCATCCGGATACCCTGCCTCCGCCAGCAGTTCCTTTGCCAGCTCCACATCATACTCAGGAAATTCTACGGATTCATCGTAAGACCATGCTCCGGGGACGCCAAACTGGCTGACTTTAATTCCTAGATTTCCGGTTAAGGAATACACATAACCATCCCAGTCAATGGCATGCGACACCGCCTGACGCACCGTCAGATCATAGAAAGGAGAATCCTCTACGCCGGAAGCGAACATGATGTATTTGATCGCCCCTAAATCCGGCGCCTGCGCGGCGATATTCTCATAGCCCGCATTGGTCAGCGTCTGGATCAGCGTTGCGTCGGCGGTCGAGAGCAGATCGATCTCCCCATTCATAAACGCCGCCTGCTGAGTGGTAATATCCGACATGAACACAATGGTCAGCTCATCCAGGTAGGGCTTGCCTTCGATCCAGTAATTCGGATTCTTCTCATAAGAGATATGATCTTCTTTCACATACTCGGTCATAATGTAAGGGCCGGTTCCGACCGCGTTGATCGCCGCCCAGTCTTCACCGTTTTCTTCAAAGGCGTTCGGGCAGTAAATATACACTTCTGACAGTACTGTCTCCCAGTTGTTTGCCCACTCGCTGTACTGGAGAACGATGGTGTAATCATCCATCGCCTCATAGGAAACCGGTGACCCGATTTCCGACGCCTTGCCGCCTTCGGTCATTTTGTCAAAATTCCAGATCACCGCCTCCGCATTGAAATCGCTGCCATCGCTGAACTGGATGCCTTCTTTTAATTTGATCGTTACGGTCAGGTTATCCTGATCCACGGTAAAACTGTCCGCCAGCCACCCGGAAATGTTTCCCTCGATATCCTGTCTTCCCAGAGACTCAATCGCAGGAGCAACAAAGAACCGGTCTCCGGTCGAGGAAGAGAATGGCAGGAAACAGGTAGTAAACGTATCCGGATAACAGATCGTCACGCTTCCGCCGTAAGTCGTCTCGCTGCCCGTCTCTTCCTGCGCGCTCTCATCTGCGCCTGCTTCCTCTGCGGTGTCCCCCGCCGCCTCCGACGCTGCCGTGGTATCAACAGATGAAGAACTGCCAGAGCATCCCACGCTGCTCATCACCATGGTGGCTGCCAGGAAAAGCCCGGCCGCCTGTCTTAATTTTCTCTTAAACATAATACCCTCCTTATATGATTTTGTTGTTTTGCTCAATCCTGCTTTATTGATACAGGAAGCAGGCTACCTGATGCCCGTTTCCTTTATCCAGCAATTTCGGCACTTCCTGCCGGCACCGGTCCGCTGCCCTGGGACACCGGTCATGGAACGGACATCCCCTGGGACGGTTTAAAATACTTGGGACTTCTCCCGCGATCGGCACCGCGGCTTTGCCTTCCTCCACATCCGGATCCGCCTCCGGCACCGCGGCAAGAAGGACTTGCGTATAGGGGTGCATCGGGTTTTCATAAAGCTCATGCGCATCGGCAATTTCCACGATGCGTCCCAGGTACATCACCAGTACCCGATCGCTGATATGCTTGACCACCGCCAGGTCATGCGCGATAAACAGATAGCTTACCTCAAGCTTGGCCTGCAGTTCCTCTAACAGGTTAATGATCTGGGCCTGGATCGACACATCCAGCGCGGAAATCGGCTCATCGCAGATGATCACATCCGGATCGGACGAAAGGGCCCTGGCAATCCCCAGCCTCTGGCGCTGTCCGCCGGAAAATTCATGAGGCACTCTGTCCTTAAGTCCCGGATCAAGGCCTACCAAAGTAAACAGCTGATCGACACGCCGGTCTAACTCTGCCCTGCTCTTGCAGGATTTATTCAGGATCAGAGACTCCGCCACAATTGAGCCTGCTGTCTGCCTGGGATCCAGCGAAGAAAACGGATCCTGAAAGATCATGGCGATCTTCCTGCGGTAGGGCTGCAGTTCCTTATCCTTCATTCCGGCGATGTCCGTCCCCGAGAATTTAATTTCTCCCTCTTCCGGCTTGTAGACCCTCATGATACATCTGGCCATGGTCGTCTTTCCGCAGCCGGATTCGCCTACGATCCCCAGCGTTTCCCCTTTTCGGAGATTGAAGGTGATCTCTTCGATCGCCTTTACCTCCCCTACCTTCCGTTTCATGATGCCCTTCAGGACCGGGAAATATTTGCGGACGTTGACCACTTCCAGCACGTTTTCTTTTCCGATCTTCTTTTGCGGGGCGGCCTTTTGGGGCGCATTCTGAATCTCCAGCTCTTTCTTCTGCAGTTCCTCTTTGCTCAGCCAGCAGGCGGAGTAGTGCGCCTTTCCCACCTCCGTCAGTTCCGGCTTCTTTTTTTGCGCACACTCCGGCTTATGGTATTCGCAACGGTCGTAAAAGGGACAGTAGTCCGGACGCACGGCAGGATTCGGCGGAAGCCCTTCGATCGGGATCAGGATCCTGTCCTTCGGATCATCCAGCCTTGGGATGGCCCGCAGAAGGCTTCGGGTGTAGGGGTGTTCGGAATGTTTGAAAATATCTCTGGTTTGCGCAGTCTCTACTACGCTTCCGGAGTACATCACGTAGATTCTTTCCGCAAACCGGGCTACAATGCCCAGGTTATGGGTAACCAGGATCACCGCGGTATCGGTTTCCTTGGCAATATTCCGGATCATTTCCAGAAGCTGGGCCTGCGTGGTTACATCTAACGCTGTGGTCGCCTCATCGGCGATCAGGATATCCGGCTTCGCGGACATCGCCATCGCGATCATGATCCTCTGGCGCATGCCGCCGGAAAACTGCTGCGGATAGTAATCAAACCGCTGTTTTGCATCGGGAATCTTCACCATTTTCAGCATCTCAATGGTGCGTTCCTTCGCCTCCTGCCTGCTCATGTTCAGGTGCTTCATGATGTTTTCCTGGATCTGAAATCCGATGGTCAGCACCGGATTCAGCGAGGTCATAGGTTCCTGGAAGATCATGCCGATCCTCCCGCCCCGCACGGAACGCATCTTTTCACTGTTGGTGTCGTATTCCAGGAGGTTTTTCTCCTCACCATCCAGGTACACGGCGCCGGATTCCACAAAACCGGGAGCGCCCACCAACTGCAGCACGCTCATCATGGTGACGGATTTCCCGCTTCCGGACTCTCCCACCACACCGATGATTTCCCCCCGGTCAATGTGAAAAGAAACCCCGTCCACGGCACGGACCTTTTTCCCTTCCATCATAAAGCAGGTATGGATATCGTTCACTTCTAA
>CAYRMW010000066.1:0-9933 GCA_964425595.1 uncultured Lachnospiraceae bacterium
AACCCTGGACAAATAGATTAAGAGTCTACTGCTCTACCAACTGAGCTAAAGGCGCGTACCATATCTTGTCCTACTTGTCTAAGACCTATGTCATTATAATTCTTTGCCGGGAGATTGTCAATGTCTTTTTTCATTTTGCGGCCGGCGGGTAACCATCTTTTTCTTTCGGCAGCCGCGGCCGTCGCGCCGGCCGGCGGCTGCCGGCGCGTTGGCCGCCCTATTCCCTCTACTGTGCCTCCGGCTCCATCCGGTACAGGTGACTTTGTTCTCTGACCACCAGAATGATGCAAATGATCAGAGCCGCCGCGTCGCTGACCGGCTGTGCGGCAAAGATCCCATTAATTCCCCATATCCTCGGGAAAAGATAGATGAAGGGGATCAGAAGCAGGATCTGGCGCAAAAACGTGATGGTGATCGAGGGGATCGGCTTTGCAATAGCCTGGAAAAAGGTCGTCACGAGCATAACAAAACCCAGGATCGGCGTGATGCAGAAGTTGGTCCGAAGCCCTGTCACGCCGATCTCCAGCATCTCCTCGGTAGCGCCGAACGCCATCAGGATCGCCGTCGGGAAGAACATAACGATCAGCCAGATCACGCAGGTAATAGCTACCGATAAAGCGGTGGCCTGATACAGCGTGGACATCACCCTCCGGTATTTCCCCGCGCCGTAATTATTGCCGACGATCGGCTGGATCCCCTGACTGATTCCGCTGGCCGGCATGATCACAAAGGTCATGATGCTGGCGACTACCGCATATACACTGATCGCGTTATCTCCGCCGTAGATTCCCAGCTGGCTGTTGTAAACCAGACTGATCAGGCCCATCGCCATCTGGGAGATCCAGAAAGCGAAACCGCAGGATATGATCTGGGCGGAGAGCCGAAGATCCAGGGAAAAGATCGCTTTTTCGATCTTCACCTTCGTATAGCCTCTCACGACCAGATACAGGCCGAACAGGGCGGAAAGCAACTGGCCGATCACCGTAGCCCACGCCGCTCCGGGAACGCCCCAGCCCAACACCGCCACAAACAGCGCGTCCAGAATGATATTGGTCACTGCCCCGATGCTGGTGACGCACATCCCCAAAAGCGGCCGTCCGGAAACGCGCACAAAATCACAGCACAGCTGGCTCAGGCCCTGGAACAGGCAGCCAAACGCCACGATCCGGTAGTACTCCAGCGCATAGCGGTAAGCCGTCTCCGTCGTGCCAAAAAAATGCAAAAGCGGATCGGCAAAAAGCTGCAAAAACACCGTCAGAAGCAGCTCAAAAATCACGACCAGAGTCAGGGCATTCCCAAACGAGCGATTCATGTTCTCCGGTTCTTTCTTCCCCGCAAACAGGCTGAAGAGGGACGAACCGCCCGCGCTGCAGGTCAGTCCGAACGCCATCATCATATAAGAAAGGGGGAAGCAGATCGACAGCCCCGCCAGAGCGGAAGTACCATTAAAATTTCCCACGAAGATCCGGTCAACAATATTGTAAATAGCCGAAATCAACAGCGAGATCGCCGCGGGGATCGAGTACTTCAGGATCATGGGAAACAGTTTTCCCTTTGAAAAATCATTTGCTTCATTCATTTCATTTGTCCATCCTTTCTTATTTTCCATCACGCGGCAAAAGATGTCCGGATCCTCTTTGGCCGGTTGATCCGGAATCCACGTTCTTTTGCTATCCCTTCAGTCCGGAAGTACTGATTCCTTCCACCAGGTATTTCTGGAAGAAGATAAAAATCAGGACGGAAGGAAGTATGGACAGACTGGCCATGGCAAACATCGCCCCATAATCGGAAGATGAACCCGGATCGCAGAAAAGCTTTAATGCCAGGCTGACAGGATACATGGCGCTCTTATTCACGTACAGCAGCGCTGACAAAAAATCATCCCATCTCCACATAAAGGAGAAGATGCAGGCAGTAACCAGTGCCGGTTTAACCAGCGGAATGATAATTTTCGTAAAAATCCCCATGTAAGAACATCCATCGATCTTCGCCGCCTCATCCAGCTCCTCGGGAATTCCCCCGATAAAATTGGAAATCAGATAAACAAAGAAGCCCTGCGTAGCGAAAAAATAAGGCACGATCAGCGGCAGATAAGTTCCCACCCAATTCAACTTCTGATACCACAAATACTGAGGGATCATCAACACCTGTGCCGGAAGCATCATGGATAAAAGCATGGCGGTAAACAGCAGATTTTTTCCTCGAAACTTAAACCGGGCGAATCCATAAGCCACAAAAGCGGATGAGATCACCGTTCCTATTGTCGCCAGTACAGAGATAACGAAAGAGTTCCTAAAAAACGTGCCAAAGGAAATTTTAGCGAAACCTTTCCATCCGTTCACGTAATTTTCCAGCGTAAAATTCTCCGGAATCAGGGATCCTGCCGTAGTAAATATGGTACTGGTTTCTTTAAATGAACTCATGACCATCCAGATCAGCGGGTAGATCATGACGATCCCAACGGCGAGGATGACCACATGATAAACCACGGCAGACGCAATTCGCTTTTCTCTCATGATTACAGCCCTCCTTCATAAACCCAATAGCGCTTCGTAGCGAACAAAAACAGTGTGATCAAGCCGATCAGCAGAAGCATTACCCACGCCATAGCCGCACCATACCCGGTATTGTAAAATTCGAAGGACTGCTGATACATATATACGGTGTAAAGCAGCGTGGAGTTCATCGGCTTGCCCTGGGTAATGATGTAGCACTGGGTAAACGCCAGAAAACCGTTGATCATCTGCATCACGAGATTGAAAAATATCGTGGGGGTAAGAAGCGGGAGGGTGATCCGGAAAAACCTGGATATCGGGCCCGCCCCATCCACCATAGCCGCCTCATACAAAGAGCTGGGAATCTGCTTTAACGAAGACAGAAAAATCAGCATGGATGAGCCGAACTGCCAAACGGCCAGCAATATCAGGATCCATATCGCGGTCCTGGTATCTCCAAGCCAGGAAAAGTTTGTCTCGATGCCGATCAGCCCCAGCAGCTTGTTTACCACACCGTCCATGGCAAACATTCTTTTCCACAAAATCGCTACCGCTACCGAACCGCCAATGATCGATGGCAGATAATAAGCTGCCCGATAAAATCCGGACATCTTTGTATTGCGCAGGAGCAGAAGCGCTACCAGCAAAGCAAACAAAAGTTTTAACGGAACCGACACAAATGCGAAAAAGAACGTCACCTGGACCGTCTTCAGGAACGTCGTATCCGAAAGCATGGTCTGAAAGTTTTTCAGGCCGGCAAAGGTAGGCGGCGACAATATGTTATAGTCACAGAAAGAATAATAAAGCGAAATACCCATGGGAACGATCAAAAAGAAAAGAAAACCCAGGGTAAAAGGAAGTGTGAACATGTATCCTGCGGTATCTTCCCGGTTAAACAATCTTTTTATGGTTTTCACGGCTGACCTCCTCGTATGCGATTCTTGTAAAAAGAGGCGGCCCGGAAACGGCCACCTCTCTTCTGCTGCTATTTTGATCCCATAATGGTATTTCCCTGTTCAAACAGCTGGGTGCCTGCCTCTTCTGCCGTCATCACGCCGTAGCAGACCTGCTCCTCCAGCTGATTCAGCAGATTGTTTACCTCGCTGGCCCCATCCGGCGCCGGCGGATTGATCTGTGAGGAAGCCGGTTCAACCACTTCATAAACGAACCGGATAACTTCCTGATCATCTTCACTCAGATTCTCAGAAATGGCATCCGCCACCGTACTGGACAGAGGAATCCCTCTTTCTCCCAGCAGGATATTATTGCATTCAACGGAGTTGGTAAAGAAGTTCAGGATCTTTGCCGCCTCATCCGGATTTTCCGAGTCTGTAGAGATCGCAAAAAACTGACTGGGCTTCAAATAATCTGACTTTGCCGGATCCTTGGATGGCCAGGTGGTAATTCCAATCTCCATTTCCTCCGGAGCGGCATTTTTAATGGCCGAATACTGATTGGAATAAGAAAGAGAACACCAGGACATTGTTTCCGGACTGGAACCATACACCAGCGGATCCTGCTCCACGGAGCCGATGGTCCTCTCCGCAAAGATCGACGGTTCCACATGCCATCCTTCGCTGATTCCATCCTCGTAAAGCTTGAAGAACTCAATGTAAGGATCGGCAGAATCTCCGCCCATCTTACCATCTTCAAACATGACGATATCATCCGCACGAAGGTAATACTCGGCAAACTGCTCATTCTGATTATAGCAGAGATTTGTCTTATATCCCGTCTTTTCGTATACCTCACGGCACACGTCAATAAATTCATCCATGGTCATGTTATCTTCAATGGTAATACCATTTTCATCCAGCAGCGTCTTATTATAGAAAAGCGCCGGCGCATTGATGCCATTGCAGATGGCATAGATGCCATCGCCTACCTGAGCTGAATTAAGTACATCCTCATTGCACTGCGAGACATCGATCGTACCGTCTTCAATGTACGGCGTAAGATCAACCAGCAGATTATTGGATACGTACTGCTCCAGATATTTGTAATCCATCTGAACAATATCCGGCATGGCATGCCCGGCCGCCGCGGTAGCAAGCTTGTTCCAGTAATCGTCAAACTCTGAAAACTGACCCTCAATCGTTACTCCGGGATTCTCTTCCGCATACAGATCCAGCACCTGCTGCGTGCGCTCATTTCTGACCTGATTTCCCCACCACGCCATGATCAGCGAAGCCGAGCCGCTGCTTCCGCTTTCCGACTGAGCGGATTCGCTCCCCTGGCCTTCTGTCTGGACATCCTGATCAGCGGTATCCCCGGAAGTCCCACAGGCCGCCAGAGAAGCTGCGGCCAAAACTGCGGCTAATGCTGCTGTCAGCTGTTTCTTCATAAGTTTCTGCCTCCTTTTTCTTAACTAAGTGTCTTTATTATAGCGCCTGCGCTTGTTTCTCTTAATAATTAAAACGTATTTCTTAGTTTAAAAAACCGACTTGCTTCCGATTGCAGAATTGTAATCCGATGAAAAAAACTATATAATGATAACAGAAAAGGCGGGTGATCGTGATGCGTTTTATTGCACATTTGCACAATACGTTTTTAAATTTCACGCTCAAGAATAAAATCCTTTCGATCGTACTGTTTAACAGCATCGCTATCATGGTCTGTGCGGCATGCGGCTACCAGCTGTACACCCAGGTGTACAACCACCTTCTCTATGATTCCATTGCCGGAAATCTGGCTATGATTTCCTATCAGATATCCGAAAAAATGGAAAGTGTGGAATATATTTCTTCACTGATCCTCTCTTCGTCTGCCATCCAGGAAGCACTGAGCAACCCGCCGGAAAACGGCGACAGCATCGCCACTGCAGAATACAACCGGAAGATCAATACTGCCCTGCAGGAATACTCCTCTCTGTTCCAGACAAACAGTATCGCCTATATCGCTTTGTACAATAACCAGTTCACCAACTGTACCAACTGGGCACTCCTAAACAAGACCCAGGACTTCCTCCTGGAAACTGCCCGTGAAAACGGAGAACAGCGGCAGGGCGCTGTCACCTGGACCTATACATTCCGTAACCCTTACATGATTCTCAGCCGGAACATCCGACAGATTGAAAACATGTCTCTGAAGCCGCTGGGGAATCTGATCATCGCTGTCGATGTTGATACATTGATTTCGTCAGCCGCCAGCTCCATTTCCCGATATCAGGATCAGTCTCTTATTATTGCAGACGAGAACAGTCAGATCATCTATGCCTCGCCGTCCTTATCGGACCAGGATGCGATGTTTTTCCTCACGGAGATTCCGGACTCCTATAAGACCATTTCCCACCAGGGCCATGACTTTTTTGCGGTAGGCGGATATCTTCCTCATTATCAATTTAAATACATCACTCTGGTTTCCCTCGACGAGATTGCCAGTATACGAAAGCTTTCCTTTGAGACAACGGCTCTGATCTTTGCAGCCGGATTCGTTTTAGTATTCTTCCTCTCTCGCCGTCTGATCCGCGGGATTATCCGGCAATTCGACGCACTGATCAGCAAGATGGAGCGCTTTACTCAGAATGAACTGGTCTTATCCGAGGAAGACAGCCAGTACTGCTCCTTGAACAATGAAATCGGAGCCCTGCACCGGCAGTTCATCCAGATGGCCCAGAGGATTCAGCATCTGGTGCAGGTCAATTACGTAAATGAAATCCTCACAAGAGATGCCCAGCTGAAAGCATTAAAATCGCAGATCAGCCCGCATTTCCTTTACAACACGCTGCAGACCATAAACTGGAGGGCGAAGGCGGCCGGCGACAGCACTACTTCCCAGATGGTGGAGTCCCTGGGGACCCTCCTTCGGGCTTCCCTGTCTAATAAAAAGACACTGGTTTCTGTCTCTTACGAGCTTGAGCTGGTAGAATCTTACATCACGATCCAGCAGATTCGGTTTGAGCACCGCCTGGCCTTTCATGCAGATCTGGATCCGGAAGCAGCCCAGGGGATCATCCCTCCCCTGACCATACAGCCCCTGGTAGAAAACGCCATTCGCTATGGTCTGGAAGAAATGACCGAGATCTGCCATATCTTCCTTCTTATCCAGGTACAGAAGGCTCTTCTTGTGGTTCAGGTAAAAAACGAAGGCTCTTGCTTCGAGGAAAATCTTCTGGAAAAGCTTCGTTCAAAACAGAATTCCGCCCAGGGTTTCGGAATCGGTCTTTTAAACATTGACCAGAGGATCAAACTTTTATTTGGCGACGCGTATGGCCTTTCCCTTTCCAATCAGTCCGGATATGCCGTAGCGACAATTACCCTACCCTACCAGAAAGAAGGCACACAAAATGCTAAAACTACTGATTGCTGATGACGAACGGATCATCCGCGAAACGATATTTAATCTCATTAACTGGGAAAAATACGATATCGAAGTGATCGGTTTATGTCAGAACGGGATCGAAGCCTACGATATGATCCTGGATGAATCGCCGGATATCGTACTGATCGACATCCGGATGCCCGGCATGAGCGGCCTGGAGCTGATAAAAAAATTCAGCCATACCGACTTGTTTATCCAGTTTATCATCCTGTCCGGATATGGCGAATTTGAATATGCACAGGAAGCCATGAAATATGGAGTAAAGCATTATCTGCTGAAGCCATGCAATGAACTGCAGATTCTGGAATGTATCAAACAGTGCAAACTGGATTACTCCCAGGTGATCATGGAGCGGCGTATTCTCAAACAGCAGTTTAATCTCCAAAGCGGAATGCTGCATAATGTTATCTCCAGCATCATTAACGACCGCATCTGTCAGAATGAACCTCTGGACAGAATCATCCCCCAGTATGAACAGTACCTGGATTTTTATTTTACATCCTACCGGCTGTTTTACATTTATTTCTTGGAATATGAAAACCTTCCCGCTTTTTTAGCGATGCTGAAAGCTTACGTGTCTCAGCATCTCCCCCAGGTTATCCTTTACGGCATTTACGTAAATAACACATTGCTCCTTTTTATGCAGGATGTCGGCGGGCAGACAGATCAGCTGGAACAGTTTTTCAGCCAGATCAGCCTGAAATCCCAAAGGGTAGAACTGGAATTGGAAGTGATCTCCTATTCCAGCCTTCAGGAACTGCTCAAAGAGATCCTGGAAAAATTAAAACGATTTAGCATGATTTATTATATCAACAACTTTCACATCACCTCAACCTGCAATTACAATGTCTTTATTTCCCGCATTCAGCACTTATGCGGCGAGATCCTGGCAGGCAAACAGGAAGCCGTTGATCAGGTGGCAGAGCTTCTGGATGGAATTGAAAACTTAGATTTTCTCAAGCAGCTGGCCAGCAGCATATTTCTCAAACTAACCTCCAACCAGCCTGCTCTGTCTACCTTCGAGCTGGCTGAATGGCTGATGAAGCTGGACAAAGAGAATGATCTCACCACGTTAAAGGACATGATCCTGCAAAAATTCCTGGATTTCTCCGCCTGTCCAAACACGGATGCTTCGCTCAGTTCCATGACGCAGCAGATTTACGCCTACGTAGGCGACCATCTGCAGGACGCAAATCTGACCTTAAAGTATCTGGCTGAAAATTATCTTTTTATGAATGTTGATTACGTCTCCAGGAAATTTTACAAGGAAACCGGTCAGAAATTTTCTCAATATCTGACCTCTGCCCGTATCAAACGAGCGAAAGAACTGATCATCAAAAATCCTTCCGAACCGGTAAAGAATATCGCCGAACAAGTCGGCTGCGGAAACAATCCCCAGTATTTCTCGCAGCTGTTTAAAAAACAGACAGGCATGACGCCCACTGACTATATCAACTCGCTGAGCGACCCCGCTTAAACCGTGCCTGTGATCGGAAAGCGCATGATCCGCACGCACAAAGTCAGACATCGGCGGACGGATATTCTGCAGGAGAACTCGGTTTTCTTCCTTGACCTTCAGGAAAGAAAATCCGAAAATAGAGATATCAACAATACAGGAGGGATACCTATGGGATATCACGTAATAAACAGCGGAGCCGCAGGCGATGGAAAAACCAATGACGCGGCAGCCATACAGGAAGCCATAGACCGGTGCTCTTGCGAAGGCGGCGGAAAGGTCATTCTTGACGGCGGGCATACCTATCTGTCCGGTTCGATCATTTTAAAATCAAATGTGGAGCTGGTGATCGAGAGCGGGGCCGTACTTAAGGCCAGTGAAAACCTGGATGACTACCTGTTCATCGACGAGGCGGCCCGTCAGGGTGAAAACCGCATGGTCCAGGTCCCCACCTTTGTTAACTGTGAATACGACGGCAAGCCCCGGCAGTTTTTTATCTACGCCCAAAGCGCTGACCATATCCGCATCAGCGGCGGCGGGACCATCGACGGCTCAGAGGAAATCTATTACGGCGAGATCCGAGAAGACCAGATTGACGGCGCCTTTTATCCCAGGATTCCCCTGATCCTGATGGAGAACTGCCGTTATCTCACCATTCAGGACGTGACGATCCAAAAAAGCGGCTTCTGGACCACCCATTTAGTGGGATGTGAAGAAGTGGAAATTTCCGGCGTCCGCATCCTGAACAACCTGAAAATGGCAAACTGCGACGGCATCGACCCGGACCACTGCCGCCATGTGCGCATTACTAACTGCCACATTGAATCCGCCGACGACTGCATCGTGTTAAAGACGACCGAAGCGAACCGGCATTACGGCCCCTGCGAAGATATCCTGATCTCCGGCTGCACCCTCATTTCCACCAGCGCAGCCATTAAAATCGGCACGGAAAGCGTCTGCGATTTCCGGGATATCATCATCACCAACTGCAGCATCTATGATTCCAACCGCGGGATTTCCTTTCAGCTGCGGGATGAGGGCAATATAGAAAATGTCATCATCTCCAACTGCATCATCCGAACCCGTCAGGCATCGTCCTGCTGGTGGGGTTGCGGCGAGCCGATCAATATTGCTTCCATTGACCGGAAAGCGGAAATCCCTTCCGGAAAAATCCGCAAGATCGCCATCACCAATGTACTCTGCCGCGGGGAAGGCAGCATCTACATCGCGGGGAAACCGGACGCCCCCATCGAAGATCTTACTCTGGAAAACGTCCGCCACGAGCTGGTTAAGACTTCCAAATACCCCATCCTCGGCTATGACTTTCGCCCCTGCTGCGGACCGGATTTCCGGGAAGGTCCCATTCACGGACTTTATGTGCGCAACGCAGCCGATACCTATACAAAAAATGTATTTGTCAAAGTCGATCCCTCCATGGAGCCGTATGTCGATTCACTCATTAACTATGAAGAGGTGAAAATGCGGGACTGACCGTTAAGGCGTGACCGCATATGGGCAACACCCAAAACCGTTCAGGAGCAAGAGAGGGGCAGCCACAGAAACTGTGGCTGCCCCTTTTGCATACACGTATTTGGTCACTACCGGACGTTGGATATTCTTTTGGAACAGATATGCCCTATCATAGTAAATACTCAAGGACCT
>CAYRMW010000067.1:0-9542 GCA_964425595.1 uncultured Lachnospiraceae bacterium
CCCATTCCTGTATCTGGCTGCGGGGAGAAGATCGGTTCTGGATTCCGGATCTGGGGATTGACCGGCTGGAAGCTTATCGGATGACAGAAAATGGAGAGCTTGAACAATGGGATGAAGCATCCTGCAGTTGCAGGCCGGGCAGCGGCCCCCGGTACGGGGAGTTTCATCCTGCTTTTCCGGTACTGTACGTGATCCATGAACTGACTTCTTCTGTCGCTGTGTTGGAATGGGACAGGCAGAAAGGAAAACTGAAATGCATCCAGGAGATATCCACGCTGCCGTATGCATGCGACAATATCTGCGCGGATCTGCATGTGACAGGAGACGGCCGTTTTGTCTATGTGTCCAACCGGGGACATGACAGCATTACCGGATACCGGGTACTGGATGACGGCCGGCTTGAACGTCTGTTTACGGTCTCCAGCGGAGGAAAGACGCCCCGAAATTTTGTCCTTGATCAGGAAAACCGGTTCCTGCTGGTGGGAAATCAGGACTCAGACAATGTCGTGCTGATGGAACGGCATCCGGAAACAGGAGAGCTGACGGAAAGGTCCCGTATTTTCATGCCGACGCCGGTGTGCATCTGTCCATATGGCATGTAAAAACCATGCACAAAGAACGCGGCGGGAAGAGGTCATGATGCACGCATATTGTCAGGCTGTGCCGCTGACAATATGCGTGCCGTCCGGCTTTGCTGCCTGTTAAGAAGCAAAATAATCATGGATCCGGGTCAGCCCCTCTTTCAGGTTATTCATGGATCCTGCTGAAGAGAGGGCGACTCTCAGATAACCGGGTTCCTCCTTCTTGCCGCAAAGGAATCTCCGGGAATGATAGACGTGGACTCCCTGCGCCAGAAGCTCCCATCCGACCGGCCTGCCGCAAAAGCGGGAAGGAATTTCCAGCCAGCGAAAGAAGCTGTATGGATGCCTTTTGGCATTATCCGGAAAAATATCATCAAAAAGAGCATTGGCCTTTTGGGCGAAAGTAACTTTGGTTTGTGAAATTTTCTTTGCGTATCCGGATTCGATCAGCTGGCAGACGATCTCCGTATCAATCGGAGATGTTTTTATGTTTACATTGCATATCGCGCCATAGATGGCATCGAGATGCCGGTAAGGAAACACGAGAAAGGCGACGCGCAGCCCGGAACAGATGGAAGAGGTTGTATTGCAGATGTAGATGGTCTGTTCAGGCAGCAGTTCTCTCATCGGCGCGATATAGTCGGGACGGTAGCCTGCGGCAGTGAATGCGTACTGGTCATCCTCCAAAAGAAGGAGCGCCTGTTTGCTTATCACTTCCGCCAGGGCTATTTTTCTTGCGAAAGGCATATGGATCGTGGTGGGATTGCTGCAGCTGGGCATCAGGTAAATTCCCGAAATGGAATGCTGCTGGCAGGCCTGTTCCAGGGCCTCCGGAATCATGCCGTCCTCGTCGGTTTTGATGGGGATCAGATGGATGTTAAACAATTTTGTAAGCTCAATAAAATTATTGTAAATGTAATATTCCACGGCAATCCGTGCTCCCGGCTGAAAGAGAGCAAGCAGACAAAGCGTAAGCCCGTTCATCGATCCGGACACCACCGCCGTCTGGCTGGCGGGCGCATGGATCCCAAACTGACTCATCCATTTCAGCGCAGACTCTTTTTGCTGTTCTGTGCCTGTCGGATTTCTGAGACTCAGATCCACTTTCTTCTCTATCTGTCCCCAGATCGACGACATCTGATCTAAAACCATAGAATTGGTTTCCTCGAATGAGGAGACAAATCCCATCTCGATCGCTGTTTCGGCAGTGACCATTCCCTGATTTTTCTTAAGATTATCCAGCGAATTGGTAATCGGCATCACAGCCTGCGGATTGACATAGGTTCCGCTTCCGGCTACGCCGTAGATTAAATTTCTTCTTTTGCACTCTTCGTAGGCCCTGGTGATCGTGGTAAAGTGGATATCCAGATAATCCGCCAGCTCACGCTGCGGAGGCAGTTTTGTCCCGCCGGGAAGGACTCCGGACTGGATATCCGACTGGAGCAGGTCGGCGAGACTGCGGTAATAGGGCGTTTTCAGCTGATTCTTTTTCGGCTTCCATGTAAGTTCATAGTTTTCAAAGGAATTAACCGGCATTGCGTATTTCCACTCCATCATAAAATGTATGCATACGATCAGTATAACATGAGGCCCGGAGCAAGGCAAGAAAATGCGCATCTTGTTTGCTGTGCTTCAAATGCGGCGATACGGTCTGATCCGGCAAACGGACAGAAGTGAAAGAAATGTGTACGACATACAATTAATAAATTGTAGCGCATATTATCTGCATGATACAATGATGAGGACTGGTCAATAGTTACAATATACATGCGGAAAAGGAGGCTGTTTTGTGAATTCTTATGAACGGCTGAAAGCCATGACAGAAGGAAAAACGGTTGACCGACCGGGAATGGCCGTATGGCATCATTTTTATCTGGACGATCATGATGCCTATGATAATGTCCGGGCGCATATTGCGTTTCAGGAGCGAAACGAGTGGGATGTTTTAAAGATCATGTCCAACGGAGTCTACGTTCAGGAACAGTATGGAGCCCAGATCATCTGGTCCAGGGATATCACGCAATTTCCCATTACCCGGCGAAGGGTTGTTCTCAGCCCGCGTGGATTTCGTCATTTGAAAATGGTTGATGTAAAAAGCGGCCCCATTGCCCGGGAGGTGGAAGTGGCAAAACGGCTTGTGGACCGGTATCGCGGCAGGGTCCCGGTCATTGCCAATGTTTTCACGCCATCTACTTACGCACAGGAGCTTTACAATGGGTTCCAGAATCCTTACGCTTTTGCGGAACTGGCGGAGTATTATCCCGGGGATCTGAAGGCCGGCCTTGATGTGCTGACGGAGGTGACCCGCGCGATTGTTGAGGAATACGTAAAGGCGGGAGTGGACGGTATTTTTTACGCCACTCAGCATATGTATGATGCGGGGCTGACCAGGGAGCAGTTTTTGATCTTCGGCAAGCCCTACGACCTTGCGGCCATCGAGCCTGCTGTGAAGAACTGCTGGTTTAATATGCTCCATGTCCATGGCGACAGAAATATGTATTTTGACATTGCGAAAGATTATCCCCTGCAGGCCTTAAACTGGGAGGATATCCTTTCCGGAATTTCCCTGGCGGAGGTACATCAGATGGCTCCTGAGAAGGTACTGGCAGGAGGGATTGACCGTCATCAGGATTTCCGGGTGGGCAGCCGGCAGGAGCAGCTGCAGCACATGCTGAAGCGCATTGCCGAAGCGCGGGCACAGGTTCCGGAAAACAAGCTGATCATCGCGGGAGGATGCGCTCAGGATACCGATATTCCGGATTACCGCTACGATACCCTGCGCCAGGCCATGGAAATGACCTACGGGCCCGTTGATAACAGGTAAATAAACCAGTCGCAGACTGGTGACAAAAGAAAGGATGGTCGAGTATGAGTAAAGAGATTGTAAAACCGATTGCCAGATCGCTGCAGGATAAGCTGTTTGCTTACCGGCATTATCTCCATGAAAACCCGGAGCTTTCGTTTCAGGAATTTAATACTTCCAGACTGATCCGCGAGAAGCTGACGGAGCTTAACATCCCCATGCGGGATGGGATTTCCGGCACTTCTGTGCTGGGCGAAGTAGACAGCGGTTTTCCGGGTCCCACGATCCTTCTTCGGGCGGACATGGATGCCCTGCCGGTTCAGGAGGAGAATGAGTGGGAGCATAAGTCGAAGGTTCCAGGGGTGATGCATGCCTGCGGCCACGATATACATACGTCGATCCTGTTATGCGTAGCAGAAGCTTTATCGACGCATAAGGAACTTCTTACCAGAGGCAAGGTGCTTCTGGCTTTCCAGGCAGCGGAAGAAAAAACGCCGGGAGGAGCGATCGGAATGGTCAGAGACGGCGCGGCAGACGGCGTTGACATGGCCTTTGCCCTTCATACCGGTTTATTCGACCTGAAGGAGATCGGCATTTTTAAGGGGCCTGCCAGCATGGCCACGGGAATGTATCATCTGGTGGTCAATGGGACCGGAGGACACAGCGCATTTCCCCAGCGTGCCAATGATCCCATCGCGGCTTTGTGTGATATCGCTGTAGCGATCCAGCGGCTGGTTCCCTTGCGCCTGGACGCCCAGGAGTCGGCTACGGTATCCGTAAGCTATCTGATATCCGGCGCGGAGAATGCCAAGAATGTCATCCCGGGATCCGGCATGATGGGAGGAACGGTGCGATGCAGCACAACGAAAAACCGGGATCTGCTGTTTTCCGAGATCGAAAAAATTGCCAAAGGGGTTTGCCTGCAGAGAGGCTGTCAGTATGAGCTGGACATTGATCCGGGATATCCGGCCATGTATAACACGCCGGAGGTCGCGGAGATTGTCCGCAGCGCGGCACTGGAACTGGAGATGAAGCCCATCGACCGGAAGCCGATCATGGGCGGTGAGGATTTTGCCAATTTCCAGGCCGTTGTGCCCGGCGCCTTTTATACGGTGGGCATCTGCGATCCGGAACGTCCCGAAACCAGGGCAAGCTCTCATTCTTCCCGCTATATGCCGGACGAGAGAGGCGCTGTAGACGGATTGGAAATGATGCTGGAGATCTGTATGCAGGCGACTGCAAAGTAAGTAAATACAGGAAGGGGAATACAATTATGACAATGATCGGAGCGTTAACCGTTCTTACGGGGGTATATCTGCTGAGTACTTACGTGGCAAAGCTTTCGGGAGGACGTCTTCCCAGTGCTCTTTTGACAACGCCCATTATGATGATCTTATTCTGGAGCGGATTTATGACGGCGGAAGATGTGGATACATCCGGCCTGACGATGGTCTATACCATGACGATGGCGCTTCTGCTGGTCAACATGGGAACGACGCTGGATTACAAAATGCTGCTGCAGAAAAAGAAGCTGATCCTGGTATGCTTCGGGGCCCTGTTCGGCGCAGGCGTGATGGCCATGACGATAGGCAGGGGGCTCTTCGGACGGGATTTTGTTATTGCCAGTTATCCTACGCTGGCAGGAAGCCAGGTAGCTACATATATGATGCAGGCAGCCTGCGAAGAAAGGGGGCTTTTGGAGCTGTCCGCCATCATCCTGCTGATCCTGGTTGCGCAGCAGTGGATTTCCATGCCGATCATCGCTAACCTGACGCGGTTTGAAGGAAGAAAAATGCTGGCTTCGATCCGCGACGGCAGCATTAAACTCCCGGACAGGACTAGGAAAGCTTCCAGCAATGATTCTGCGGATAAAAAGATGGTCGATACGATTCCGCAAAAATACGATACGGTATATATGCATTTTTTCCTTTGCGTTATTTTTTCATGGATTGCCGCAAAGATCGGCGGGTTTACGGGAGGTTTTACGGGAGGCATTTTAAACGCTTCGCTGATGGGCCTGATCGTGGGACTGGTGGCCAGGCAGCTGGGGCTGATCAGCCGCGATCCTCTGGCCAGGGCCAAGGTGCTGCCTTTCTTCACGATGGCGATGATCATGGCGATGAGAAAGTCGCTTGCCAATCTGTCTCCTTCTGCTTTGCTGGAGTCGCTGGTGCCGATTGTAGGGATTTTATTCCTTGGCGCGGCGGGCATCATTATCGCTTCTTTAATTGTCGGAAAGCTGGTGGGACTGACCCCGGCGATGTCGATCCTGGTGGGCATTGAGTGTTACAGCGGTTATCCGGTCAATTACCAGATTTCTACGGAAGTGATCGAGGCCATTACGGAAAATGAGGAAGAGCGGGACTATCTGAAGGACACCATAGTTCCCAATCTTGTGATCGGCGGAGTGATTTCCGTCAGCATCAGTTCGGTCATTATTGCCGGCGTGTTTGTCAATCTGCTTTGACATTGGATCGGTTCAGGATACGGGAAAACAGAAACCGGGATACGCGTCAGGCATTCTCGTCACCAAGGGGACTAAATATGGTAAATATTGTGATAATCGGAGCAACCGGAGTGATTGCCGGAAGAAGACATTTAGCCGGTGTCAGCCAAAGCAGGAGCGCGAATCTGTACGGCGTTTATGCTCAGCCGCGGGACGGTCTGGATGCCGTGGCAGAACGGTATCATTGCCGGGCATACTCCTCTTTAGAGGAAATCTGGGAGGATAAACAGGCAGACGCGGTGCTGGTATGCGTTCCCACCCCGGCACATTGTGAGATCACGGTGGCGGCGTTAAATGCGGGAAAGCATGTACTTTGCGAGAAAGCGATGGCCTTAAATACAGAGGAAGCAAGAAAGATGGCAGCCGCGGCGAAAGCAAACAACAGGAAGCTGATGATGCTGCATGTCCAGAGAAGATACCTGCCGCATCTGACGGCGAAGAAGCTGCTGGATAGCGGCGAGATCGGAAAGCTTCTTTCTTACCGCACGTTTTTAGGCGTCAAAGGAGTGCCGGGAGCAGCTTCTGCGGTTATCCCTGCATGGAAAAACGCGGTGGCAGAGATTGGTTCTCACCGGCTGGATCTGATGCGCTGGATGACCGGTTCCGAGCCGAAAAAGGTATTAAGCTATATCACATGCCTGAATCCGGATAAAAACGGGAGCCTGGAAGACAATGTGGTGGCCGTGATGCTTCACGAAAACGGCGTCATGGGAACGCTGTGCTTTTCACGGACCAGCTACAATGGAAATGACCGTTCTACCGTTCTGTTCGGAACGGAAGGAGTGATCACGATTTTCGGAGAAAAGCACGAGCTGATCGTCGAGAAATCGGACGGAACGAAATTTACCTACAGCTTTCCTAACGCCCATGAACAAAATAACCTGGAACTGACCGATCTGCATCAGATTTTTTGCGAGTGCATCGAAGAAGATAAGCCTGTGCCGATCAACGAGACAGATGGCGTGGCATGCATGTGCATGATCGACGCGATCATCAAGTCCAATCAGACCGGCACCTGGGCGGACGTGGAGTCGGTTGAAGTATGATGATTGGCGAAACGGCGCGACAGCGTCGGAAACCTATGCCACCACCTGCTTCACCAGGTTCGGAGCCGGATGCAAATCCGGCTCTTTTGTGATGATTACCGATTCAAAAGACCTTTATCACATCCATTTGAACCGGGAAGTCCATTGGCGAGAGGAGGATAAAGACATGGATTTAGAGCTTAATGGAAAAACCGCGGTTGTGGCAGGAGGAAGCCAGGGGATCGGTTTTGCTGCGGCCAGAGCATTTTTACAGGAAGGCTGCCGTGTGGCAATATGTGCTAGAACAGAGAGCCGGCTGCAGGATGCGGCGAGAGAATTATCAAAGTACGGAGAAGTTTATTATGAGACTGCGGATGCTGCAAAGGCCGGTCCCTTATATCAATTTGCAGAAAACGTGTTCCTAAAGTTTGGAAGGATCGACTGCTGGGTCAATAATGTAGGCAAACAGAGAGTGAAACAGGGTATGGAATTTACAGAGGAGGATATTGACTGGATTACCGGGATGTGCTTTAAAAGCGCCGTTTTCGGGAGCCAGGCGGCATTCCGCCATATGAAAAGCCAGGAGAGCGGCGGAGCGATTATCAATGTCTCTTCTCTCGCGGCCAGATGTCCCAGCGCCGGCCGAAGTTCGCTGTATGGTCCGATGAAGGCGGCGATGCTTAATCTGACCACCTGTCTTGCAGGCGAGTATGCCGCATGGAATGTGCGTGTGTGCGCAGTTCTCCCGGGTTTTACCGCAACGGAAACAGCATTAACCAGAAACAGCAGGGAAAATCTGAAATACGCGGCAGAAAATACGCTCCTGCAGCGATTGGGAACACCGGAAGAGGTCGCGAATGCCATCGTTTTTTTGAGCAGTCCCCGCGCATCCTATATAACCGGCGCCTCGCTGGATGTTACCGGAGGCCGTGGGATGACCTTAAACCCGCGCTACAGCGTGATGATGAGAGCAGCAGAAGAGGGGACGGAATTTGCGGACAGCAGCGGCGGCTACGATTTAGAACAGGAAAAAACGGAGAGATCTTATGGAAAAGAGCAAAATTATCAACACACCGATTCCAACCGAGGATGAGACTTCAAAGGCGCTGAGAGGGCTGCATCTGAAAAGAGGGCATTGGCTGGCAAAATTTTATCTGGAAGGGAAAAAACAGGGAGCGGATATGGAGTCTATTCTCCGAAATGCTATCCGCGAGATAGGCGTGGAACAGGCGAAGGCCCTTCCCATGTATCAGGAGGGCGCGGTAACGGTCAAAAAATTCAGCGATTACTGGTATTTCAGGGGATACAAAGACGTATTCGTCAAATCCAGGCCGTGTGACGACGAGGATCATTTTACCATCGAGTTAGGATACTGCCCTCTGGTTACGCAATGGCAGAATATGGGACTGTCCGATGAAGAAATTGACCTGCTTTGCGATATCGCCATGGAGGGCGATCGAGGCGAGGCGGAAACCCTTGGCATGGAAATGGATCTTGAGAAAACGATCGGCCGGGGAGACAGTGTCTGTCGCCTGACATTTTGTAAAAAAGGCTGCGGAGGATGCGATACGGATTAATGCAGCTCTTAAATTTCCTTTTGACGATCAGCGTTCATGTGGTAAGATATAGAAAAAACCACCAAAGGAGCATATAATTATGGATATGAGATGCGAACGGATCGCGATCATCGGGATGGGCGCGCTGGGGATCCTTTATGGTGATTTCTTTGCCAGAGCCCTGGGCGGAGAACGGGTGGCCTTTCTGGCAGAGGGCGACCGGTTCCGGCGCTGCCAGGAACAGGAGGTGACCTGCAACGGACGCCCCTGTTCATTCCGCGTCATCAATGCGGATGAACCTGTGGCAGAGGCACCGGCGGATCTGCTGATTTTTGCGGTGAAGGCTACGGCTCTGGATGAGGCGATTTCTCTGGCGGCAAAGGGACATGTCGGCGCGAACACGATCATTTTGTCTGTCCTCAATGGGATCTCCAGCGAAGAGATCATCGGCAGGACGCTCGGCGCAGAGCATGTGCTGACCTGTGTGGCGCAGGGAATGGACGCAGTGAAGCTTGGTTCTGACCTGCGATATACCCACATAGGCCAGATCTGCATCGGTATCCGCCCGGATGAGGAGGAAAAGGAACCCATGCTGGAGGCGGTGACCGGGCTGTTTGACCGGACAGGTCTTCCCTACACAAAGGAAGAAGATATTCTGGCGCGCCTGTGGGGAAAATGGATGCTGAACGTTGGGGTGAACCAGACGGTGATGGTCGCCGAGGGGACTTATGAGACGGTACAAAAGCCGGGAAAGGCGCGGGATATGATGCGGGCGGCCATGCAGGAAGTATTGACGCTGGCGCAGGCAGAGGGCGTTGACGTGACGGAAACTGATCTTGAAATGTATGTTTCCCTGATCGATTCCCTGGATCCGAAGGGAATGCCCTCCATGCGCCAGGACGGCCTGCTAAAGCGGCCGTCGGAGGTAGAGTTCTTTTCCGGTACGGTGATCGCCCGGGCCGATGCGGCGGGGATCGCCGTGCCGGTGAACCGGGAACTTTACCGGCGAATCCGGGCGATGGAAGAAGCGTATTAGTTCCGGCTGAAGATTTCCTTTGCTTTTTTCAGGAT
>CAYRMW010000068.1:0-9291 GCA_964425595.1 uncultured Lachnospiraceae bacterium
TAAGGCACAGGACTTTGACTCCTGCATTCGCTGGTTCGAATCCAGCTGGCCCAGGTAAGAGATATGGCCGAGGTTCCTTGGGTTTTCGGTGGCGCGCTTTCGATGTCAGCGCAGTAAGGAGGAACAATGGTTACTATTAAGGAGATAGCCAATATGCTTGGCGTGAGCATGACGACGGTGTCGAATGTGATCCACGGCAAGACATCGGAGGTTTCTCCTGCTACGATCGAGTTGGTACAAAAGACCCTGAAGGAGTATGGATATGTGCCCAATATGGGTGCCAGGAGCCTTGCGCGAAACCAGTCCAGGATCGTCGGTGTTGTGATGAAAGAAAGAAAGGGGAGATATACAAATCTGCTCTGCGATCCTTTTTACGGCGAACTGGTTGGAGCGATTGAAAAGGCGATTCGATTCAAGGATTATTATCTGATGATGAATATTTCGGACAATATGGAGGATATCATTGCGTGTGCCGCTTCCTGGAACGTGGATGGTCTCATCATGGTGAGCCTGGATTATGAGGATGTGCTGGAACTAAGGACGACATACAAAAAGCCGATGGTTTTGATCGATTGTTATAATTGTCCGAAAGATGCCGGAGAGATCAATATCACCCTTGACGAGCAAAAAGGCGCCCATGATGTAACAGAATATCTGATACGCAGCGGGCATAGCCGAATGATCTATTTGGCTTACAATGAGAAGGGCATCTCCGGGGAGCGCTATAAGGGCTGCCTCCGGGCACGAGAGGAATACGGTTTGCCCCTGGATCAGGAGAGCTTTCCGATGCTGCGCGTGGAGGAGCTGGGGCTGGAAGGGGCGATAAGGGCTGTCTATTATCGGCGGGATGAGTTCACGGCGGTGATTTGCAATGCGGACTATTACGCTGCCCGGCTGATCAATTATCTGGAGGATTGCGGAATCCGGATCCCGGAGGAATTGTCCGTCACGGGTTTTGATGATAATGAATATGCCTGCCTGGTCCGTCCTCACCTGACTACCGTACATCAGAATGTAACGGACAAGGGGGTATGCGCAGTGCGGATCTTACTGAAGCTGATCCAAGGCGGGGCGGTCGCGGAACGGAATATCCTGCTCCCTTTTAAAATGGTCGTTCGGGATAGTGTGAAGATCTTGCGGCAATAAACAGACAGACGGCGAAGCAAAGGCTGGAAGGAACAGGCCATGGTAAGGGCTGGGTTTTCCGGCCTTTGTTTTTTATATAAAAACTTATGCGCTAAAGTTATAGAGCAGGCAAACTGTACAAAAAAATCAGAAACCAAGGCAAAAAAACTGGAGTAAAAAATGAGAAAAACAGAAAAAACGCGCGATCGGACGATGGCATCAACGGCATTTTATAAAAATTATAATAAAAAAACGATAAATAACTATTGAAAAACAGGGAATGATGTGCTACTATTAATGCACGATTAAACCTTATGCGCAAAAGGTGATAAAATATCGGCAAAAATTTGTAAAAAATGCAAAAGGAGAGAGGGTTATGAAAAAACATTTTGCGGTCATGGCTGCGACCATGGCATCTGCAGCGGCACTGGTTGCATGCAGCGGAAGCGAGACGACAACGACAGCTGCGGCGGAGCAGGCGGCGGAGGAAGGGGCCGAAGCGGCAGATGCTTCCAACGACGCAAGCGATGCATCCGATGAGTCCGGCTCTTCGGACGGCAGGACAGTGATCAAGTTTTATAAACAGGATGGCGGAAATGGCGCGGTGGAGGCCTTAGTGGAGGCGTTCAACAGCTCTCAGGACGAAATTACCGTTGAGTGGGTGATCGCGCCGACGGATTCGGGTGATGTCAAAACGCAGCTGAACACCGCTTTTGGTGCGGGAAGTTCAGAGTATGATGTGGTGTGTATCGATACCGTCTGGGCCGGTGATATGGCAGGGGCCGGATATCTGGAAGCACTTGACTCTTACATGATGGAAGCGGGACTGACTGCAGCAGATTTTAACAGCGGATCGATTTCGGCGGGCACGTACAGTGCGAAAACATACGCAATTCCGCTGTATCCGGATTTCGGCGTTTTATACTTCCGCAAGGATATCGTTTCTGAGGAAGATGCGGAAAGACTGGTGAATGGGGATTATACTTTCGAAGATCTTCTGGAGATGGCGGAGACCTATGCCGGACAGGGAGATACTTCTGTGGGGCTTTGTATCCAGGCAGCTCAGTATGAGGGCCTGATCTGCAATGTGAATGAGTGGACCAGCAATTTCACGGATATTGAGCATGGATTGGAATTGTTTAAGACAGCGACTGACGCGGATTACACGCCTCAGGATGTCCTGGTATACCAGGAGTCAGACTGCAACAACGCGTTGGCAAATGGCGAAACGGTCTTTTCGAGAGGCTGGCCGGGCGCCTGGGGAGTTCTGACGGATGAGACGACAGTATCTCAGGATCAGGTTGATATCGCGCCGCTGCCGGGAGGATCCTGCATCGGCGGCTGGCTGTTGGCAATCAATTCATACAGCGAGAACAAGGAAGCTGCCTGGGAGTTCTTACGGTATGCGGCTACCGATGGGCAGATCCCCTTCTGCAGCACCGGAGGATATGTCCCTGGCTACAATGAGCTGGTAGATAATGAGGAGATCCTGGCCGGTAATGAGCTGCTCTCCAGGCCGGGGTTTGTAAAAGCTCTGGAGAACACCATTCCCAGACCGAGCTCCAGCCAATATAGTGAGCTGACCGATGCGCTTCAGATCAGCATTCATAAGTACCTGTCCAACGAAGAAGACCTTTCCAGTACGGTGACAGAGGTTGAGAGCCTGCTGGAGGAGTATCAGTAACCAGCTGGAGGAAGGCGGCGTCCTGAAACTGCGGCGAGTCGGCGGATGACATGCGAATCACCGGACGAAAGCTGTATTTTGGAACGGCCGCCTTCTCTGATTTGGGCGACATATGCAAGGAGATGTGTTCTATGGTCAAGAGGATGAGCTTGAAGCAATTTGTGTTTATCATACCGATGCTTTGTTTCATGGCAGTGTTTTCGATTTATCCGGTCATCACATCCGTCATGTATACCTTTTTTGATTATCGGACAAACGATCAGCGCTACAACAGCTTTTATATTGATGAAAAGCTGAACGGGT
Source organism: uncultured Lachnospiraceae bacterium (assembly GCA_964425595.1). Lineage (GTDB taxonomy): Bacteria > Bacillota > Clostridia > Lachnospirales > Lachnospiraceae > Caccovicinus. The sequence continues at coordinate 3,113 of CAYRMW010000068.1, forward strand.
CGCTGTTTGTGGAAGACTGCAAATATGTGAATTACTTTATCAGCGCGGACATCACTCTGGTCGATGAGGAAGGCCAGCTTGCTTTCGCTGCCATACAGGATCGGGTGAATGCCATTCTGGAAAAATATGGCGATGAGACGGAAACCCGTGCGATGACGGCTGAAGAGCGGGAGGAGATCGTTACTTTTATCGAGGAAATTACGGCGCAAAGTCAGGCGATCTATGACCAGTATCCGGATGTTGAGTTTTATAACAGGGAAAATATGGAAACGATACTTGAGGATCTGGCCGGCTGCGTGATCCAGACGAACTATATCGGCATTGCTAATTACCAGACTCTGCTTTCGGACAGCCGTTTCAGGGCAGCATTGCTCCACACGGTCATATTTACGGTGATCTCTGTGGCCATTGAGTTCGTTCTTGGCATGTGTCTGGCGCTGGTGATGTCAAAAGCAATGCATGGAATCGGCATCGTCCGTACCATTGCGCTGATCCCCTGGGCCATTCCCACAGCGGTATCGGCGCTGATCTGGAGCTATCTGTATGATGGAAGCTATGGCGTAGTATCAAAGATCTTTTCTATGGTGGGTATCATCGGGAGCCAGACGGAAATGCTGCTGACTGCCCGCGGCGCTATGGCGTCTGCCATTCTGGCGGATGTATGGAAGACGACGCCTTACATGGCTCTTCTTCTCATGGCCGGTTTGCAGACGATCGATCTTGGTTTATATGAGAGCGCGTCCATCGACGGAGCCTCTCCGATCAGGGCGTTCTTTTCGATTACGCTGCCGCTGATGAAACCAAGCATCCTTGTGGCGCTGTTATTCCGAACACTGGATGCCTTCCGTGTTTATGACCTGATCTCGGTGCTGACCGGCGGCGGTCCTGGAAACGGTACGGAAACGCTGTCTGTTTACGCATATAAGCTGATCTTTGGTCAGAGTAATTACGGGTATGGTTCCACCGTGGTGGTAGGTATGTTTGTCTGTGTGGCGATCATCGCGACGATCTACGTAAAAGTACTTGGCGCGGAGCTGATCAGCAACGATTAGAGGGAGGCGAATGTGATGTCGATAAATCGTCAAAAAGCGTTTCGGATCGTCTGCGGGTGCTTTGTAGTGGCATTTTTGTTTGCTTCTGTCTTCCCCTTTTTCTGGATCCTCATTACTTCCTTTAAACCGGAGGTTGAGATTCACGGAAACGGAGCATACAACATCATTGCCAACAATCCGACGCTTTCCAATTATATTACCGTTATCGTTGATAAGCATATTCTGACGGCGGTCAAGAACAGTTTTATCATTGCGGCTTCCACCACGCTCTACGTGGTGATCATCGCGTCCATGTCCGCCTTTATCATCGCCCGGTTCCGATTTAAAGGGAAAAGTCTGCTGATGGGGTTGATCCTATCCATCTCCATGTTCCCGCAGATGATCGTGATTGGACCGATCTTTAACATGTTTTATCGATTAAACTGGCTGAACAGCTATCATATTTCATTGGCTTATTGTACGATCACTTTGCCCAGCGCAGTGTGGATCATGGTCAGCCACTTTAAGCAGGTGCCGGCGTCTTTGGAAGAAGCGGCCAAGATTGACGGCTGCAGTTATTGGGGTATCCTGTGGAAGATCATCTTCCCGATCGCGGCTCCCGGTGTTTTTGCTACGGCAATCATCACCTTTATTTCTGCATGGAATGAGTATTTGCTTTCCTGTACATTGAACATAGCGGAATCCATGCAGTCTGTGCCGGTACGCATCAGCTATTTGCGGGATGAATATACGATCTTCTGGGGGCAGATCACAGCGGCGGCTATTGTCGTGATCATCCCCACGCTGATCATGGTCCTTGTTTTTCAAAAACAGATCGTAGCCGGTATTTCCAACGGAGCGGTCAAGGAATGATCATGTTCGTGCGGGATGGCGGGGATCGGGCGCGGAAACAGCGACAGTCCTTAACCGATAGCTAAATCGTGAATGAGAGTGGAAAGGAGTACAGCTGCCATGAGCAAGTGTTGGTGGAAGGAAGCGGTTATTTATCAGATTTATCCCAGGAGTTTTATGGATTCCAACGGGGATGGAATTGGAGATTTAAAGGGGATCACGCAGAAATTGGAGTATCTTCAGGAACTGGGAGTGGATGCCGTGTGGCTCTCCCCTTTCTATCCGTCGCCCAATGACGATAATGGATATGATATTTCAGATTATCGGAATATCATGGAAGAGTTTGGCACCATGGAAGATTTTGATGAGATGCAGCAGGAGATGCACAAAAGAGGCATCCGCCTGATCGTCGATCTGGTGGTGAACCACAGTTCGGATGAACATCCCTGGTTTATTGAAAGCAGGAAGAGTAAGGATAATCCCTATCGCGAGTATTATATCTGGCGAGATGGGAAGGACGGACACGAACCAAACAACTGGACTTCGCATTTTTCGGGAAGCGCCTGGACATACGATCAGGCCACAGACCAGTATTATCTGCATCTGTTCTCAAAAAAGCAGCCGGATTTAAACTGGGAGAATCCGGAAGTGCGTCAAAGCGTATACGATATCATGAATTTTTGGATAGATAAGGGTGTTGACGGCTTTCGTCTCGATGTGGCCGGGATGTATTCGAAACGCCCGGGATTGCCGGACGGCGATCCGAGCCGGGCAGAGGTTGGTTCTGAGCATTATCAAAACGGTCCACGGATCCATGAATTCTTCCATGAAATGTATGACCATGTGATGTCTAAGTACCCGGAACTGATGACGGTTGGAGAGACCAGCGGGGTCACCACCGAGGAGGCAAAAAAATATGCCGGTCTTGACACACATGAGATGAGCATGGTCTTCCAATTTGAACATGTAAAATTGGAGTATACGGATGGCGACAAATTCTCCTTGCATCAAGTGCCGCTCGTTCAGTTCAAAGAGGTCATGAGCAAGTGGCAGACTGAGCTTAACGGAAAGGCCTGGAACAGCCTGTACCTGGCCAATCATGATCAGCCAAGAAGCGTATCCCGCTGGGGAAATGATACGAAATACAGAAAAGAAAGCGCAAAGATGCTTTATACCATGATCATGACCATGCAGGGTACACCTTACGTGTATCAGGGTGAAGAGATCGGTATGACGAACGTTCACTTTGATTCGATCGAGGATTATCAGGATATCCAGATCCGCAATGCGTGGAGGGAACGCGTGGAAAACGGCGGAGAGGATCCGGAAAAAATGATGCGTGCGATCTGGTATATCGGCAGGGACAACGCCAGGACGCCGATGCAGTGGGATGATTCGCCTTATGCAGGATTCAGTACGGTCGCTCCTTGGCTGAAGGTTAATCCGAATTATCCGGAGGTCAATGTGAAGCGTGCGCTGGCGGACTCGGATTCCGTTTTCTGGTACATGAAAGAGCTTATCCGGCTGCGCCATGAAAATGAGACCGCCGTATATGGAGATTTTACAGAATATCAGAGGGAAAACGAATCGCTCTATATTTATAACCGAAATATGGGGGACGATAATCTTTTCGTGATCTTAAACTTTACCGGTGATGAGCAGCCCATGACCCTGCCGGAGCCGATGCGGGGGAAAGCTTCGTCGCTTTACATCTCCAATTACGAAAACGATGAGCAGATGTCGGACCGGATCCTCAGACCATACGAGGCGGTGGTCTATCGCTGGAGGGGGAAAAGTAAGGAAAATGGAGAGGAGTGAAGGATAGGTTATGGGACAGTTCAGACAGCTGGAAACTCATCCGTCTGCCCGGCAGGAAAATATCATACAGGGAGAACGCTACCGGATCACGGTGCTTACCAGCGGGCTGATCCGCCTGGAGTACAGTGAAAATGGCATTTTCGGGGACAGAGCCACGCAGACGGTGGTTAATCGGGATTTTTCCCCATCCTCCTATACGCTGAAAGAAAAGGAAGATGAGCTGCAGATTTTTACGGATCGGGTACATCTCATCTATAACAAACAGGACTTTACTTCCTGGGGGCTGAGTATCCGGGTTTTGGGAAACCTCAGCAATTATCACAGCATCTGGCATTACGGCGAGCCCTTCGAGGACCTGGGCGGGACGGCGAGGACCCTGGATCGGATAGATGGGGCCTGCGCGTTGGAAGCCGGACTGATGTCGCGAAATGGCTTTTCTGTCCTGGACGACAGCCGTTCGTTGATCCTTACTGAAGACGGATGGGTAGAGCCGAGAAGAGGAGACGTAAAAGATATTTATTTCTGGGGCTATGGCCATGATTACCGCCAGTGCCTGAAGGATTTTTATCAGCTGTGCGGTAAGACCCCTATGCTGCCGCGGTTTGCCCTGGGGAACTGGTGGAGCCGGTATTTTGAATATACAGAGGAAAGCTACACGACGCTGATGGAGCAGTTCGAAACAGAGAAGGTTCCGTTCAGTGTGGCTGTAATCGATATGGATTGGCATTTGGTGAATATTGATCCGAAATATGGAAGCGGGTGGACGGGATATACCTGGAACCGGAATTTCTTTCCGGATCCCAAACGCTTTATGGACTGGCTTCATGATCGGGGGATGAAGGTGACCTTGAACCTTCACCCGGCGGATGGCATCCGTGCATACGAAGAGATGTATGAAAAAATGGCCCGTGAGATGGGAATCGATCCGGACACGGAAGAAGGGGTCAATTTTGATGTCACGGATCCCGTTTTCCTTAGAGCGTATTTCGACATTGTACTCCATCCCTATGAAGAACAGGGCGTAGACTTCTGGTGGATCGACTGGCAGCAGGGAACGAACAGCAAGATCGAAGGGTTGGATCCCCTGTGGATGTTGAATCATTATCATTATATGGACAGCGGAAGGGCTGGCAGACGTCCCATGACATTTTCCCGATATGCCGGCCCGGGCTCCCACCGCTATCCGGTGGGATTTTCCGGAGATACCCACATCACATGGGAGTCTCTGGATTTCCAGCCGTATTTTACTTCAACGGCATCGAACATCGGGTATGGCTGGTGGAGTCACGATATTGGCGGACACATGCAGGGATACAGAGATGATGAGATGATGGCGCGTTGGGTGCAGCTTGGCGTGTTTTCGCCCATCAATCGCCTTCACAGCACGAAGGATATCTTTTACAGTAAGGAGCCCTGGTGCTTCCCGCCGCAAATCAGAGCCGCGATTGATGAATTCCTGCGCCTGCGGCATCAGCTCCTTCCTTATCTCTACACCATGAACTATCGGGCGTACAGCCGGGATCTGCCGATGATCGAGCCCATGTACTATGCCTATCCGGAGAATCCGGAAGCCTATCAGGTCAAGAATGAGTACTTTTTCGGTACGGAACTGATCGTTGCGCCAGTTACACAGAAGGGGAATCCCCGCCTCCATGTGGGAAAGACACAGGTTTGGCTGCCCGATGGGATCTACATTGACTTCTTTACCGGCATGGTATATCGGGGAGGAAGGATGCTCAACATGTTCCGGGGCATCGGTTCTATACCGGTCCTGGCAAAAGGCGGCGCCATCGTGCCCATGACCGAGGAGATCTTTGGTCAGGCTGCTTTGTCCAATCCTGGTTCCATGAAACTTAAGATATTTGCCGGGGCCGATGGTTTCTTCAACCTATACGAAGATGATAATGAAACGGAAGATTACTTACAGGGCCGGTGCGCAATGACAGCAATAGACTGGAAATGGAGCGAAAAATGCCTGATCATTCATCAGGCAAAAGGGGATGTCTCACTGATTCCGGAAAAGAGAACATTTGCGGTAGAGGTCTGGGGCTGCACGCAGGCTTGCGTAAGAGCAGAGCAGGATGGCAGGCTTTTGACGTGTGAATCGTTCTATGACAGCGAGAAGGGGGTCCTGCGTGTGGCGGGAGTGGAAACGGACACACGCAAGGAACTGGTTCTTCGGTTTGATGATAATATGGCTCTTCGAGAGAATGATAGAAAAGCCGGAGTCTTTGCGTTTTTAAGCCAGGCGGAGATCCCCTATCAGACCAAGCAGGAGGTTTTTCGGGAAGTATGCAGCTGTGAAGATGAAGGAATGCTCTTAAGACAGCTGAGGACGATGGATCTGGAAGAAGATCTTTTTGACTGTATCAGTGAATATCTGGTCTGATACAGATGTGTTCTCACGGGAGTGAGTCATGTTCTGTGACAGAGAACGGAAAGGAGGAGGAGGATGTACAGTATCCATAAAAACCCGAT
>CAYRMW010000069.1:0-9069 GCA_964425595.1 uncultured Lachnospiraceae bacterium
AGTGGGCGGCGTGCTGATGCTGAAGAAACGCCGGAGTGCCGCAGAGTGATGAGCGAGATGGTTTGCTTGTGACATGCGCGGGGAAAGGCTGAAAAAATTGCAAGCGATAAGGAAAAAGTCATTAGTCCGAATGTGAGAAAGCGGCGTGGAGAATCCATGCCGCTTTCTCTGCCTTTAAAATGTCTACGATAAGAAAAGCAATTTCTTTCATTTTCGCGTCAGGAAACGATCCCGGCGTTATCCTCAAACTCCAACACATTGCCATCCCCTCCGCTGATCGTGGATGAATTTTTATGATTTTGTAAGGGACAAGAAAAGAAAATCATGATATGATAAAAAAGATAAGCAAAAACTGCTTTTTCGCCGCTTATCCGGCGGCAGATCAACAAAGTAAGGAAAGATACAGGAATGAAACAATTAAGAATGACGATCAGACGTGTGAAATTTCGGGCGGCTGCCATGGCAGCCGGCTTTGTTATTGCCATGGAGGGGTTTGTGTTTCCGGCCTACGCCAAGCCGGTGTGGCCTTCGGATACGGGGCTCCAGGCTGAAGCAGGCATCGTGGTGGACCAGGAGACAGGGGCGGTGATCTTCGGACAGAATATCCACCTGCAGTATGCGCCGGCCAGCATCACGAAGCTGCTGACGGCGCTTGTGGTGATTGAAAATTGCGACTCGCTGGATGAGATGGTGACCTTTTCTCATGACGCGGTGTACGATGTGGAGTCCGGCAGCGGGAACGCGCTGTCGCTGGAGGAGGGCGACCAGCTGACGGTGCTGGATTGTCTTTATGCTCTGCTCCTGCGCTCGTCGAATCAGGCGGCCAACGCCCTGGCGGAGCACGTGGGCGGCACCAGGGAAGGATTCGTCGAGATGATGAATGAGACGATCGAGGCGTTGGGATGTACGGAAAGCCACTTTGCCAATCCTTCCGGACTGAATGACGACGACCAGTATGTGTCGGCGTACGATATGGCCATCATCAGCCGGGCGGCGTTTGCGAATGAGACGCTTTTGGAGATTGATTCGACCACGTCCTACAGCCTCCCGGGCACCATCCTGAATCCGGATGGGCAGCGGGTGAATATGGAACATAAGCTTCTCATCACCACCGATGAGAGCAGCAGTACTTATTATCCCTACGCGGTGGCGGGCAAGACCGGCTATACGTCGATCGCAGGGAATACTCTGGTCACGCTGGCGCAAAAGGACGGGCGGAGCCAGGTGACGGTGATTTTAAAGAGCAACCAGACCCACTACTCGGATACGATCGCGCTGATGGAGTTTGGGTTTTCCCGTTTCCAGAATGTCGATGCGGCAGGGGATGAGGCGTCCCTGTTTGATGAGGACGGTACATTGACGCTGGACGGCCAGACGTACCGGCAGGAGCAGGTCGAGATCGATGGCGTGCAGAAAGTGACGGTGCCGTATGGGGCCTCCCTGGAGGATACGGACCGGGAGGTCCTTACCGGCAGCGCGATGACCGGGGCGGTTTCGGAGGATGCGGTGGCCCAGGTCCGCTACGTTTATGATGAGCGTGTGGTAGGGAGCTACTATCTGACGGTCAGCCAGGTGCAGGAGGAGGCCGTGTCTGAGGAGGACGGCGCGTCCCAGGATGAGGAAGAGACGGCGGAGGACAGCCAGGTGCCGGAAGAGACGGAGGCTGCCCAGGGGGACGGTTCGTCCGCGGTTTCTTTTGCCGTCAGCACGGATATGATCCTGATCGGTGTGGCCGTCGTGGCTGCGGCCGCCGCGGTAGCGGTGGTGGTCCTGCACATCCGCAGGAGCCGTGAACGGGAACGCCTGGAGGCGGAGATGCGCAGAGAGCGCAGGCGGCAGCGTCTGGCCGAGATCGGCTGTACGGAAGAAGAATTCCGCAGGTTGGTTGAGGAGCGCTACGGCAGAGAGCCGGAAGGAACAGAGCTGATGGAACCGGAGCCGGAGGAAGCGGAGTTGCAGGAACCGGAGCCGCAGGAAGCGGAGGCGCACGAACCGGAGCCGGAGGAAATGGAACCGGCGGAGGCGGAGACGGAGATCATGGAGCCGCAGGAAACCGGAGCAGGAGAAACGGATCCCGGAAAATGACGCGGCACCTGTCCGGCAGGCGGACGGGCCCGTGGTAAAGGAGGGGAAGATGAAGCAGAGACTTTCCTGGTTGGATCGGATCTTCATGGGATTGACGTTATTTGCCGTGCTTTTTGGCTCGGAGAACCTGTCGCTGCCCGCGTTTTTGGGCTATCTGGCCGGGCAGAGGCTGTGGCTGGCGGTGGCCGGGTTTCTGCTGGGCGCGGTCGCTATCCCGGTACTGGGCGTCGCGGCTTCGGCCTTTTCCGGCGGTCTTAGCCGTCTGGCAGGGCGGGTCCATCCCGGGTTTGCCGTCGTTTTCCCGGCGCTGCTTTATCTGGTGTCGGGGCCGTGCCTGTCCGTCCCTCGGGCGGCGGACGCGGCTTACACGATGACGGCGCTTCCTTTTCTTGGCGAGCTTGCGGGGAAGGAGGCCAGGATGATCTTTTCCGTCCTGTTTTTCGGCGCGTCGGTCCTTCTGGCCATGCGGCCGGAAAGGCTGACGGACCGTCTGGGCAAGGTGACGGCGCCGTGTCTGCTGGTGCTGATCGCGCTTCTTTTCGCCGGTTGCGTCTGCTGGCCGGTGGGGCAGAGCGGGATCGCCGCAGACGGCTACGCGGCGGATCCGGCAGGCCAGGGGTTTGCCGCAGGCTATCAGACCATGGACATACTGGCGGCGATGTGCTTTTGCGCCGTTATCGGCATGAGCCTCCGGGCCAGGGGGATACGGTCGGACGGGGCGCTGGCGAAGGAGACGATCATCTCCGGGCTGATCGCCGGGTTTTTGCTGGCGCTGGTGTATGTTTCTCTGGCGTTTATGGGAAATATGGGCGGGCTGATGCTTGACGGGGCGGAGGACGGCGTGCAGGTGATCACCTGGGTGGCGGAGTCGCTTTACGGCAGGACCGGGGTGCTGGTCCTGGCCGGGATTTTCCTGATCGCCTGTCTGAATGTGGCCGCCGGGATGCTTGGCAGCAGCGGCGCGTATTTCGCGGAACTTTTCCCGGGGGTCTCGGCCCGGGGATGGACGGTGGTGTCTGCCGTGGTTGGCTTTATTTTGGCCAACGCCGACCTTGCGGCGGTGATGGATGGATTCGCACTGGCGGCAGAGACGGCGTACCCGCTTGTCCTGGCGCTGGTCGTTCTGGCGTTTTTTGACTGGTGGGTGGGCCGCTTTTCCCTGGCTTACCTTGGCTGCGCGGTATTTGTCCTCGCGCAGACGGTCTTTTCTTCCTGGGAGAACGCGCCGGCATGGATACAGGCAGCCGCTTCCCTTCCGGGTGCGGCTGCGGGGCGGGGCTGGATTCTGCCGGCGGTCATCGGCTGCGGCGCGGGCTGCCTGTGCTCGCCGGTATGGGACCGGTTCGGCCCCGGAAAACGAAAGCAAGCGCGGGAGAGCGGATAGCCCGGGCGCGGCGGTTGTTTTGTCCGGCGTTTACTGATAATGATAAGAATCCAGCAGCTGGTTTTTGATGTGCCACAGTTCGTTGGACAGATCGACATGGACCTTGTGGGGATTCACCAGCCGGAGGGATTCTTCCCAGAGTGTGGAAAGCTCCTGTTTGCAGTAGGCCTGGATGTCCATCACCCTGGGCGAGCGGTACACGCACCGGCCGCTTTGGAAGACGGGGATCAGCAGCTGCCGCATGGTGTAGCTGCCCGGAGCCAGGAGGGTCTTTTTCCAGGTCTGGACCGGGTCAAAGAGCAGGAGTGAACTGTTCTCGTCAAAGGTTTCTTCGGTCAGGCAGATGAGGTCGGCCAGGATCTTTCCGGTCTCCCGGCTGTAGATCCGCCGGATGGCCTTGTCGCCGGGGTTGGTGATCTTTTCCACGTTCTCGGAGAGCTTGATCTTGGGGATGAATTTCCCGGTTTCCCTGTCGCGGATGGCAGCCAGCTTGTAGACGCCGCCGAAGGAGGGGCAGTCCCTGGCGGTGATCAGGTTCGTCCCCACGCCCCAGGAGTTGATGGCCGCGCCCTGGAGCTTGAGGCTGTTGATCAGCTCTTCATCCAGGTCGTTGGAGGCGGAGATCACCGCGTCGGGAAAACCGGCGTCGTCCAGCATCTTTTTGGCTTTTTTTGACAGATAAGCCAGATCGCCGCTGTCCAGGCGGATGCCATAGGAGGTCAGGGGGATCCCGGCTTTGCGCATTTCCTGAAAGACCTGGATGGCATGGGGGACGCCGGAATGTAAGGTGTCATAGGTGTCCACCAGGAGAATGCAGGCGGCAGGATAGAGCCTGGCGTAGGTCCGGAAGGCGGTAAGTTCGTCCGGAAAGCTCATGATCCAGCTGTGCGCGTGGGTGCCCTTGACCGGCACATCGAAGAGCTTTCCGGCCAGCACATTGGAGGTGCCGATGCATCCGGCGATCATGGCGGCGCGGGCGCCGTAGATCCCGGCGTCCGGTCCCTGGGCCCGGCGCAGGCCAAACTCCATGACGCCGTCGCCCTGGGCGGCGTGGACGACCCGGTAGGTCTTCGTGGCGATCAGGCTCTGGTGGTTGATGATGTTTAATAAGGCCGTCTCGATGAGCTGCGCCTCCATGATGGGGGCGGTCACCTTGATGAGGGGCTCCCTGGGGAAGACTACGGTGCCTTCCGGGATGGCGTAAATATCGCCGGAAAACCGGAACTCCGTAAGATAATGCAGGAAATCTTCCCGGAAGATGCCGGTGCCGCGCAGGTAATCGATGTCTTCCCGGTCAAAATGCAGGTTTTCGATATAGTCGATCACCTGCTCTAAGCCTGCGCAGATGGCAAAGCCGTTCCCGAAAGGATTATCCCGGTAGAACAGATCGAAGATCACGGTCTCATTGGCTTCCTTCTGCAGGAAATAGCCCTGCATCATGGTTAGTTCATAAAGGTCGGTGAGCAGCGTCAGGTTTCTTTGGCTCATGGGTATCATCTCCTTTGTCACTTGCAGAAATTTCCCTAAGTATAACATAAAAATGATTTGCCGGCGCATGTCAGCGAAAAAAAACAGGCGGTTGTCCTGTTGACGGCAAAAAGGAGGTCATGCGATGGAATTTGTATTTCGAAAGGTAGACCCGGACAGCCCGGAGGATATCCGCCAGTTTAACGGCCTGATGGATGCGCTAAGCGCCCGGGCCCGGGATGATGATCTTTTGCGGGAGCGCATCCGGGCGTGCAATGCCCGAGAGGACCGGTATCTGATGGTGGCGCAGGACCGGGCGTCCGGGAAGCTTTGCGGCTCCCTTCTGGCCGTCGTGTTTGACGATTTCTGCGAAGACTTAAAGCCGATCATGGTGATCGAAAACGTGGTTTCCGGCGCGGAATTCCGAAGGCAGGGCGTCGGCAGGGCCATGTTTTCCGCCATCGAAGCGTGGGGGAGGAAAAAGCAGGTGAATTATGCCATCCTCTGTTCCGGACTGAACCGGAAGGAGGCGCATGCCTTTTATGAGGCCATCGGTTATACGGAAGTGAAAGGGTTTAAGAAATATCTTACATGAGCACAGGAGGAGAGAACAGGATGAATCGACCGAAGATGACAGCAGGATGGATGCAGAGAGCCGCGGCGGCCTTGCTCGGCGCGGCGATGATTGCCGGGCTTTTTCCGGGACGGGCGGCGATGGGCGCGGAAGTATACCAGATCGATGGACCCGGCGCCGAGTTTCAGCAGATCGAGCAGACCACGGATCAGGAGGAGCAGGAGTTAAACGGCGTCTGGATCTCGTATCTGGAGTGGGAAAAGCTCCCTGTCGAGGAGGAGGCGTTTGACGCGGCGGTGGACGAGATGCTGGATAACTGCGTAAGCTGGGGGATGAATGCCGTGTTTGTCCATGTCCACTCCCACACGGACGCCATGTATCCTTCCGACATCCTGCCCTGGTCGAAGTACGTGACCGGGACGCAGGGGACCGATCCGGGATATGATCCCTTTGGCTATTTTGTCGAGGCGGCCCATGCGCGGGGACTGCAGATCCACGCCTGGTTTAATCCGTACCGGGTGACCGGGGCGCAGGTGGGGCTTGATACCCTTTCCGACGATCATCCCGTCAGACAGTGGCTTTCGGACGATACCACGGAGAATGACCGGTGGGTCCTCTATCAGAACGGACAGTACTATCTGAATCCTTCGGTGCCCGAGGTACAGCAGCTGGTCGTGGACTGCGTGAAGGAAGTGGCGGAAAAGTACGATGTCGACGGCATTCATTTTGACGACTATTTCTATCCCACTGTGGATGACAGCGATTCTTCGGCATGGTTCGATAAACCGGAGTACGATGCCTCCGGCAGCAGCCTTTCCATCGCGGACTGGAGAAGGGAGAACGTCAGCCAGCTGGTCGCCCAGGTCTATGCGGCGGTAAAGTCCATCGATCCTGATCTGGTCTTTGGCATCAGCCCCCAGGGCTATCTGGCCAATCTGCGCAGCGACACCAGCCTGTTTGTGGACATTGACCGGTGGATGAGCCAGGACGGCTATGTGGATTATATCATGCCGCAGCTGTACTGGGGATTTGAAGCGAAGACGAAGCAGAAGGAACTGGCGGCCTATGCCTTTGAAAACAACCTGGCTTCCTGGATCGAGTTAAAGAGCCAGGGAAACGTCACGCTTTATCTGGGGTTAGGCATGTACCGGGCCGGGACGAACGTGGCCGACAATAACGACGTGTCGGAGTGGCTGCGCTATGATGACATCATCCGCCGCCAGGTGGAGACCGGCAGGGCAAGCGGCCAGGTGTCCGGATATTGCTATTACTGCTACAGCTCTTTCCTGGAATCCACGGCACAGGCGGAGGTGAGCAACCTGGTTGCGCTGCTTACGGGGACGGAGTAGTCCCGGGTTCCCGGGCCTTTTACAGAAAATTCCTGTCATTTTCTTGACTTTTCCGAATCGCGTCTATATAATGTAGAGGTAGTTGCGCGGATAAACATAAAAGACGGTGATGGAGAGAGTAGGCCGTTCCGAACGGCACAGCGAGCCAGGGCATGGTGTGAGCCTGACGTAAGTAGGGACGGGACCGAAGATCACTCCGGAGTTTCCAGCTGAAGGGTGCAGTAGGCTGAGACGGCTTTCCCACGTTACAGGGAACTCATATTCAAGTATGCAGTAATGGGTGGTAAAACGAAGCGGCCTTCGTCCTGGATTGCAGGATGAGGGCCTTTTTATTTACGAAGTATCCAGCAAGAAGCACCGGAGACGCGTCTTGTCGGATTACGAAGTATCCGGCGGGGCGCGCCGTCCATCCCATGAACGTTTGGCGGCGCATCTGCTATCCCTGCGTTAAGGCCGACTGACAGGCGGCCGGACTTTCGAAGAAGAGGAAGGATCCATGTCTGAGACGAAAACGAAGATGATTTATGAGAAAGTTCCCACAGACCTGAAGTTTGTGGAACGGGAAAAGGAAGTGCAGAAGTTCTGGAAAGAGAACCGGATCTTCGAAAAGAGCATTGCAAACCGGGAGGGGGGAGAGCCCTACGTATTCTATGACGGACCGCCTACGGCCAATGGCAAGCCGCATATCGGCCATGTCCTGACCCGCGTGATCAAGGATATGATCCCCCGCTACCGCACCATGAAGGGCTATATGGTCCCACGAAAAGCCGGATGGGACACGCACGGCCTGCCGGTGGAGCTGGAGGTCGAAAAGAAGCTGGGGCTGGACGGCAAGGAGCAGATCGAGCAGTACGGTCTGGAGCCGTTTATCGAGCATTGCAAGGAAAGCGTCTGGAAGTACAAGGAAATGTGGGAGGATTTCTCCGCTACGGTCGGCTTCTGGGCGGATATGGAGCATCCGTATGTGACCTATCATGATGACTATATCGAGTCGGAGTGGTGGGCGTTAAAGGAGATCTGGAACAGAGGCCTTCTCTATAAGGGCTTTAAGATCGTCCCCTACTGCCCCCGCTGCGGCACCCCGCTCTCTTCCCATGAGGTCGCCCAGGGCTATAAGGATATCAAGGAGCGTTCGGCTGTCGTCCGCTTTAAGGTGGCGGGCGAGGACGCCTACATCCTGGCCTGGACCACGACGCCCTGGACGCTTCCCTCGAACCTGGCGCTGTGCGTGAATCCGGATGAAGATTACGTCAAGGTGAAGGCGTCGGACGGCTATACGTATTACATGGCCGCCGCGCTGGTGGAGAAGGTGCTGGGCGAGGACGCGCAGATTTTGGAGACCTATAAGGGCAGAGAGCTGGAATACAAGGAATACGAGCCGCTCTTTGCCTGCGCGGTCCCGCTGTGCGAGAAACAGCATAAGAAGGCATTCTATGTGACCTGCGACACCTACGTTACGCTGACCGACGGTACCGGCGTGGTCCACATCGCGCCGGCGTTCGGTGAGGACGATGCCAATGTGGGACGCCGCTACGACCTGCCCTTTGTGCAGCTGGTGGACAGCAAGGGCCAGATGACCGGCGAGACGCCGTACGCGGGTGTGTTCTGCAAGGACGCGGACCCGATGGTCTTAAAGGATCTGGACGAAAAGGGCCTGCTGTACGCCGCACCAAAGTTTGAGCACAGCTATCCGCACTGCTGGCGGTGCGGCACGCCGTTGATCTACTATGCGCGGGAGTCCTGGTTTATCAAGATGACGGCGGTGAAGGAAGACCTGATCCGCAACAACAATACCATCAACTGGATCCCCGAGAGCATCGGCAAGGGCCGTTTCGGCGACTGGCTGGAGAATATCCAGGACTGGGGCATTTCCCGGAACCGTTACTGGGGAACCCCGTTAAATATCTGGGAGTGCGAGTGCGGCCATATGCATTCCATCGGCAGCAGAGAAGAGTTAAAGTCCATGAGCCCCGACTACCCGGAGGGCGGCGTGGAGCTGCACCGGCCCTACATCGATGCGGTGACCATCACCTGCCCGAAGTGCGGCAGGCAGATGCACCGTGTGCCGGAGGTGATCGACTGCTGGTTTGATTCGGGCGCGATGCCGTTTGCCCAGCACCATTATCCGTTCGAGAACCGGGAGCTTTTCGATTCCCAGTTCCCGGCGCAGTTCATTTCCGAGGCGGTGGACCAGACCCGCGGATGGTTCT
>CAYRMW010000070.1:0-7231 GCA_964425595.1 uncultured Lachnospiraceae bacterium
ACAGGATCTTCTTCATGGCCTTCTTGGTCTCATCAGTAACGATCTTCGGGCCGGTGATATAGTCACCGTACTCCGCTGTATTGGAAATCGAGTAGCGCATGCCGGCGAAGCCACTCTCGTAGATCAGGTCCACGATCAGCTTCATCTCATGGATGCACTCAAAATACGCATTCTCCGGCGCATAGCCAGCCTCAACCAGCGTCTCAAACCCGGCCTTCATCAAAGCAGTCACGCCGCCGCAGAGAACAGCCTGCTCACCAAACAGATCGGTCTCGGTCTCTACCCGGAAGGTGGTCTCCAGTACGCCTGCTCTCGCCCCGCCGATCGCCTGCGCATAAGCCAGAGCCTTGTCAAGCGCCTTGCCGGTGGCATCCTGATGGACCGCTACCAGACATGGCGTACCTCTGCCCCTCTGGTACTCGCTGCGAACGGTATGGCCCGGCGCCTTCGGCGCGATCATGGTAACATCTACGTCTGCCGGAGGAACGATCTGGCCGAAATGGATCGCGAAACCGTGCGCAAACATCAGCATATTTCCCGGCTCCAGATTGGGCGCGATATCTTCTTTATACATCTTCGCCTGCTTCTCATCGTTGATCAGGATCATGATGATGTCTGCCTTCTTTGCCGCCTTAGCGGCGGTGTAAACTTCGAATCCCTGTGCCTCAGCCTTTGCCCAGGACCTGCTTCCCTCATAAAGGCCTACGATCACATGGCATCCGGACTCCTTTAAGTTCAGCGCATGGGCATGTCCCTGGCTGCCGTAGCCGATAATGGCGATCGTCTTGCCTTCGAGAAGGGATATATTGCAGTCCTCCTGATAATAAATTTTAGCCATCTTGCTTTCCTCCACTTCTTTCCTCCCTGCACCGGAAGGAGAATGTAATAATGAAATATAGCGTTAAAGGCAGCTCTCCGGCGGCTCTCCGTCCGTCTCCGGCAAAACCTCCCGTAACCTGTCCTTCGCGCCGGAACCTGTACGCATCTTCGCCATCCGGCAGAAGACTCAGGGGAGATAGCGGATATCCTCCGCGCCTCTCTGCAGGCCGGTAAGGCCCGTCCTGGCCAGTTCCAGGATCTCGTAATCCTCTAAAAGATTGATCAGCGCATCCAGTTTCGACTGATCGCCGGTCAGCATAACCGTCAGGGAATCCTTCCCGACGTCCACGATGGTCGCGCGGAAAATATCCGCGATGGCGCTGACCGCCTGTCTCTGATTGGCATCGGCCCGTACCTTGACCATGATCAGTTCCCGGTACACCGAACGGCCTGCCGGAAGTTCCTTGATATCCCGCACGTCCTCCAGCTTGCGAAGCTGATTCTCGATCTGGACCAGGACCTCATGATCGCCCAGAGAGACCACCGTCATCCTGGAATACCGCGGATCCGCCGTCACGCCTACCGTAAGGCTTTCAATGTTGTATCCGCGGCGGCTGAAGAGTCCGGCCACGCGGGACAAAACGCCCGCCGTATTGTCCACCAGCAACGATAAAACAATTCTGTTATCACTCATATTGATCACTCGCCTTTTCAAGATTGGTGATGCCGCCGTCAGACGCTTTCGCAGGCAGGAGACCGGCCAGCCGGCGCATATCCATTTAGACTAATGATAACAATACAGAGAATATTTGTCAAATGAATAAAAAGAATGGTTAAGATAGCCTGCGGTTATATCTTTTCCCTTTTGCGGAAAAATGTAGAAAATTTTGCCGTACTTTTATCTGTATTTTCCAGTTTTTTCAAATTCATCCATTTAATCCCAAAAGTCGATTAATCGCCCCATTCTTCCAGAAGAATCCCGGTCAAAGCCTTCGCATCTTCTGCGATCTTATCCGCCCCCGCTTTCACCAGTTCCTCACAGCTCCCATATCCCAGGAGAACCCCCACACTGCTGATGCCATTTTCTCTGGCGCCGAGAATATCATGCTCCCGGTCGCCGACCATGACGATCGCTTCCGGCGGTACTGACCGCCAGGTTTGCGCACCTTTGGCGTCTTCACACAGGAAGCCGGCCTCCCGAAGCACGTACCGGATCACATCGCCTTTCTTCACCCGGGTCTCTCCCATATCCGCACCGCCGATAAAGAGAAAATACGAATCCATCTGAAAATGCGCAAGGATCTGCCTGGCATAGATTTCCGGCTTTGAGGTCGCCACATAAAGCTTCCGTCCGGCAGCCGTAAGCTCTTCCAGCATCTTTCGGATCCCTGGGATCTCCCGGTTTTCAAAAATTCCCTTTTGGCTAAAATATTCCCGGTACACCCATACCGCCTCATCGGCCTGCTCCCTGGAAAAGCCGTAATACTCTCTGAAGCTGTCGCGAAGCGGAGGACCGATAAACGGGGTAAGCTTCTGCAGATCCTCCTCATGGATTCCGTAATGCCGGAGAGCGTACTGGACCGACTTCGTAATTCCCTCCATGGGGTCCGTCAGTGTTCCGTCCAGATCAAACAGGATAATTTCTTTTTTCATTACGCCTCCCTGAACCTTTCGTTATTTCCGTCGTCCCCCCCAGTTTACCACAGTTCGGCAGGCAATGCCGCTCGTCTCTTATTTCACCAGCAGGCTCTTTCCGGTCATTTCCTTGGGCTGCTCCATTCCCATCAGCTCGATCAGCGTAGGAACGATGTCAGCCAGGCATCCGCCTTCTCTCAGCTTATAGGAGGGATCGGCGTTCACCAGGATAAAGGGAACGGGATTGGTGGTATGTGCCGTCCAGGGCTCGCCGGTAGCATAATCCACCAGCTGCTCCGCGTTGCCGTGGTCAGCGCAGATAAACAGAATGCCGTCCACTTCCTTAATGGCATCCACGGCCTTTCCTACGCACTCGTCCACAGTCTCGATGGCTTTGATGGCGGCAGACTCCACGCCGGTGTGGCCTACCATATCCGGGTTTGCGAAGTTAATGATGATCACGTCATATTTTCCGGACTTAATGGCCTCTACCAGTTTCTCGCATACCATGGGCGCGCTCATCTCCGGCTTCAGGTCATAGGTGGGCACCTCCTTGGGCGAAGGAACCAGGATCCGGTCTTCACCTTCGTTGGGCTCCTCAACACCGCCGTTAAAGAAGAAGGTCACATGGGCATACTTCTCCGTCTCCGCGATCCTGGCCTGCTTTAATCCATGAGCCGCCAGAAATTCGCCGAAGGTATTGGTCACCTCTTCCTTGTGGAAGGCGACCAGCTTATGGGGGATGGTCTCGTCATATTCGGTGAAGCAGATATACACCAGATCCATCCGCTTTCCTCTCTCGAAGCCGTCAAATTCGTCGTCGCAGAAGGCGCGGGTAATCTCTCTGGCGCGGTCCGGGCGGAAATTAAAGAAGATAACGGAGTCATGCTCCCGGATCAGACCTACCGGGCGGCCGTCCTCTACCACTACGGTGGGCACTACGAACTCATCGTATTTTTCCTCATCATAGGAAGCCTGGATTCCGGCGGGGCCGCTTTCCGCGGTCTTTCCCTCGCCTTTGGTCAGGGCATCATAAGCCAACTTCACGCGATCCCAGTTCTTGTCCCGGTCCATCGCATAGTAACGGCCCATAACGGAGGCAACCCTGCCGACGCCAAGCTCCTTCATCTTTGCCTCAAGGGTCTCCACAAACTCCTTTCCGGAAGCCGGCGGCGTGTCGCGGCCGTCCAGAAAACAGTGAACAAATACCTTCTCCAGGCCCTGGCGTTTGGCCAGCTCCAGCAGACCGAAAATGTGGGTCAGATGGCTGTGCACGCCGCCGTCGGATACCAGGCCATACAAATGAAGTGCGGAGTCGTGCGCTTTGCAGTTATCTACCGCTTTCGCGAATGCCGGGTTCTCAAAGAAATCGCCGTCCTGAATGGACTTGGTAATGCGGGTCAGCTCCTGATAAACGATGCGTCCCGCGCCCATATTCAAATGGCCGACTTCCGAGTTTCCCATCTGGCCATCCGGCAGGCCGACTGCCATGCCGCTGGCATAGCCCTTGACGCATGGGCACTGGCTCATCAGCTGATCCATAATAGGCGTCCGCGCCTCGCATACCGCGTTATGGTCGCAATTATCATTCAGGCCGTAGCCATCCAAAATCATCAATACCACTGGTTTCTTGCTCATATTGTTCTCCTTTCCTGCCGGAAAAAGGCGTTTGCCCCTCTCTGCAGTTCATGCTTGTCCGCACTCCTTCGGACAGTATTTTACAGGAATTCATCCGGACTGGCAAGTCCCTGCTCTTTAGAATATTTCCCAAAAAACGGGGAACCATACAGGCTGGCTCCCCTTTCTTTGCAGACTATTTATTATAGTTGACGATCTTTCCGAAATCCGGCTTCAATGACGCGCCGCCTACCAGGCCGCCATCGATATCCGGCTGCGTGAATAACTCCGGGGCGGAAGCTGCCGATACGGAGCCGCCATACTGGATGCGCACCGCCTCTGCCGTCTCCTCATCGTAGATCTCGCCGATGCACACACGAATGGCCGCGCATACCTCTTCAGCCTGCTCAGTGGTGGCCACTTTGCCGGTACCGATCGCCCAGATGGGCTCATAAGCGATCACCGCCGTCTTCGCCTGATCCGCGGTTACATTCTGGAAGGCGATCTTGATCTGCTGACGGATCCAGTCGATGGTGATGCCCTGATCCCTCTGAGTCAGGGACTCACCGCAGCAGATGATGGGGGTGATGCCGTGCTCGAAAGCCTTCAGAACCTTCTTGTTCACCGTCTCATCCGTCTCTGCGAAATACTCTCTCCGCTCCGAATGACCGATGATCACATACTTTACTCCTGCATCGGTCAGCATCGCGGGAGAAATCTCGCCGGTGTAGGCCCCCTTCTCCTCAAAGTACATATTCTCCGCGCCGATCTGGATATTCGTTCCCTTTGCCGCCTCCATGGCCGGAATAATATCAATGGCAGGAACGCAGAACACCACATCGACCTCATCATTGACCACCAGCGGTTTTAACGTCTCTACCAGCGCAACTGCCTCCGAAGGTGTCATGTTCATCTTCCAGTTGCCTGCAATGATCTTCTTTCTTCCCATTTTACACATCTCGCTTTCCTTATCCGGTATGCCCGCAAAGGATCCATCCCGGGACACACCGGCCATCTGCTTTACCTGCCGCGCAGGATTATTTATTGTCCGCCGCAGCTACGCCGGGCAGCTCCTTACCCTCCAGAAACTCCAGCGAAGCGCCGCCACCGGTAGAGATGTGTGTCATCTTATCCGCAAAGCCCAGTCTCTTTACCGCGTTGACCGAATCGCCGCCGCCGATCACCGTGGTGGCATCCGTCAGCTCCGCTACCGCGCGGCAGATCTCCAGCGTACCCTCGGCAAAATTAGCAAACTCAAACACGCCCATGGGGCCGTTCCATACTACGGTTTTGGCCCCCTCCAAAGCCTTCTTGTAAGCGGCAATCGTCTTCGGGCCGATATCATAGCCGGACCAGCCGGCATCCAGAACATCGACTACCTTCTTCTCGGTATCGTCCTTGAACTCTTTGCCCTCTACGTGATCGATGGGCAGCAGGAAATTGACGCCTCTGTCCTTTGCCTTCTGAACCATTTCCAGCGCGTAGTCCAGCTGATCCTCCTCGCACAGGGAATTTCCCACTTCCTGGCCCTGTGCCTTCAGGAAGGTATAAGCCATACCGCCACCGATGATCAGCGTATCAACCTTTTCCAGCAGATTATTGATCACCTTGATCTTATCCGAAACCTTGGCACCGCCCAGGATAGCCACGAAGGGACGAACCGGGTTCTCTACCGCCTGGCCTAAGAACTTAATCTCCTTTTCCATCAGATAGCCGACGACGTTCTCTGTCGTATACTTGGTCACGCCGACATTGGAGCAGTGCGCGCGGTGCGCCGTGCCAAACGCGTCGTTCACGAAAATACCGTTGTCGCAGAGAGCAGCCAGTTCCTTCGCATATTCGTCAGCAGCCGGATCCTTACCATACTTGGTCTCCTCTACACGATAGCGGGTATTCTCCAGAAGAAGAACCTGTCCATCCTCCAGACCGGCAGCCAGCGCCTGCGTCTCCGGTCCCGTAACCTTAGGATCGCTGACAAACTTAACCTCAACACCCAGGCGTTCACTCAGTGCAGGGGCAACCGGAGCCAGGGACATCGCCGGAACAGGCTCGCCCTTCGGCTTGCCTAAATGCGAGCACAGGATGACCTTCGCGCCCTGATCCAGAAGCTTCTTAATGGTGGGAATCGCGCCGTCGATCCGGTTGTAATTCTGGATCACGCCATCCTTTAACGGCACGTTAAAATCGCAGCGGACCAGTACCTTCTTTCCCTTTAACTCCTTCAAATCATCTACTGTTTTCTTGTTCAGCATAATCCATATACTCCTTTCCACATAAAAAGGAGGCCGGTCCAAATGACCGGACCTCCTCAAGGTCTTGATTCATGATCAACCGGGCTTTGTGGCCCGAAGTGCATCAGCCTAACTCAGCAAAATACTTAATGGTGCGTACCATCTGGCTGGTATAGGAGTTCTCGTTATCGTACCAGGAAACTACCTGAACTTCGTATAAGTCATCAGCGATCTTGCAAACCATGGTCTGGGTAGCGTCAAATAAGGAACCGTACTTCATGCCGATCACGTCAGAGGATACGATCGGATCCTCATTGTAGCCGAAGGACTCAGAAGCAGCAGCCTTCATCGCGGCGTTGATGCCTTCCTTGGTCACATCGGTGCCCTTAACTACCGCGGTTAAGATCGTAGTGGAGCCGGTCGTTACCGGAACACGCTGTGCGGAACCGATCAGCTTTCCGTTTAACTCAGGAATAACCAGGCCGATCGCCTTCGCAGCACCGGTGCTGTTGGGAACGATGTTGGCAGCGCCTGCTCTTGCTCTTCTTAAGTCACCCTTTCTGTGCGGGCCATCCAGGATCATCTGATCACCGGTGTAAGCATGAATGGTGCTCATGATACCGGACTGAACCGGAGCGTAGTCATTCAGTGCCTTTGCCATAGGAGCCAGGCAGTTGGTGGTGCAGGAAGCCGCGGAGATGATCTGGTCATCCGTCGTCAAGGTCTTCTCATTTACCGAGTAAACGATGGTCTTTAAGTCGTTTCCGGCAGGAGCGGAAATAACAACCTTCTTGGCGCCGGCATCGATATGTGCCTGTGCCTTATCCTTGGAGCAGTAGAATCCGGTGCACTCCAGCACAACATCCACGCCTAACTCACCCCAGGGAAGATCCGCTGCCTTCGGCTCCTTGTAGATGGTGATCTTCTTG
>CAYRMW010000070.1:7241-8975 GCA_964425595.1 uncultured Lachnospiraceae bacterium
GTCAACGGTGATCGAATCCTCACCGGCCTCTACGGTGTGCTTGCCCTCGCCGATATGTCCGCAGTACCCGCCCTGTGCCGTATCATACTTTAACAGGTTAGCTAACATCTTCGGATCGGTTAAGTCATTGATCGCTACTACATCATATCCTTCTGCCCCGAACATCTGACGGAAAGCCAGACGGCCGATACGTCCAAAACCATTAATCGCTACTTTTACTGCCATGATTGAATTCCTCCTATTATTTATTAAAAATTTGTTAAATAATAATCAACCTCTTCATATTGTAACCAATTTCATTTGAAATGGCAAGCCCTTTTTACAGGAATTCCTGATTTTATATTTTTTTTACTATTTTGGGTCATCGCTCTTCCACATCTTCTTTAAATTGCATCCAGGCCTCCTCATTCTCCACAAAATACAGAGGGCAGGCCTTTCCGCTGACGTCGTAATGACGTATCACACTCTCCCGTCCGATGCCTGCCGCATCGCAGAGCCATGCGGTAAGCCTGACCAGGGAAGCATAAGTAGCCTCTGTGAACTCTCCCGTTTCGTCCGGATGGCAGCATTCGATGGCGATGGTGTCAAAATTCCGGTCATTGGAAGCGTAAGCGATCTCGTCAATGGGGATGCACTGGATAATCTCCCCGTCTAGGCCGATCACAAAATGCGCACTGGCGCTTATGGCCCCATCTTCGTCCTGATCGGCCAGCCGATCAAAATAATTTCGGTTCTCCTCTGCCGTAGAGCCCGGATTCGCCACGTAGTGGATAACGATGTCATTCACCTCCCGAAGGGTCACTGCCGGCCGGGAGTAAATATTTTTCCGGATCAGATCCTGTTCGATCCAGTCCGGCATCTCAACAGCGGACAGATCTGTCCCGGATCCGGTCTTTCTTCCCCATCGGTACCATCCGGTCCCTACCCCGGCAAAAAAGGCGAAAACGACTACCAACACGCCGCATAGAAACGACCGCATCACACCGCGGCAGCCTCCCCGTCTCTTCGTGCTCTTTTTCCGTCCCCGCTCCCGTTCATCTCTCCGGCGCCCTGCGCTTTCTTCCGGGGCCGGACGGCGCCCTCTCCGTTCCTCCCCTGCTGTCTTCCTTCGCCTCGTCCCCGCGGAAAAAACCTGGATCCCTTCCTCTTCCCTCATCGCTCGTCCTCCTCGTCCAGGCTGGAAAACGCCATGAACAGCAGCCGAAAACAGCCGCCCTGCCCGACTGCTTTCATTTTATCATCATCAAACAGGGATATTCAATAAATTTTTGCTGAAATTTCTTCCTTTTTCTTCATTTTACCACTACACAAATTGAAAAATATCATGTATAATGAGTGAGTTGCAAGTGTTCCCGGGACTCTTCTTTCCTGCGGCACGGACATAAGGAGACGTATCGAAGTGGCCATAACGAGCTTGACTCGAAATCAAGTTGTCGGGTAACCGGCACGTGGGTTCGAATCCCACCGTCTCCGCTATGAAGCCAGCGATGTTCGCACATTGCTGGCTTCTTCTTTTATCTTGGAAGCCAGCCAAAAGCCGCTCCCTGACGAACGAAACAATCGGAAGCGTTCGCAGGCTGGACTTTGTTTTTGTTGTATCCGCCGCTACGAGAACGCGTTTTCCATCAATATCACAGGATGTTGCTGTGTGCCGGATCGTGATGGTGTCATGCTCAAAGTCTATGGCATCCCATTTGAGTCCGATAACCTCGCTACGGCGAAGCCCATAGAATG
>CAYRMW010000071.1:0-8730 GCA_964425595.1 uncultured Lachnospiraceae bacterium
TCAAGCGGTCAAGACGACGCCCTCTCACGGCGTAAACCCGGGTTCGATTCCCGGATTGGTCATCGGCTGTTGCGGGAGCAGCAGCCTTGTTTTTACAAAAGCATATTTTTTCTCAGCCATTGTAGCTCAGCCGGTAGAGCACTTCACTCGTAATGAAGGGGTCGCGTGTTCGAATCACGTCAATGGCTTTTTTGCTGCAAAAAACCGGATGATCGAAGGAAAAAATCCCTTGCAATTTGGATATCCTTATGCTATCATCTAAATGTTGTGACGAAAGAAGAGATGGTCCTCTGATACAGATACAGGGTATTTAAGAACATCAAATAGTACCAAGGAGGTTCACAAATGAACGACATTATTAAGAGCATTGAAGCGACCCAGTTAAAGGAGTCTGTTCCGGAGTTCTCTGTTGGCGATACCGTAAAGGTATACAACAAGATCAAGGAAGGAAACCGGGAGAGAATTCAGGTATTCGAGGGCACCGTGCTGAAGAGACAGAACGGCGGAGCCAGAGAGACCTTTACCGTAAGGAAGAATTCCAACGGAATCGGCGTTGAGAAGACCTGGCCTTTACATTCTCCTTTTGTGGACAGGATCGAAGTGGTCCGCAGAGGTAAGGTAAGACGCGCTAAGCTGAACTACTTAAGACAGCGTGTCGGCAAGGCTGCTAAGGTAAAAGAGCTGGTTAAATAATTGGGGAAAGAGGCTGCCGCAGAAGTGACTGAACTGGAGGCCGCGCCATGTGTTTTGTGATTGCCGTATTGACTGCAGACATGGGGCGGGGCCGAGAGACTCGGATTTCTGCAGCAGCTTTTTCTTTTTTTGTGTGGCAGGCATGACCCGGCAGACGGGGTTTCCGTGATGGACAAGGGAAATAAGGTGTGATCGATTGGAAGATTTAAAAAACGAAGAAGACAGCCTGCTGCGCCGGGCTGTAAACTGGGTGACCGACATTATCGTGGTCATTGCCCTCGGGTGCTTTACCGTCTATGCCTTTGGCGGTCAGGTGACGGTAACCGGCAATTCCATGTCGCCTTTGTTAAGCGCCGGGGATGTGGTTCTGGTCAACCGTCTGGCCTATGACCTGGGCAGCCCGTCCCGTTTTGATGTGGTGGTCTTCCTTCGGGAGGATGGGAAGGAAAATATCAAACGCGTCATCGGCCTTCCCGGAGAGACGATCCAGATCATTGAAGGGCAGATCTATATTGACGGCGAATTGCTTCCGGATGAGCGGGAACTTGGCCCGATCTCATTAGCCGGACTGGCGGAGAATCCCTTAACGCTGGGAGAAGGGGAGTATTTCCTGCTGGGCGACAATCAGAATTCCAGCGAGGACAGCCGCTTTTCCAACGTCGGAAACGTCAAAGAAGAACAGATCCTGGGAAAGGTCTGGTTCCGGATTTTTCCGGCCATCAATATGGGCATGATCCGATGAGCAGGAAACAAGGGGGAAAAGAATGAATATACAGTGGTATCCCGGCCATATGACCAGGGCGGTGCGGGCCATGAAGGAAGAGATCAAACTGATCGATCTGCTGATCGAGCTTGTGGACGCCCGCGCGCCGCTCTCCAGCCGGAATCCGGATATTGATGAGCTGGGAAAAGGGAAAGCCCGGATCATACTTTTGAACAAATGGGATCTGTCGGATGAAGAAGCCGGGGAAAGATGGGATGCGTATTTCCACGCGATAGGATACGGTACCGTACGTCTGGACAGCCGTTCACGAAGCAGCGTCCGGCAGGTCAACGCCGCGGTCCAGGAGGCGTGCAGGGAAAAGATCGAGCGGGACAGGCGGCGGGGGATCATGAACCGGCCGGTTCGCGCTATGGTGGTTGGCATCCCCAATGTGGGCAAATCCACCTTTATCAATTCCTACGCGGGCAGAGCCTGCGCCAAAACCGGGAATAAACCCGGCGTGACCAGGGGGAACCAGTGGATCCGTTTGAGCAAAACACTGGAGCTTTTGGATACGCCCGGTATCCTCTGGCCGAAATTTGAAGATCCGCAGGCTGGTATCCGTCTGGCTTTCTTAGGCTCGATCAACGACGATATCCTGAATAAGGAGGAACTGGCGCTGGAGCTGATCGCGTTTTTGAATGAGCGGTATCCGGACTGCCTTGGGAACCGATATGGGGAGGGGCTGGAGCCGGGAACGCCGGTCAGGATATTAGAGCAGGTGGCGGAGATCCGGGCCTGCTTGAAAAAGGGCGGCGAATACGACTTTGGCCGGGCAGCCAATCTGCTTTTGGATGATTTTCGCGGCGGGAAGTTGGGAAGAATCACCCTGGAGCTTCCGCCGGAATAACGAGAAGACTACAGAACGGGAAGCAAAAGGAGGAGTGGTCAGGATGCGGATATTGACGGGAGAAAAGCTGGAAAAGGAGCTTCTCCGGCTGGACGGGATGCTGGAGTATGAGAGGCAGTACGCCGCGGCAGCTGTTGTGTGCGGCGTGGATGAAGCCGGCCGCGGTCCCCTGGCCGGTCCGGTCGTGGCCGGCGCGGTCGTCCTTCCGAAAGGGCTGAAGATCCTTCATCTGAATGATTCAAAGAAGCTGTCGGAAAAACGCCGGGAAGCGCTGTATCTGGAGATTAAGGAGAAGGCGGTGAGCTGGAACGTCGGGATCGTCGGACCGGAAGTGATCGACCAGATCAATATCCTCCAGGCGACTTATGAAGCCATGCGCCAGGCTGTATCCGGTCTTTCGGCAGAGCCCGATGTGCTCTTAAACGACGCGGTCCTGATCCCCGGTCTTTCGATGCATCAGGAAAAGATCATTCACGGCGACGCGAAAAGCCTTTCGATCGCGGCGGCCAGCGTGATGGCCAAGGTGACCAGGGACCATATGATGATTGAATACGATAAGCAGTTTCCAGAATACGGATTCGCAAAGCACAAGGGCTACGGCACGGCTGCCCACATGCAGGCGCTGCGGGAATACGGTCCGTGCCCGATCCACCGCCGGACGTTCCTTGATCACCTGGGCGAAAAGCCGAACCGACGCCAGACGGGCAGGCAGTGGGAGGAGAAGGCCGCCGGCTTCCTGATGCAGACAGGCTACGAAATCCTGGAACACAATTTCTCCTGCCGTCAGGGCGAGATCGACCTGATTGCCCGGGAGGGGGGATATCTGGTCTTTGTCGAAGTAAAATACCGGCGTAACTTAGGCAGCGGCAGTCCGCAGGAGGCGGTTGATCCGGCCAAGCAGGAGAAGATCCGCCAGACAGCCCGCTATTATCTCTATCGCCGCGGCTACAGGGAAGACACGCCATGCCGGTTTGATGTGGTGGCAGCGACCGGAGGGCGTTTTTCGCTGATCCGCGACGCGTTTTGAAACCGGGGAAAGGAGACGCAGGATGGCCAGAGAGAATGAGCAGACATCAATCCGATGGCATTACGCCGACAGCCGGAGAGTACTGGATACGCATATCCGGGAAGGGGTTCCTTATCTGTCTTTTCGCGCCCTTGCGGAAAGCGGCATGACGGTGGACGGTTTTTCCACCCGCATGGGAGGCGTCAGCACCGGGAAGTTCGCTACCATGAACTTCTCTTATCATCGGGGGGACGACCCGGAGCATGTGCTGGAGAACTACAGCCGGATGGCCCGGGCGCTTGGCGTTGATCGGAACCGTATGGTGGTGTCCTGGCAGACCCATACGACGAATGTACGGCTGGTCACCGGCGCCGATGCGGGAAAGGGCGTGATCCGTGAACGGGATTATCGGGATGTGGACGGGATGATCTGTGATGTTCCCGGGATCACACTGGTTACCTTTTACGCAGACTGCGTTCCGCTGTATTTTCTGGACCGGCGCCGCAGAGCCATCGGCCTGAGCCACTCCGGCTGGCGCGGCACGGCAGAAAAGATGGGCCGCGTGACGCTGGACGCCATGAAGGCGGCCTTCGGCACCCGGCCGGAAGATGTGACGGCGTGTATCGGCCCAAGCATCTGCCGGGACTGCTTTGAAGTGGGGGAAGAAGTGATCGAAGTTTTTTTCCGGGCATTTGTCAGAAAGGACTGGGACAGCCTGTGGCATAAGGGACGCCCGGGAAAGTATCAGCTGGATCTGTGGAAAGCGAATCAGCTGATCCTGATGGAGTCCGGGGTGCCGGAAGAGAACATTTCCGTGACGAACATCTGTACCCGCTGCAACAGCAGCTATCTCTTTTCCCACCGGAAGGAGGGGGCGGAGAGAGGAAACCTGGCCGCTTTTCTCGGCCTTCGCCCATGACCGCGCATTTGGCCCTTTTCGGGGCGGCGGGCTGCTCGCGGATATTGAACAGAGGCTGACCGGGCTATTGTATGGTCTGGTAATAGTCATATCCGCCTGCATTGCGCCTGCGGATCAGTTTCTGGATCTTTTCCGTGGGCGAGAGGGTCCGGCCGATGGATACGTCGTGATTGAATGAATTGATGATGGCGGCCAGATATTTGCTCATGTCCGCTTCAATATACCATGGACGGTCAAGCAGCTCCTGAGGACGGTAATTGAGATTCGTGGTGATCACACAGTCGATATATCCTCTTTCGTAGAACCGGTCGAATTTCTCCAGTCCGTTGGTAAACAGGCCGAAGGTGCAGCACACGATGACCTTGCCGGCTTTCCGCTCTTTCAGCGCCCGGGCCGTGTCAAGCATACTTTCGCCGGAGGAGATGATATCGTCGATGATGAGTACGGTCTTTCCCTCTACGGAGGCGCCCAGGAATTCGTGAGCGACGATGGGATTTCGTCCATCGATGATGCGGGAGTAATCCCTGCGCTTATAGAACATTCCCATATCCACGCCCATGTTATTCGCCAGGTACACGGCGCGGTTCATGGCGCCCTCGTCCGGGCTGATGATCATCAGGTGCTCCTTGTCGATGACCAGGTCCCGGTCGTTGCGGAACAGGGCTTTTACAAACTGATAGGTGGGCATAAAATTGTCAAAACCGTTCAGCGGGATAGCGTTCTGTACGGTGGGATCGTGGGCATCGAAGGTGATGATGTTGCTGACGCCCATGGCGGTCAGCTCCTGCAGCATCATGGCGCAGTCCAGAGACTCGCGCTTGGTCCGCTTATGCTGTCGGCTTTCATAGAGGAAAGGCATGATGACGTTGACCCGGTGGGCAGTGGCAGCGGTCGCTCCGATGATGCGCTTCAGATCCTGGTAATGGTCGTCGGGCGACATGTGGTTGACGTTTCCGCTGACCTTGTAGGTCATGCTGTAGTTGGTGATGTCTACCATGACGAAAATATCCGCTCCGCGAACGGATTCACTAATGACCGCCTTGGCTTCTCCGCTGCCGAAACGGGGGCAGGCGCAGTCCAGCAGGTAGGAATCGACATCGTATCCGCGGTAATGAAGATCGGCCTTGCGGCGGATCAGTTCTTCCGTATCGTTCCGACGGAAACGGACAATATGATCATTGATCTTCTGCGCAAAGGGCCTGATGCTCTCCAGAGCGGCGATCTTCAAAGGCGCGACGGGGAGAGAGTCGTTAAACACGTAATTATTCGCCATGAGATGGTGCCTCCGTTCGTTTTTTGTTGAAAATACGCCGTTTTATCGGCTGTTCTTTACCTTACTTTATATCATTTCCCATCATTTGGCGTCAATGGCTTTCGGACAATTTCCTTTACAAAAATAACGAATATTGATATGATGAAAAAAGGTTCTTTACAACCGGATAAGGATTATGTACAATCAACCGGATAAAAATATGATGGAGGAAAATAGATGAGCAAACCAGTAGTCGCCATCGTCGGACGGCCAAACGTAGGAAAGTCTACGCTCTTTAATGTGCTGGCCGGACAGCAGATTTCCATAGTCAAGGACACGCCAGGGGTGACCAGAGATCGGATCTATGCCGACTGTACATGGCTGGACCGCAGTTTCACACTGATCGATACAGGCGGGATTGAGCCCGACAGCCGGGATATTATCCTTTCCCAGATGCGGGAGCAGGCGGAGATTGCCATCCGGACGGCGGATGTGATTGTGTTTATCGTTGATGTGCGCCAGGGAATGGTAGATGCGGATACAAAAGTGGCGGACATGCTTCGCAAGTCCCGCAAACCGGTGGTTCTGGCGGTGAATAAAGTGGACAGCATACAGAAATTCGGAAACGATGTTTATGAATTCTATAACCTGGGGATCGGCGACCCCATTGCCGTATCGGCCGCTTCCCGTCTGGGGATCGGCGATTTGTTGGACGCGGTCGTAGAGCACTTTCCCGCGCCGGACGCGCAGGAAGAGGAGGACGAACGGCCGCGGATCGCTATCGTGGGAAAGCCGAACGTCGGCAAATCTTCTATTATTAATAAGCTTCTGGGGGAAAACCGGGTGATCGTTTCCGACATCGCGGGAACCACGCGGGATGCGGTGGATACCCAGATCGTTCACGACGGCACGGAGTACGTGTTTATCGACACGGCGGGGCTGCGCCGGAAGAGCAAGATCAGGGAGGAGCTGGAACGCTACAGCATCATCCGCACGGTGACCGCAGTGGAGCGGGCGGATGTGGTGGTCGTGGTCATTGACGCCACGGAAGGCGTGACAGAACAGGACGCCAAGATCGCCGGCATTGCCCACGAGAGAGGAAAGGGCATCATTGTGGCGGTCAATAAATGGGATGCCATCGAAAAGAATGATAAGACCATTTATGCCTACACCAGGAAACTGCAGGAGATGCTTTCCTTCATGGCTTACGCCGAATACATTTTTATTTCCGCGGAGACCGGCCAGCGTCTGAACAAGCTGTTTTCGCTGATCGATATGGTGCGGCAAAGCCAGACGCTGCGTGTCTCCACCGGCGTGCTGAACGAGATCATGACGGAAGCGGTAGCTATGCAGCAGCCGCCGTCGGATAAGGGAAAGCGGCTGAAGCTTTACTATATCACACAGGTCGCGGTGAAGCCGCCCACCTTTGTGATCTTCGTCAATGACCGGGAACTGATGCATTTTTCGTACACGCGGTACATAGAAAACCAGATCCGAAATGCCTTTGGATTCCGCGGCACCTCGCTGAAATTTATCATCCGCGAGAGGAAGGAAAAGGAGAAGTAACATGGAACGAATCGTTTGTCTGGTTATCGGTTATCTGTGCGGCCTTTTG
Source organism: uncultured Lachnospiraceae bacterium (assembly GCA_964425595.1). Classification (GTDB taxonomy): domain Bacteria; phylum Bacillota; class Clostridia; order Lachnospirales; family Lachnospiraceae; genus Caccovicinus. Next base: position 7,099 of record CAYRMW010000071.1, read on the forward strand.
CAGACCGGATTTATCTATGGAAAACTCCACGGGGTCGATATCCGCAAGTATGGGAGCGGAAATTCCGGCACCACCAATGCCCTGCGGGTCATGGGAAAGAAGGCCGGTCTGATCGTCTTTATCGGCGATGCATTTAAGGCGCTGATCCCCTGTACTATCCTGCGCCTTGTCCTGGGCGCAAACCCGGCTTATGACGGTCAGCTGTATCTGCTGATGCTGTACCTGGGTTTTGGCGTGATCCTGGGGCATAACTTTCCGTTTTACATGCAGTTTAAGGGCGGAAAGGGGATCGCGGCGACAGCCGGGGTGCTGGCCAGCCTGGACTGGCGGCTGACCTTAATCTGTGCGGTTTTGTTCCTGGCTTCCGTGATTCTGACTCGCTATGTATCGGTCGGCTCCATTGTAGTGGTCATTGCTTTTTTTGTGGTCAATGTCATTCTGTCCGGCTGCGGCTATTACGGCCTGGATGCGGAACATATGCATGAGTTCTGGGCCCTCAGCGCCCTGGTTTCCGTCATGGCCGTCTGGCGTCACCGGGCGAATATCCGGCGGCTGATGCACGGAAACGAAAATAAATTATGGGGAAAGAAGGGATCAACATGACATCAATCGGTGTGATCGGATCCGGGACCTGGGGTACGGCACTGGCCATCCTTCTGGCGGAAAAAGGATATCCGGTCGTCATCTGGTCGGCGATCCATGATGAGGCCGTTGCTCTTTCGGAGAGCCGGAGTCATCCAAACCTTCCCGGGATAACGATTGCCGGATCGATCGAGATCACGGAAGATCTTGGCCGCGCGATGGAAAACAGGGATCTTTTGGTCATGGCGGTTCCTTCCGTTTATGTACGGCAGACCGCAGCCAGGATGAAGGCCTGGTGCAGGCCCGGCCAGATCATCGTCAACGTGGCGAAGGGGATCGAAGAGGGGACGCTGATAACTCTGTCTCAGGTGATCGAAGATGAACTTCCTTCGGCGGATGTGGCGGTGCTTTCCGGCCCAAGCCATGCCGAGGAGGTCAGCCGCGGCCTTCCCACCACCTGTGTGGCCGGCGCCCACAGCCGCAAGACAGCGGAGTTTGTCCAGGATGTGTTCATGAATCAGGCCTTTCGAGTGTATACCAGTCCGGACATCCTGGGTATCGAACTGGGCGGCTCCTTAAAGAATGTGATCGCCCTTGCTGCCGGGATCGCGGATGGACTGGGCTATGGCGACAATACCAAAGCCGCGCTGATCACCAGAGGCATCGCGGAGATCGCCAGGCTTGGGACAGCGATGGGCGGCGTGTTCCAGACTTTCTGCGGCCTGACCGGCATCGGCGATCTGATTGTGACCTGCGCCAGTATGCACAGCCGCAACCGCAGGGCCGGGATCCTGATCGGCCAGGGCAGGACCATGCAGGAAGCCATGGATGAGGTTCATATGGTGGTGGAAGGCGTCTATTCGGCCCGGGCGGCTCTTGCGCTCGGGGAAAAGTACCATCAGTCGCTGCCGATCATTGAACAGGTCAATCAGGTGCTGTTTTATGGCAAGGCGCCGGAAGAAGCAGTCAATGATCTGATGCTCCGGGATAAACGGGCGGAGAGTAGGGATGCATTCTGGTAAAAGTGCGCCGGTGCGTCCGGAGAACACG
>CAYRMW010000072.1:0-7543 GCA_964425595.1 uncultured Lachnospiraceae bacterium
GGTGGGGGCCGCGGGTTCGAATCCCGTCTCGCGCTTTTTATTTTGCGGATTTTTCGGGGTTCGTGTGATACTTTTTTTCTCTTCGGTCGTCTGTCCATAAACAGCGCCTCCCGGCATTTAGATCTGACATTTCGGGAAGATATAAAAATTTGAAGATCAATGCTCTCAGTTGGGAAACACATTCATGCGTTTGTCGAAAATCCGCTGCGCTTTGCTTGACAAATGCGATGCGCTGTGCTAGATTGATGATAATGGTGCTCGATTTTCGGTCGGGTGTTTGCTTTGCAGATATTGATGCCGGGCCTGAGCGGATCAGAATCTCCCGGTTTCAGCGCGAGGGGGCGTGGACGCAGTCGTTCACGCCCCTTTTAGCATACGGGAATCCGGCAATGCGGTTAGTCTCCGTGACGTTTCCTGACGCTGCGGTTATCTTCCTGTATATGCATGAAAGGCAGAGAATGGAAATTTTCGGCGGCTTCGTTCTGGATGCTGTCGGAGAAGAAAGGAGCGAGGCATGGAAGAAATTTTGCGCATGGAGCATATCACAAAGAAATTCGGTGATGCCTATGCCAACAAAGACATTAATCTGAACGTTCGCGAGGGCGAAGTCCATACTTTGCTGGGGGAGAACGGTGCGGGCAAGAGCACGCTGATGAATGTTCTCTTCGGACTGTATCAGCCCACAGCGGGCAGCATCTATCTCCACGGCGAGAAGGTAAAGATCGACTCCCCGGCCCAGGCGGTGCGGCTTGGGATCGGCATGGTCCATCAGCATTTTATGCTGGTAGAGGCAATGACCGTGTTTGAGAATATCATCCTGGGGGATCGAAAGACCAAGGGCCTTTTCATTGATAAGGAGGCACGCAAGCGGGAGATCCTTGACCTCTCGGAGCGGTACGGCCTGGAAGTGGAGCTGGACCGCCCCATCACGGAGATCGCGGTCGGTGCCCAGCAGCGGGTGGAGATCCTTAAGGCGCTGTACCGGGGTGCTGAGCTTTTGGTGCTGGATGAGCCTACCGCCGCGCTGACGGACATCGAGGTGGAAGGACTTTTTGACATTATGCAAAAGCTGACCGGCGAGGGTAAGAGCATTATCTTCATCAGCCATAAGATGCGGGAGGTGATGCACATTTCCGACCGCGTTACGATCCTCCGCGCCGGGGAGACCGTGTGCACACTGGACCGCGCGGCCACCACCGCAGAGGAGCTGGCCAATCTGATGATCGGCCGGGAGCTCGCGCCCTCACACTACGAGAAGGTTGAAAAGCCCGGCAAGGCCGTGGTGTCCCTGACGAACGTGGATTATCACAAGGAGTCCAAGCACAGCGGACTAAATGGCGTCAGTCTGACGGTAGGTGCCGGGGAGATCGTGGGCATCGCCGGTGTGGACGGCAACGGACAGAGCCAGCTTGCCCAGGTGGTTACCGGTGTGCTGACGCCGGATGGCGGTACCGTGGACCTGAAGGGGTCCCGCGTGGCCCAGTTCACCCCGAACGGATTTATTCTGGAGAGCGTTTCCCATATCCCGGAAGACCGCAATAAGATGGGACTGATCGGCAACATGTCCGTTAAGGATAATATCGTCCTCAAGGCCACGGATACGCCGGCTTTTTCCAGCGGTCACGGCTTCCATCTAAAGAAGAAGGCCATCCGGGATTATGCACTGAAAATGCAGGAGAAGTACGATATCCGCTGTTCATCTATCGAGCAGGAGGTCAGGAACCTTTCCGGCGGCAATCAGCAAAAGGTCATCCTGGCCCGGGAGCTGGAGGATGATCCGGATCTTTTGGTGGCGGTCCATCCTACCCGGGGACTGGATATCGGCGCCACCCGGTTTGTCCGTGATACCATGATCCAGGCCCGGGAAAATGGCTGCGGCGTGCTGCTGATCTCCGCTGACTTCGACGAGATTCTGGAGATCTCTGACCGGATCGTGGTCATGTTCGAGGGACGGGTTATGGGCGTCTTTTCCGGAAAGAACCCGCCAATCAATGAGATCAGCCTGGCCATGGCAGGCAAGTGAGGAGAGATGAAATATGAAAAACAGTAATCGCCTGATTAATTTCCTGGTGCCCATCCTCTCGGTGCTGCTGGCCTTTGTCATCGGCTGCATCGTCATTGCGGTCCTGGGCGCCAATCCCGTCACGGCCCTGCAGGCTCTGTGGACCGGCGCGTTCGGCAACCTGCGAAACCTCGGCACGACGCTGTCGCGGTCCACACCGTTGATCTTTACCGGGCTGTGCGCCTGCTTTGCCTACCGCTGCGGTGTGTTCAACCTGGGCGGTGAGGGGCAGTTTATCATGGGTTCCGTAGTCTGTTGCTATGTGGCGACCCAGAGCGGGATTGGCGGTGTTCCCGGCGTCATTTTGTGCCTGGTCGCGGGCACCCTGGCTGGCGGCATCTGGGCGATGATCCCCGGTCTGCTGAAGATATACCGGGGGCAGAATGAGATGATCATTTCCATTATGCTCAATTACGTCGCCACGCTTTTCATGGGTGTGGTATATACCGACTGGCTGCGGGACGGAAGCGTGCCGCAGACCACCTCGGTGCCGGACAGCGTAAAGCTTAGCCGGCTCTTTGGCCTGAGAGCCACAACGGCCTTTGTGATCGCTCTGGTGGTGGGGGTCCTGATTTACTATTTCCTGTTCTACACCTCCAAAGGCTTCCAGCTGCGGGCGGTGGGACTGAACATGACTGCCGCTGAGTTCAACGGGTTCGCGGTCAAACGCTACATCCTCTTTAGCTTTATCATCTCCGGCGCGATCGCGGGACTGGGCGGCAGCGCGGAACTTTTGGGTACCCAGTACCGGCTGATCAACGGCTTTGCATCCGGCTATGGCTTTGACGGCGTGTCCATGGCACTGATCGCTCAGCTCCATCCTCTTGCGACTATTCTGGTGGCGATCTTTTTTGCGGCGCTGCGGGTTGGTTCGACGACCATGCAGGCGGCGACCGGTGTTCCCACCAGCGTATCCGATATCATCCAGGCTTTGGTGATCGTGTTTACCGTAGCGGGCCTGGCTATGGTGAAGCTGCCGCAGTTTAAGGCGGCCATTGACCGGGCGTTTGCGAAAAAGGAGGTTGCGTGATATGGATTGGAATTTCGTTTCAAACCTGATCCTTGCCAGTGTCCGCATGGCGACGCCCCTGCTCTTCCTCGCGCTGGCGGAGCTGTACTCCCAGCGGGCGGGCCTGGTCCACATCGGACTGGAAGGGCTGGCGTCCATCGGTTCCCTGGCGGGCTTTCTGGTGAGCCTCATTACCGGCAGCCCCATGCTGGGCGTGCTGGCCGGCGCGGCGGCCGCCGTCCTGGTGAATATGATCTTTGCCTATGCCACGGTCACTCTCTGCGCTGAGCAGATCGTCTACGGCATGGCGATCAACATTTTCGCGCCGGCCCTGGCGGCGTTTATCTACCGTGTCTATTTCGGCGCCGGCTCTGAGCTGGTGCAGGTGGGTCTGATGGATACGCTCTCCGCCACGCTTGGCATCACCTCGGACAACTTTCTGGTCAAGCTGCTGCTGGAGCAGACGCCCATGGTATACCTTGCGTATGCCTTGGTTATCTTTACCGGGATCTACTTCAACAAGACAAAGTCCGGCCTGAACTATAAAGCGGTGGGCGAGTACCCCAAGGCGGCGGCCACCCTGGGGATCAATGTCATCGGTGTAAAGTATGTGGCCTGCGTGATCTGCGGCGCCCTGGCAGGGGTTGGCGGAGCCTACCTGACTACCTGCTATGCCAATACCTATGTGGACGGCAACGTGGCGGGCCGCGGCTTTATTGCCCTGGCGGCGGTGATCTTTGGCCGGTGGAGCGGCGTCGGTGTGCTGCTTGCGTGCCTGTTTTTCGGATTCTGCGACGCGCTGCAGATCCGTCTCCAGGTCAGCAGCTTCAGCCTGCCATACCAGTTCTTCCAGATGATCCCTTATGTGGCTACCGTGGTCGTGCTGGCCAGCATTGGCATGAAAAAAGCGGGGCCAAAGAGCTCCGGCAAGCCCTATCTTAAGGAAGAGCGATAAATACGGATGACTGCCGCCTCCGGCGGCGGACAGATAGATTACCCATTCATATGGAAATTGGAGGAGAAAAGTTATGAAAAAACCAGTTGCATTGTTTCTTTCCCTGACGATGTGCCTGTCGTTGGCGGCCTGCGGCAGCAGCAGTACCAGTACCGGCAGCGCTGACACCGCCGGCAGCAGCGCTGATTCTGACGGCAGCGGATACAAGGTCGCGATGATCTGTGACTCCAGCATCTCTGACGGCGGCTGGGGGATGGCCTGTTACAATGCCATGGTGGACGCGGCTGCCGAGTACGGCTGGGAGACCCACGTTTCCGACAGCATTGCGCAGTCTTCCTATTACGACACGATCGTCTCTTACTGCGACATGGGCTATGACCTGATCTACGCTCCCGGCAATCAGTATACCGATGCGGTTCTTCAGGCGGCTGAGGAGTATCCGGAGATCGCGTTCGCCCTGTTAAACGGCGGCGAGGACACCCCCGGTCAGGCGGTCAATGACAATGTCACCTCCCTGCTGCCCGACGCCACCCAGGTTGGCTGGATCGCCGGCGCCCTGGCGGGCCTGATGACCGAGACCGGAAAGATCGCTTTCATCGGCGGCATGGAGTTAGATACCACGCTGGCTAAGTATAATGGCTATGTCGAGGCGGCGGCTTATGTGGGCGAGCAGGCCGGAAAGACGGTCACCACCCTGGATATCGTTTACTCCGGCGACTTCAATGCCGCCGACAAGGGCATCGAGTTTGCTAAGGCCCTGATGGACCAGGGCGCCGACGTGTTCTTTGGCGACGCGTCCGCGGTAGATTCGGGCGCCCGTCAGGCGATCGATGAGGCGAATGCGGCTAACGGCGCGGTTACCGTGTATGATATTGCGCAGCCCTCCGATTCGCTTGGACAGAACGAGTGTATCATCGGCAGCCAGGTGACCGACAACGCTTCCCTGATCGCCATGTGCATGGAAGAGGTGGAAAACGGCACCTTCAGCGGGGAAGTGATCTACGGCACCCTGCAAAATGGCGCTCTGTCTGCCGGCGAGCTCAGCGACCTGGTGCCTGAGGACGTTCAGGAGCAGTACCTGGCTTATATCCAGCAGATGATCGACGGGACCTTCATGGAGTAAAGCCCAAATGCCCATGGAACGGGACGGAGCATAAGCGGTCGTCCGGACAAAATGGAAAAGTGCAAGAAAGTGCTGTTAATTCGACAATTAACAGCACGTTTTTTTTGCACTTTTGTACTATAATCAAAGTGATGTATGAGTAGGTTGAAAGACGGATCAGGAGGAGGTAGCGGAATGAACTATTTAATCGGAATCGATGTTGGGACATCAGCGACGAAAACGGTGCTTTTTGATGAGACGGGGAAGGTAGTCGCGTCAGCTTCGCGAGAGTATCCGATGTACCAGCCGCACAACGGCTGGGCAGAGCAGAAGCCGGAGGACTGGAGAGACGCGGTCCTGGCGACGCTTTCTCAGGTAAAGGAAGAGTCCGGCGCGGACAGCAGCGAGATTAAGGGGATCGGTATTTCCGGCCAGATGCACGGCCTGGTGATGCTGGATGAGGACGGGCAGGTGATCCGGCCATCCATTATCTGGTGTGATCAGCGGACCGGGGCAGAGGTGGAGGATATGCTTGCCATCATGCCCAGAGAACGCTGGATCGAGATCACGGCAAATCCCCCGCTTACCGGATGGACGGCGGCCAAGATCCTCTGGGTGCGCAAGAATGAGCCGGAGAATTACGCCAGATGCCGTCATATCCTCCTGCCGAAGGATTACATCCGCTACGTGCTGACAGGTGTCTTTGCTACGGAGGTATCGGATGCCAGCGGCATGCAGCTTCTGGATGTGTCGGGCAGGTGCTGGTCGAAGGAGGTGCTGGATAAGCTTTCGATTCCGGAAGAGTGGTTGGGGACGGTCTATGAGTCCTGCCAGGTGACGGGGCATCTTCTCCCGGAGATCGCGAAAGCCACCGGCCTGTCCGCAGAGACGGCCGTAGTCGGCGGCGCCGGAGATAATGCGGCGGCAGCGGTGGGAACCGGCGTGGTGAAGGACGGAACCGCGTTCAGCACCATCGGAACTTCCGGTGTGGTGTTTGCCCACAGCAGCCAGGTGACGATCGATCCCAAGGGCAGGGTGCATACCTGCTGCTGCGCAGTGCCGGGCGCATGGCATGTCATGGGGGTGACCCAGGGCGCGGGCCTTTCCCTAAAGTGGTTCCGCGATCAGTTTTGTCAGGATTATGTGGAAGAAGCGAAGAAGCAGGGCGTGGATTCTTATGATCTGATCAATCGCGATGTCGCCGGGATCCCGGCGGGGAGCGAGCGGCTGATCTATCTGCCTTACCTGATGGGCGAGCGTACGCCGCATCTTGATCCGGACTGCCGGGGTGTATTCTTTGGCTTATCGGCGATCCACACGAAGGCGCATCTGCTGAGGGCGGTTATGGAAGGCGTTTCCTACTCCCTGGCGGACTGCAATGATATCCTGGGAGAAATGGGCGTCCGGGTTGATGAGATGATGGCCTGCGGAGGCGGCGGAAGAAGCCCCGTCTGGCGGCAGATGCTGGCGGATCTGTACGGCTGCCCGGTCAAGACGGTCGCCCAGTCTGAGGGACCGGCTCTGGGCGTGGCGATCCTGGCCGGCGTAGGCTGCGGGATCTATGACAGCGTGGAGGCGGCATGCGAGAAGCTGATCTCCCCGGATAAGGTGACGGGTCCGGATGCGGCGGACGCCGAAACCTATAAGAAGTATCACGCGTTATACAAAAAGCTCTACGGCGACTTAAAGGAGCGCTATAAGGAACTGGCGGCGCTGTAGAGGACAGGACCGGAGAGCGGGTTCTCCGGTCAGGAAGGAGGTTTCGGAAAGATGGAGATTAAGAATGTGACGGACCCGGCGTTCCGGGTGTACGGAAAGGTAGTCGACGGCTATGACTGCGGGCCGCTTCTGGAGGCCATGAAAAAGACCCCTCTTCCGGAAGATGTGGTTTATGTTCCTTCGGCAGAGGAGTTGGAGGCTCTTCCGGTCTGCAAAAAGATGGAGGAGAACCTGTACGGACAGCTTCCGGTCCAGGTGGGGTACTGCAACGGTCATAACCGGAAGCTGAATGCCCTGGAATACCACAGGACTTCCGAGATCAATGTGGCGGTCACCGACATGGTGCTGCTGATCGGCCGTCAGCAGGATATCGGGGCGGACGATACGTATGACACTGGCCTGGTAGAAGCCTTTCTGGTCCCGGCGGGGACGGTGATCGAATTGTACGCCACCACGCTGCACTACGCACCGTGCCAGACCGGGGAGAGCGGCTTCCGCTGCGTGGTCATCCTGCCGAAGGGGACCAACACCGATCTTTCGCCGGCAGAAGCCGTGTTCCATGAGGACCGGCTGCTGTTCGCCAAAAATAAATGGCTGATCGGCCATGCGGAAGGCGGACTGGGCGAGGGAGCGTTTCTCGGCCTTAAGGGCGAAAATCTGGAAGTCTGAAAGCAAACCTTCATGCGCCGGCAGCCG
>CAYRMW010000073.1:0-7311 GCA_964425595.1 uncultured Lachnospiraceae bacterium
CCTTAAGGGCGAAAATCTGGAAGTCTGAAAGCAAACCTTCATGCGCCGGCAGCCGGCGCACCAGCTATCCCGAAAAAGTCTTGGCGGCGCATTTGGCATCCCTGAACTAATGCCGCCTATTCGGCGGCGGACTTTCAGAGTAACAGGGGCTGTGTTAAACAGCATAAACAAGATGAAGCAATGGAGGATGAACGATGAATAATTTACCAGTAGTTAAAATCGGTATCGTGGCGGTAAGCCGTGATTGTTTCCCGGAGTCTCTGTCTGTGAACAGAAGAAAAGCTCTGGTGGAAGCTTACGCAAAGAAGTATGACGCGGCAAATATTTATGAATGTCCGGTATGCATCGTGGAAAGCGAAATCCATATGGTGCAGGCGCTGGAGGATATCAAGGCAGCCGGCTGCAATGCACTGGTGGTTTACCTTGGAAACTTCGGGCCCGAGATCTCGGAGACGCTGCTGGCTAAGCACTTTGACGGACCGGTCATGTTCATTGGCGCGGCAGAGGAAGCGGGCGATAAACTGGTGCAGGACCGGGGCGACGCGTACTGCGGTATGTTGAACGCCAGCTATAACTTGCGGCTGCGCAACATCAAGGCATACATTCCGGAGTATCCCATCGGCACGGCGGAAGAATGTGCCGATATGATCGAGGAGTTCGTGCCGGTCGCCAGAGCTATGGTCGGACTTTCCGAGTTAAAGATCATCAGCTTTGGCCCGAGGCCGTTAAACTTCCTGGCCTGCAATGCGCCGATCAAGCAGCTTTACAACATGGGCGTGGAGATCGAGGAGAATTCCGAGCTGGATCTGTTCGAGGCGTTTAACAAGCATGCGGACGACCCCAGGATCCCCGATGTCGTGAAGGATATGGAAAGCGAGCTGGGAGAGGGCAATCGGATCCCGGGTATCCTGCCCCGGCTGGCGCAGTATGAGATCACGCTGTTAGACTGGATCGAGGAGCACAAGGGCTATCGCAAGTACGTTGCCATCGCAGGAAAGTGCTGGCCGGCGTTCCAGACCCAGTTCGGTTTTGTTCCCTGCTATGTAAACAGCCGTCTTACCGGAAGGGGGATCCCGGTTTCCTGTGAAGTAGATATTTACGGCGCCTTAAGCGAATTTATCGGCGCGTGCGTAAGCCAGGATGCGGTCACCCTGCTGGATATCAACAATACGGTTCCGCAGGATATGTATGACCAGGATATCAAGGGCAAGTTTAATTACACGCAGAAGGATACCTTCATGGGATTCCACTGCGGCAATACCTGCTCGAAGAAACTGGCATCCTGCACCATGAAAAACCAGATGATCATGGCGCGCAGCCTTCCCGAGGAAGTGACCAATGGAACGCTGGAGGGGGACATCATCCCCGGAGACATCACCTTCTTCCGCCTGCAGAGTACGGCAGACTGCAGGCTGCGGGCGTATGTGGCGGAGGGCGAGGTCCTTCCGGTAGCTACCCGTTCCTTTGGCGGCGTCGGCGTTTTCGCGATTCCGGAAATGGGCCGTTTCTACCGTCATGTGCTGCTTGAGAAGAATTTCCCGCATCACGGCGCGGTGGCCTTTGGCCATCACGGCAAGGCGCTCTTTACGATCTTCCGGCTTCTGGAAGCGGAAGACATCGGATACAACCAGCCAAAGGGTGTGCTTTATCCCTCGGAGAATCCGTTCGCGTAATTCTGCCTGCGGACGCAAAATCCGGTAGAAATAACCGGACAGATGCGGTATGATGAAGGGGTAAGTCCATCATGCGCTGACGGACGGTGCGCAGCCGTTTCCTGGTCGTCAGGCGGCGCATGGGGCACTCCCGGACTGATGCCGTCTGTCCGGCGGCAGAAGAGATAACCCCCTGGGGGTTAATTGCGCGGCAAGAAAAATAGTAAGGAGCAAAGACATGAAAACATTGCAAGAAAACGCAGTCAATGCGATCCGCGTGCTTTCCGCGGATGCGATTCAGAAGGCAAAATCCGGACATCCTGGCCTTCCGCTGGGGGCGGCTTCTGCTGCCTATGCGCTTTGGGCAAACCATATGAAGCATAATCCGGCTGATCCGGAATGGCCGGACCGGGACCGCTTTATCCTGTCCGGCGGCCATGGTTCCATGCTGCTGTATTCCCTGCTTCATTTGTTTGGATACGGAAATCTCTCCAAAGAAGATCTGATGAATTTCCGCCAGATGGGATCCCTTACGCCCGGCCATCCGGAGTACCGGCACACGGTTGGCGTGGAGGCCACCACCGGCCCGCTGGGCGCCGGCATGGGCATGGCGGTAGGCATGGCTCTGGCGGAGAAGCATCTGGCGGCGGTGTTTAACCGGGAAGGTTATCCGATCGTGGATCACTATACCTATGTACTGGGCGGAGACGGATGCATGATGGAAGGCATCTCCTCGGAAAGCTTTTCCCTGGCCGGGACGCTGGGGCTTAGCAAGCTGATCGTTCTCTATGATTCGAACCGCATCTCCATCGAGGGGAGCACGGACATCGCGTTTACGGAGAATGCCCGGATGCGGATGGAGGCATTCGGTTTCCAGACCATCACCGTGGAGGACGGCAATGACTTAGAGGCCATCGGCGCAGCCATCGAGGAAGCGAAGGCCGATACGGCCCGGCCTTCCTTTATCACCATTAAGACGCAGATCGGCTACGGCTGCCCGGCAAAGCAGGGTAAGGCCAGCGCGCATGGTGAGCCGTTAGGCGAGGAGAATGTGAAGGCGTTAAAGGAAAATCTGGAGTGGCCTTCCCAGGAGCCGTTCTTTGTACCGGAAGAGGTTTATGATCATTACCGCAAGCTGGCGGAGAGCAAGAAGGCCGCAGAGGAGGCGTGGCAGCAGCTGTTTGACGCATACTGCGCGGCCTATCCGGAGATGAAGGCGCTGTGGGATGCCTATCATGATGAGAGCCTGGCGGAGAAGCTGTGGGAAGATGAGAGCTTCTGGAAGCAGTCTGAGAGGCCGGAAGCGACCAGAAACTTATCCGGGAAGGTTCTGAATATGGTCAAGGACAAGCTGCCGAATCTGATCGGCGGATCGGCGGATCTGGCGCCCTCCAATAAGACGCACATGAACGACGTGGGCGATTTTTCGCGGGACACGCCGGAGGGACGAAACCTCCACTTTGGTGTCCGTGAGCTGGCGATGACGGCCATCGGGAACGGAATCATGCTTCACGGCGGCCTGCGGGCATATGTGGCGACCTTCTTTGTCTTCAGTGACTATGTGAAGCCCATGGCAAGACTTTCCGCCCTGATGCAGGTGCCGCTGACCTTTGTTCTGACCCATGACAGCATTGGCGTGGGCGAAGACGGACCGACCCACGAGCCGATCGAGCAGCTGGCCATGCTGCGGGCGCTGCCGAATTTTCATGTGTTCCGGCCCTGTGACGCGGTGGAGACAGCGGCGGCGTGGTACAGCGCCCTGACCTCTAAGCGGACGCCTACGGCATTAGTGCTGACCAGGCAGAATCTGACGCCGATGGCCGCCAGCAGCCGGGAGGCCTTAAAGGGCGGCTACGTGATCGATGACTGTGAGGGGACGCCGGACGCGATCCTGATCGCCAGTGGTTCTGAGGTAGAGCTGGCGGTAAAGGCCAAGGCGATCCTGGAGGAGGAAGGCAGAAAGATCCGCGTCGTGTCCATGCCGTGCATGGATCTGTTCGAGGAGCAGAGCGCGGAATACAAGGAGTCCGTCCTGCCGAAGACGGTGAGAAAACGCGTGGCCGTAGAGGCATTAAGCGATTTTGGCTGGGGAAAATATGTCGGGCTTGACGGAGCCTGCGTGGCGATGTCCGGTTTTGGCGCCAGCGGTCCGGCGGCGCAGCTTTTCGCCCACTTTGGCTTCACGCCGGAGCACGTGGCGGAGACCGTACGGTCGCTTGGATAAGATGCCGGGCCGACGAAAACAGCGGAAAACAGGTATAAGGCAATCAAAACGAAACAGGCAGGAATGCCGGAAGGAGAAGCTATGAGGTTTTTCATTGATACAGCGAATGTTGAGGAGATTAAGGCGGCAAACGATATGGGGATCATCTGCGGCGTGACGACCAATCCGTCCCTGATCGCGAAGGAAGGCCGGGATTTTAATCAGGTGATCGCGGAGATCGCCTCCATCGTAGACGGTCCCATCAGCGGTGAGGTAAAGGCCACCACGACGGACGCGGAGGGCATGATCCAGGAAGGCCGTGCGATCGCGGCGATCCATCCGAATATGGTCGTTAAGATCCCCATGACAGTGGAGGGCTTAAAGGCAGTCAAGGTACTGGCGCAGGAAGGCATTAAGACGAATGTAACGCTGGTATTTTCCGCAGCGCAGGCGCTTCTGGCCGCGCGGGCTGGCGCAACCTACGTCTCCCCCTTCCTCGGACGTCTGGATGATATCTCCATGCCGGGCATCGATCTGATCGAAGAGATTACGGAGATCTTTGGCATGCACGATATCAGCACGCAGATCATCGCCGCCAGCATCCGCAATCCGATCCATGTGATTGACTGCGCGCGGGCAGGAGCGGATATCGCGACCGTTCCTTATAAGGTTCTGGTGCAGATGACGAAGCATCCGCTGACGGATCAGGGGATCGAGAAATTCAAAAAGGATTATGAGGCGGTGTTTGGAAAGTAAACCCGTGTTTTTTGCGGCGGACATGGCCCTGGTTCTGGCCGGGGGCATATCCGCCGCCGTTTCGAAAGGATGAAACAGAAAAATGCACGAAATTCGGAGCGGGCTACAAAATAATACAAAACAATTCTATGTTATTGCCACTCTTAGAAAGGGGTCAAGCTCCCGTGTCAATTCTGCGATCCGGTGCAGAAGATCAAATTATTCCGAAAATCGAAAAAAACGCTTGTATTTACCGGACTTTCGAGTTATAATACTGATCACGGGCTCGTAGCTTAGCTGGGAAAGCGCTGCGTTCGCAACGCAGAGACCGTGGGTTCGAATCCCATCGGGTCCATTGCAGGGTGACCGGCAGGACGCTTGAAGAAAGGCGTTCTGCCGGTTTTTTGTACCCGGAGAGAATAAGAAAGAGAAAACGAAACAAAATTCGGCACAGCTCTTAAGATTATTAAGCGAGATGAGATAAAATGTGGAAAAACGGCCGATCCCGATTGCTTTTTTGAAAGTATCTGTATTTTGCCATTGACAATTAAAAAAAATTCACGCTATAATCTGGACAATGGCGATGACGGAGAGAAGTAGCGCATCTTATCGTTCCCAGTGAGTGAAGGACAGTGAGAACTTCGCAAAGTGAATATGCGTGAATAACACTCTAACAGCTGCGAACAGAACCCTGTCGTAAGGGCCGGTAAAGGCGCAGAAGGCTGCGGGCGATCAAACCGGAACCGACAAGGCGGGCAGTAAGGGAGCCGAGCGCTGTGCGATATACAGCAAGGTTTTTCAACCAGTGAGAGACTGCAAGACAGTAATTCAGGTGGTACCGCGGACATAGACTGTTCGTCCTGAGCGATTGTTCAGGACGGGCGTTTTTTTATTTTACAGGAAAGTTCAGCCGCCCATCCCGGACAGCATACTGGAAATCCCATTTGAAGGAGGAACTTATGAACACATCAAACATTTACCGTGACCGGACCATTGACAAATTAGGCGAGGAGGATGTCGGAAAGACGCTGAAGGTGGCCGGATGGGTGGAGAATATCCGGGATCACGGCGGTGTATCCTTTGTGGATCTTCGGGATATGTATGGAGTGCTGCAGGTAGTCATGCGGGACACCAGTCTGCTGAAGGGTTTGGTAAAGGAAGACTGCATCAGTATTGAAGGAAAGATGGAGCACCGCGACGCGGACACCTATAACCCGAAGATCCCCACCGGAACCATCGAACTGGAAGCGCATCGCGTCGAAATCCTGGGCAGAGTGCGGCAGACGCTTCCTTTCGAGGTCATGACTTCCCGGGAGAACCGGGAGGATCTGCGGCTGAAATACCGCTATCTGGATTTACGGAACCGGAAGGTAAAGGACAATATCATTTTTCGTTCGCAGGTGATCAGCTTTCTGCGCCAGAAGATGACGGAGATGGGCTTTCTGGAGATCCAGACTCCGATCCTGTGCGCTTCTTCTCCTGAGGGGGCCAGGGATTACATCGTGCCCTCCCGCAGGCATAAAGGAAAGTTTTACGCCCTGCCGCAGGCACCGCAGCAGTATAAGCAGTTGCTGATGGTAGCAGGCTTTGACAAATACTTCCAGATCGCGCCCTGCTTCCGCGATGAGGACGCCAGGGCCGACCGGTCGCCCGGCGAGTTCTATCAGCTGGACTTTGAAATGAGCTTTGCTTCCCAGGAAGACGTATTCCGGGCCGGAGAGGAAGTGCTGACAGCGGCCTTTAAGAAGTTTGCGCCGGCGGGGAGCGCCGTTACGGCGGGACCTTATCCGGTGATCAGCTATAAACAGGCCATGCTGGAATTCGGCACGGACAAGCCAGATCTGCGCAATCCGCTGCGGATCGTAGATGTGACGGACTTCTTCCAGAAATGCACCTTTAAGCCCTTCCACAAAAGGACGGTGCGCGCCATCCGGGTGCACGCGGAGATGTCCAAGGGCTTCCATGAGAAGCTGCTAAAGTTTGCCGTCTCCATCGGCATGGGCGGACTGGGCTATCTGGAAGTGGGCGAGGATATGCGCTATAAAGGCCCCATCGACAAATTCATTCCGGAAGAGCTTAAGGGGGAGATGGCGGAAATTGCCGGACTGAAGCCGGGGGATACCATCTTCTTTATTGCCGATAAGGAGGAACGCGCGGCGCTTTTGGCCGGACAGATCCGTACGGAGTTAGGAAAGCGGCTGGATCTGTGTGAAAAGGACGCATACCGGTTCTGCTTTGTCAATGATTTCCCCATGTACGAGTACGACCCGGAGGAAAAGAGGATCGTGTTCACGCACAATCCCTTCTCCATGCCTCAGGGCGGCCTGGAGGCGCTGAATGCGAAGGATCCGCTGGATATTCTGGCGTATCAGTATGATATTGTATGCAACGGCGTGGAGCTGTCCTCCGGCGCGGTCCGAAACCACGATCTGGATATTATGGTGAAGGCCTTTTCCATCGCCGGTTATACGCAGGAGGATCTGAGAGAGAAGTTTGGCGCGCTCTATCAGGCCTTCCAGTTCGGCGCCCCGCCTCACGCCGGCATGGCGCCGGGAGTGGACCGGATGATCATGCTCCTGCGCGGTGAGGAGAATATCCGAGAGATCATCCCCTTCCCCATGAACGGAAACGCGCAGGATCTGATGTGCGGCGCGCCGGGGACGGTGACAGAGCAGCAGCTGAGAGAGGTGCATATTAAGGTGCGGCAGTGATGAGGGCGCA
>CAYRMW010000074.1:0-7011 GCA_964425595.1 uncultured Lachnospiraceae bacterium
CGGACAAACGGTTTTCAAGACCGCCTCGTTATGACCACTTCGATATCTCTCCAAATGCGCTCTGACATTATACCAGACAAGACCAGGCCTGTCAAGCATTTGTTTTGATATCCGTCATTTTTCTCAAAATATACATGACATTTTCGCATTTCTGTCTTAACGCGACCTAAGTATGTTACCACGCATCTTTGCTTCTGTCAACCGCTTTTTTCATCTTTTTCTTTCGTTTTTTCTTATCCAAGGCAGTCTTCGCGCCGGTTCAGCCACGCTCCAGCAGCGCCTCCGCGATCAGGATATCTTCCGGCGTCGTGACCTTGATGTTCCGGTAATCGCCCCCGATCAGCTTCACCCGGCACGCCGTCATCGCCTCCACGACCATGGCGTCATCGGTAATCCCTTCCTGGCCATCCGGTTCGGCCAGGATGCGGCGGTACGCGTCCAAAACGAGCGAAAAAGAAAATGCCTGGGGCGTCTGGATCTGCCACAGTTTTTTCCGTTCCGGCGTCCCCGCGCCAAAGCCTTCATCGTCGCAGATCTTGATCGTGTCCTTCACCGGCATGCCAATCACACAAGCCTGATGCTCCCTGGCGCCGTCAATGGCGCGCCGGATGATCTCCTTCGTCACCAGAGGCCGCGCGCCGTCATGGATCAGCACCGTATCTGCACCCCCACATTCTTCCAGCGCGCGAAGTCCCGCATAGACGGAATGGTAGCGTTCCCGGCCGCCTTCCGTCACCGCCTTTACCTTGGTAAAGCCATAGGCCTCCACAATCTCTTTTCGGCAGTAATCCAGATATTCCGCTGCGGTCACCAGAATGATCTCATGAACCGGGCTGTCTTGAAAGGCAGCAAGCGCGTAGGTAATCATGGGCCTTCCCTTTAATTCCAGGAATTGTTTCGCGACCGGGGTATGCATCCGCGATCCCCGCCCCGCTGCCAGCACCACCGCACCGATCTTCTCGCTCATCGTATCTCCCCCTGTTCCTCCTGTCCGCTCAGCGTTCACCCAGCTGCAGATTCGGCACCGCGTTTAAGTCCCAGCCGCTTAAGTTTCCCCGGACATATTCATAGTATCCGGCCGCGCCGATCATCGCCGCATTATCGGTGCAGAGGCCAGGCGACGGATAATACAGCGAAAGCCCGGCTTTCCTGCATGCCTTTTCCATGCCTGCGCGCAGAACCGTATTGGAAGCCACACCGCCGGCGATCGCCACCTTGCGGTAGCCGTATTCCCCGGCCGCCGCAATGGTCCGGCTGACTAAAGAGTCGACTACCGACTGCTGGAAAGAGGCAGCCAGATCCGCTACGCAGACTTCTTCACCGGTCATCTTAGCATGATTAATGTAGTTTAGCACACAGGATTTCAATCCGCTGAAGCTGAAATCATAGGGGGCACCTTCGACCTTTCCGCGCGGAAAATCGATCGCGTCCGGATTTCCATCACGGGCCGCCTGATCGATCTTTGGACCGCCCGGGTATCCTAGCCCCACGGCACGGGCCACCTTATCAAAAGCTTCCCCTGCCGCATCGTCTCTGGTGCGTCCCAGAATCTCGAATTCGCCGTAATCTTTCACGATCACCAGGTGCGTATGTCCTCCGGATACGATCAGGCACACAAAGGGAGGCTCCAGATCCGGATGCTCGATGAAGTTGGCCGAAACATGTCCTTCGATATGGTGTACCCCGATCAGCGGCTTGCCCGCAGCATAGGCAATGGCTTTGGCCTCCGCCACGCCGACCAGCAGGGCGCCAACCAGTCCGGGGCCGTAGGTTACCGCGACCGCCGTCATCTCCTCCAGTGTCATCTTCGCCTCCGAAAGCGCCTCCTCGATCACCGGATTGATCTTTTCGATGTGCTTCCTGGACGCGATCTCCGGCACGACGCCGCCGTACAGCGTATGGAGCGCAATCTGCGAATAGATCACATTCGATAATACCGTCCGACCATTCTTGACTACAGCCGCCGCTGTCTCATCGCAGGAGCTTTCAATCGCCAGAATATAGATATCTTCGTTCATCCTCAGTCCTCCTCAAACCCCAGCTCTCTGCTCCAGCCATCCCGAGCCGCCTTCGCCGCCGGGAAGATTGCCCGGACTTCGTCCATAAAATCATCCGGACGGGTCAGCGAAGGACTGTAATGGGTCAGCCACATTTCTTTAGGACGCGCTTCCTTTGCCAGCCTGGCCGCTTCATAAAACGTCATGTGCTTATATTCCTTCGCCTTGGCCGCTTTGTCCTTTTCGCCGTACATCCCTTCGCAGATCATCAGATCCGCTCCTTTCGCGTACTCCGCGATCACCGGCACCGGGCGGGTATCGGTGCAATAGGAAACCCGGATCCCCCGCCGCTGCGGTCCAAGGACCATATCCGGCGTCAGGATCCTCCCATCCTCTTCTACCGTCTGCCCCTTCTGCAGCCGGCTCCAGTATTTCTGCGGAATGTTCGCGGCACGGGCGCGCTCCACATCGAAGCGCCCTGCCCGCGGTATGGTGATCGCGTAACCGTAGCAGATCACGTTATGGCTGACGCGATACGCATCCAGGATATATGGCCCCAGATGAAACTGATGGATGTTCTCCGTCAGCTCAAAAAAACGCAGTTCGAACGGAAGCTCCGGCGCGATCATCCGCAGGGCCCCCACCACACGTTCCAATCCTCTGGGCCCGATCATGATCACCGGCTCCGTGCGTTCTGCGTTACCCATCGTCAAAAGCAGGCCGGGCAGGCCGCTGATGTGATCGGCGTGGTAATGCGTAAAGCAAATATAATCAACCGGCTTGGGGCTCCAGCCCTTTTCTTTCAATGCGATCTGGGTCCCCTCTCCGCAGTCGATCAAAAGATTGCTTCCTTCACAGCGGGTCATCAGGGAGGTAAGCCAGCGATATGGCAGCGGCATCATCCCTCCGGTCCCCAACAGGCAGACATCTAACATGCTCTTATCTCCTTCTGCTTTCCCCGACGCAGAAACCTTTCTGCCGTCGCAGGGTTTCTATATCCCGCGCTTCCACATGATCAGCGCGTCTTCCCGGGGATTGCGGTAATAATCTTTTCTCTGCGCTTCGATACGGAATCCGGCGGCAAAGTACAGCCGGATGGCCGGTTCATTGGACTCCCTGACCTCCAGCGTCATCGCTCTGGCCCCCCGGCCCCTGCATGCCACCACCAGCGCGTCCAATAGCTTCCGGCCATGGCCCTGCCGGCGGTACGCATCCAGCACCGCGATCCTCTGGATCTCTCCCTCTCCGGCGATCACGCAGGCCGCGCCGTATCCGGCCAACTGTCCGTCCACCTCTGCCGCCAGATAAAGGTTCCATTCTTTATTCAGGCCTGAAGCCAGAACCTCCAAAGACCACGGCTCCTGAAAACAGGCAGCCTCAATGGCGGCCGCCTGCTTTAAATCCACGTCTGTCATAGATCGGATGTTCACAATGCAATCCCTTCTCTTTCCCTCTCCGCCTGCGGTTTCCGGAGATACTCCGGCTTGAATCCGGCAGCCGTCACCAGCCTTCCCTGCTTCATGTAAAGCTCTCCGAGCGACGCGACACTGGCCGCTCTCTGCCTGCCGCTCTGCGCCGGCGCAAACGCGCACGGAACAGAGATCTCCTCGCGAATCATCGCCGCATAGACCGGCACGCCATCCCCCAAAAAAAGCACCTTCTCGCCTCTGGCATTGAGTTCGCCAATCAACTGGTGCATGTCCACGGCGCAGGGCGCCTTCTCGATCCGGATCTCATCCTCCGCATAATACAGTCCCGTGTACACCTGATTCCTTCTGGCATCCATGATCGGACAGATCAGCGAGGAAGCCCCCCATAAATTATAGGCAAGCGCTTCCACTGTGGGGATAGCCAGAAGCGGTTTCTTTAACGCCAGCCCAAGCCCTTTGGCCGTGGCGGAGCCGATCCGCAGTCCGGTAAATGACCCCGGGCCTGCTGACACCGCAATCCCGTCTATGGTATGCAGATCCTGATCCAGCAGTCTAACCACCTCATCCAGCATAGGCAGAAGCGTCTGCGAATGGGTCTTTTTATAATTTACCGTGTATTCCGCGGTCAGCACGCCGTCTGAGACCAGCGCCACACCGGCAACCAGAGATGAACTCTCGATTCCTAATATCTTCATGATTTTCTACCCGTTTCCCGTCTGTCTTCCAACCTCTTTGCCCTCTCCCTTCCGGCATGTCCAAAAGCCTACGGACAGGTCATCGAGATCCTGCGATAGTCAAATCCCCTCTCCAGATCTTTTTCCACAGTAATCCAGATCGCGTCTTCCGGCAGGATCTCGCAAATTTTCCCCGGCCACTCCACCAGGCTGACTCCCGTCCCGAAAAAGCAGTCCTCGTACCCGATCTCGTCCATCTCCTCGATGTCCGCGATGCGGTACACATCAAAATGATAAAATGGCAGCCGCCCTTCCTCATAAGACTGCAGTATCGTGAAGGTCGGGCTGCTGACCGCCCCGGTAATGCCTAAGCCCCTCGCAAAACCCTGAGCAAAGACGGTCTTTCCGGCGCCCAAGTCGCCTTCCAGGCAGTAGACCTGTCCCGGCTGCGCCTCCTGTCCCAGCTGAACGCCCAGAGCAAAGGTCTCTTCCGGCGCCTCTGTTTCCCAGTCTTTCTTCATGAACCGCCTTCCTCCTCGTTCCAAAAGCCGGATCCGGCCTTTTTGTCCGGATCCGCAGTTCTACTCAGCGGATCGTCTTTCCCGCGAAGATGCCGCGATCCGGGATGCTGACGCGGTCCTTTCGTTCCTTGCGGTCCTTGCGCTCCTTAGGGCGCTTCGTCTGCCTTCCGCTTTCTTCCAGTTTCATGGACAGGCTGATCCGCTGCTTTGCCGCGTCTACTCCCAGCACTCGCACATCCACGATATCACCAACGCTGACCGCCTCCAGCGGATGCTTAATGAAACGGTCCGTCATCTCGGAAATGTGCACCAGGCCGTCCTGATGGACGCCGATATCCACAAACGCGCCGAAATCAATCACATTGCGCACCGTCCCCTTCAGGATCATCCCCGGCTTCAGATCCTCCAGCTCCATCACATCGGTGCGCAGGATGGGCTTTGGCATCTCATCGCGGGGATCCCGCCCGGGACTGGATAACTCCTTTACGATATCCCGAAGGGTGGGTTCGCCGATACCCAGCTCTTCTGCCACCGCGCTGTAGTCCGAAACCATGATCCTGCGCGAACTGCCAAGAATTTCCCGCGGCGTCATCCCCAGCTTTTTCAGAAGCTTCTCCGCGGCCGGATAGCTCTCCGGATGGACTCCGGTATAGTCCAGCGGGTTCTCGCCGTTCTGGATCCGCAAAAAGCCTGCGCACTGCTCGAAGGCCTTCGGCCCAAGCTTCGGCACTTTAAGAAGCTGTCTGCGGCTGGTAAACGCGCCGTTCTCCTCCCGGTAAGCCACGATATTCTTCGCCAGGGTCCTGCTGATGCCGGAAACGTACTCTAAGAGAGATGGCGAAGCTGTATTCAGGTCAACGCCCACCCGGTTCACACAATCCTCCACCACACCGCTCAAGGTCTCGCTTAAGTGCTTTTGGTTCATATCGTGCTGGTACTGTCCTACACCGATGGACTTCGGCTCGATCTTGACTAATTCCGCCATCGGATCCTGCAGGCGGCGGGCAATGGACGCGGCGCTTCTCTGGCCCACGTCAAACTCCGGAAACTCCTCTGTAGCCAGCTTACTGGCCGAGTAAACGGAAGCGCCTGCTTCGTTCACGATCACGTACTGCACCTTCTGCGGGATTTCCTTTAACAGCTCTACGATCACTTTCTCCGACTCCCGGGAAGCGGTGCCGTTCCCAACCGAGATCAGCGTGATGTGGTATCTTTCGATAAGTTCCTTCAGGATCTTTTTCGCTTCCGCCACTTTGTTCTGCGGCGGCGTGGGGTAGATCACCACCGTGTGCAGGACCTTGCCCGTGGGGTCGACGACCGCCAGTTTGCAGCCGGTCCGAAAAGCGGGATCCCATCCGAGAACCACCTGACCGGCGATCGGCGGCTGCATCAACAGCTGCTCCAGATTCTTCCCAAAGACTTTGATGGCGCCGTCTTCCGCCCGTTCTGTCAGTTCATTCCGGATCTCCCGCTCAATGGAAGGGCCGATCAGACGGGTGTAGGCATCCGCCGCCGCTTCCTTCAGGATCGGGGAGGTGTATGGGTTATCCGCCGTGATGATCTCTTTTTCCAGATAACGGATGATCCGGTCCACCGGCGCCGTGATCCTGACATTCAGCACCTTCTCCGCCTCGCCGCGGTTAATGGCCAGCACGCGGTGTCCGGCCGCCCTGGCTGCCGGCTCTTCATGGTGGTAGTACATCTCATAAACCGTCTGCGCCTGATCATCCCGTGCTTCCGACTGCAGGATGCCTTCCTCCATCGTAAGACGGCGAATGTAGGTCCGGTAAGCGGCCTGATCCGAGATCTGCTCCGCAATAATATCACGGGCTCCATCGATCGCCGCCTTCGGCGTCTCCACGCCTTTCTCCGGGTCGACATAAGAAAGGGCCTCCTCCTGCACCGGGATCTTCGCATTCTGCGCCAGGATCCATGCCGCCAGCGGCTCCAGTCCCTTCTCCCTGGCTGCCGTAGCCCGGGTCCTGCGTTTGGGCCGGTAAGGGCGGTACAAATCCTCCACGGCCACCAGCGTCTTCGCCTCCCGGATCTGCTTTTCCAGTTCCGGCGTCAGCTTTTCCTGCTCACGGATGGTGGCGATCACCTGTTCCTTCTTCTCCTCCAGGTTGCGCAGATAGCGAAGACGCTCATCCAGGTTCCGCAGCACCTCATCGTTCAGAGAACCGGTCGCTTCCTTCCGATACCGGGCAATAAACGGAATCGTATTTCCTTCGTCGATCAGCTTAACGGCGGCTTCCGCCTGGCCGCGTCCAATCTGCAGCTCTTCCTGCAGCGTCTTAATAATATCCATAAACTGCTCCTCAATCTTTTCGGTCGATTGTCCTATTATAATTCATCTCTTCTTCTTTGACAAGCCGTTGCATCTGGACAG
>CAYRMW010000075.1:0-6385 GCA_964425595.1 uncultured Lachnospiraceae bacterium
CCTTTCTCTACCATAAACACCGGCCGGTAGGAACGTTTTGCCCTGCGCAGGCCCTCTGCGCCCGTATCCTCCTCACGGTTTATGTAGCGGTAATCCACACAGGCATGACAGACAAAGAGCTGGTTGATCATGGCATATGCCTCCGGAATACGCGCGAGCGCCTTCTCGATATGGACAACAAACGTGTCATCGGAAAGCGGTTCTCCGATAGTGAACGCAGCGACCTCGCCGTCCACCCGAAGGACACCTCCGGTAAGTGCAAGCACTTTAAACAGGCGCAGAGCGTTCAGTGTCACGTTGATTTCCGCCTGTTTTTCCCTGTTCGACCCGGAGCGGTTTTCCTCACTCCACAGAAGCATCATCCGAAAACAATCTTCCACATTTTCATCGGACAGGGCTTCGTAATTCCATCGCCCGTCATATACCGCTTTGAATCGATTGATATGATTTCGTTTCGCATGGAGCTTCTTCCCGGGAAGAAGAGCAAGTTTTTCTGTCTCATACACATAATCTGCCCGGTCCGCGTTATATTGGATCTGAAATCTGCCCGGATACCATTCTTCCAGAAGGGAAAAATTTCGCTCCGTAACATGGTATAGGCAGAAAGGATATCCCCGTTCACCGCTGTAAGCCTTAAGGATTTCCAGTGCCTGTTTCACATTCTGCGGTTCTCCGGCCGGAAACGCGAACGCCAGTCTGTCCGCGCTTTCGCTTTTAAATACCAGCGTGGATTCCACGATCCCAAAGGTCACCGGATAATACCCGGACCACAGATAGACGCTGGCAAAGGATCTTTCGCAGCTCCTGCTGGAATATTTACGGAAATATCCGGATATCAACTCCCTGTGCCCCAATTCTGCTTTTTTAAATACGATTTCCACCATACCCTTCACCTTCTGCCGCCTGTAAGAAAAATACATCTGGGAAAAAACCCTTTCCCGTCAGTATAACATAGTTTTTGGGGTTCGAATATATGCAAATTTAAAACAATCATCGAAATCAAATGCAGCCTGCCTCTGACTGAAAAGGAAGCGGAGCCGGAATGGCTGGATCCGGCTTTCCCGCATCGCAGAAAAAACCGCCGACAGTGCAGCCTGCCGGCGGTCTCTTGCGTTTGTCTTCCGTTTTCTTTACTTCACCAGGGCTTCCAGCTCTTCCGGACCGGGTACGTCATCCACGGTAGCTCCATAATGAACATAGGACAGTCTGCACGCCTTGTCCATGATGAAAACCGCGGGAAGCTGCAGCTCATCGCCCTCGTACTCGCCATGGACAAAGCCTTCCGCCTCAGCCTTTCCCACCTTCTCCATGGTGTTCGGCCCCATCATCTCCGCCTGAGAAGCCGCCGGAAGAACACAGAATTTCTGATAGAGCGCCTGATCCGGATCGCAGATCAGATCAAAGGGCAGGCTGCCCTCTTCCAGCTGTGCCCTAAGCCCCTCTCTCTTCGATTGGAGCACCACCAGAACCTGCGCGCCCGCGTCCCGGATCCGGTCGTAGGCCTCAACCAGCCGGTGGATATCATACTGACACAGGGTGCAGCCATAGTAGCGCAGAAACAGTAACGCCGTTTTCCCTTCCACGCGCCGGACGGTTTCCGCCAGCGTCCGCCCTGTCTCAAAAGGGGTGTCAAACCCAAAGTCTTCCATCGTCATTCCCGTTTCCATACGCGGCATAGCAATTCCTCCTTATTGTGCGTTAAATACATAGCGGTCCAGCCGTTCAAAGGCCTCCTTCACCCGGGAAAGCGGGAGGGCCAGATTCATCCGTACATGACAGGGCCCGTGGAACATCCTTCCATCCTGCCATGCCACGCCGACCTCCCAGGCCGCCTTTTCTACTTCCTCAATGGTCTTGCCATGCTCCCTGCACCACTCGGTGCAGTCCACAAACAGCATATACGTTCCCTCCGGACGGGATACATTCACCCCACGGAAATGTTCCTGAATGTAGCTGCAGGCGAAATCAATGTTTTCTGTGATCACCTGACGCAATTCGTCTACCCACTCATAGCCCTCCGGCTTGTAAGCGCCGATCAGCGCGTACATGGACAGCACGTTCATGGAATTATAGTGGGACAGCGACGCCTCTTTGTCAATGCGGTCCTTCAAATAGGGATTATAGATGATGTGATAGCTTCCTACCAGGCCTGCCAGGTTAAAGGTTTTCGACGGGGCATAAAGCGCGATCGTCCGCATCTTCGCGTCTTCCGAAACGCTCTGGGTCGGCGTGTGCTTATGCCCTGTGGTGATGATATCGGACCAGATCTCATCGGAGATCACCGTCACATCATACTTTTTATACAGCTCCATGGCTTTCTCAATTTCCCAGCGCTCCCACACTCTGCCGCAGGGATTGTGGGGGGAGCAGAAGATCGCCACGTGGATCTTTTCCTGGGCAAGCTTTTTCTCCATATCCTCGTAATCCATACGCCACACGTTCTGCTCGTCCTTCACCAGATCACTGTGCACGATATGGTACCCATTATTGGTCAGGCAGTTGGTAAACCCGATGTACGTCGGCCGGTGGACCAGTACATTGCCTCCCTTCGAGCAGAGCACGTTCATCGCGCTGATCACGCCGCCCAAAACGCCGTTCTCATAGCCGATGTGCTCCGGCTTAAGTCCCCTTACTCCGTTACGCGTTTCATGCCAGCGGATGATCCCCTCGAAGTACTCCTCTCTGGGCGCAAAATAACCGTATGCCGGATGCGCCAGGCGCTGCTGAATGCTCTCCACGATAGTGGGGACGGTGGGGAAATTCATATCCGCCACCCACATGGGGATCGCGTCAAATCCTTCCTTGGGCGGATCCGGCGCAAAACCGGGATTCTTGCCCAGGGAGTCGACCGCGATCGCGTCCATACCCTTTCGATTCATAATTGATGTAAAATCGTACTTCATAGTCAGTCCCTTCCTCTCTTCAAATGTTCAATCTTTCGTATCTTTATCGCGGAACCGGGCTGTCTTTTGGCCGGTTCTGATCTAGAATCCCAAGAAACTTAAAAACCCATAATATACCAGCGCAATCACGGTAAATATCGCCACCAAAGGAAGTGTTTTTTTCGCCAGATCGCCCAGACCGATGCCATAATCCTCCGCGCACAGAACCAGGCAGATATGGGTGGGCGAGATCTGCATCGCCACATAGGTGATGCACATCAGCAGCACAAACAACGCCAGCCCGGTATGCCCTTCCGCTACCGCAGCCATGGCCATCGGCATGCACAGGGCGATGATCGCCTGTGTCCCTGCCACCACCGTTCCAAAGAGGAAGATCAGGGCAAAGATCAGAAACGTGGGAATCGGCAGGGCCGAAAAAAACTCCGGCAGCGCCGTAAGGACTCCCGTCGCGGTCAATATCTCCTTAAAAATCATGATCAGCCATGTATTTAAAAGAAGCCGCGTTTCAAACGCCGTGCGAAAAAAGCGAATCAACTCTTCGGGCCGAAATCGGTTTACCGCGATATTTACCAGTATGCTGACCAGGACTGCCCCTTCTACCGGCAGATTCAGCGTCAGGATCAGGATTATGGTAAGTCCAATCGCCCACACGCTTTTGCATAAAAGCAGCCAATAATAGCTCCTGGGACGGTCTGGCACATACCCGGTGTCCTTTGGCACTTTCCTGAGATACACCACCCAGCCGGTAAACATCAGCGCCGCCACCATCGGAAGCATGGCCACGATAAAGGAGGCTGCGCTGACCCTTCCTTCCGTCATGGTAATCGCAATAAAAATCGAGGTGTAAGTAGGCAGGAAGCTCTCCGAAATATGCCGGTAGTAGGACGTTACGCAGGCCGTCTCTGCGGTGCTGAGGGAGTCTTTTACGCTGCTTCTCACAATCGGCCCGCAGATCAGCACCGTTCCCGCAGCCGGCAGCATTCCCAGCAAAAAGGGAACCAGCGATGCATTGACCCGGTTGTTATTGAAAATTCCGTTCAGCGCCTGGTGGGCGTCCCTTAGATTTCCCCGATTTTCCATCATCCGCTGAAGATAGGTAATGGAATAGAAGACCAGGAGCGTTTCCATGGTCGCCCAGGCGAAGGCGCCCCTTCTCACGGCCTCGACAGACTCGCGGGCGGACAGGCCGTAGAGCAGCACCGCCCCGATTCCCGCAGCTGTCACGGCCAGGGATATGGGCTTTTTAAGTCGTATGATTCCCAAAATGATCAAAAATACGATCACAAGTTTGACGATATCCTCCAAAGGAGTTCCTCACTCTCTTTCCGCCGTCGATTCAGATTTTCTCATAGCTGACATCCATGTGGACGTATTTGCTACGGCAAAACGCAAAGACAAAGGCGGCAACGATCACAATCACATTAACCACGATCAGGGTAGCCGAGAGGGTGCTCGCATTTAAGTAGATATTAAAAATGGCAGCCAGCGAGCCGATGATGGAAACGAAGATCAACACCGGGTTGCTTACCCGGAATTTCGAGGCCTTCCATTCCTCAGGAACAACCCGGGGCAGCTTCCACAGGAAAGCATTTACCATCAGCGTTGCGACTCCGGTGGCAATCAGGCAGATATTCCCCAATACGGCTACGCTTAATCCGGTCAGAATACAAATCACGCCAAGGACATATAATAATCCAAGAATCACGATCGGCGTATTCCACTTAGACAACTTCGCCAGCCCCTTCGGCAGCCATCCGTCATCGCATGCCTGCATCGTAGGCTTGGTCGCCCAGGCAAACTGCGCGTTCAGCGTCGAAATCAGGGCAAATCCTGCGCCGCAGATAATAAAGAATACATAAATGGGGTATGGAAGTATTTCATTTGCTACGATCGTCAGGTTTTCATTTGCCACCTGATCCAACGGAAGTACACCGGCCGCTACGAAAGCGATGATTCCATAGACAACGGCGACCGTCAAGGTAGAAATAACCATGGCAAGGGGGATATCCCGGGTCGGCCTCTTCGCCTCAGCGGACAGGTTCACAATGGTATTTCCTCCGCCGGTCGCGAACACCAGAAGTCCGCCGGCCTGCAGCAGTCCCATCACGCCGCCTGTCATCCAGGTTTTTTCTGCGAAATAGTTGGGATCGATGCCCCCTCCTCCGCCGATTCCGCTGATTCCCGCCACAGCAAACACGAGCAGGGCGATGAGCAGCAATCCAACGATCAGGTTCTGGACCTTCGCAAATTTATCGATTCCGAGACAATTCAGGACGAAAAACAGCGTCAGTACCACAAATCCCACCGTCTGCTCTGTTCCAATTCCGAACAGAGAGATGAAATAGCTTGCGAATGATAAAGCATACATGGAAAGACTGAGATTGGAAAAGAAGAAAATGACGCTGTAGACTCCCGCCATCTTCTGTCCTGCCAGCATGGAAATCATCGTATAGTTTCCGCCTCTTAAGCGCACGGTGCCGCTGATAAAAACGAGCGGCGCATACTGACACACCACGATCACAAACGCGACCAAAAAGGCCAGTGGCACCGAACGACCCGTCATGGCGATTGCCGAACCTAAAAGCGTCATGATTCCGGCTCCGATGATCTGCCCCACGGCAGCTCCCATCAAATCCCAAAATCCCAAAACCTGCTTTAACTGTTTTGTTGAACTGGTCTGCTCCATACATCTTGCTCCTTCCTGTCTTATACTTGGCCAGTTTTGTTTATCAGTTACGGCATCCGTACCGGTTCGGATGCATTTTAACGCTTTTGTTAAGCTGTTTAATATATAATTGCCTTAACAATAAACATCGTAATCATGTTAGCATATTCACTAATAATTTTCAAGGCATTTCTTAATTTTTGTCGTTTTTAACAATAGCCCATTCTCATTTCAAGCCTGAAAACCCCCGTTTTGTATAGTTTAAACAAAGTGAGGGGGATTCATATGACACTGATCTCAGACCAGGTTGCCGCGTCACCATACTACGCGGCTCCGGTCTCCCGCAATCCCTCCTGATTACGCGTTAAATACATAGCGGTTCAGCCGTTCAGGACCTCCTTCACCCGGGATACGTTCACTCTGTGGAAGTGTTTCGGCCATCATTTCCTCTTCAATGCTCAATGTCCTTAACCGTTAATTGCATTATCAAATTAGCACATTACCCAATGCTTGTCCAGACATTTTTTTCATTTGATTGTTTTTTGTCCTTCTTTTTGAATTTTTGCCTTTTTTATCCTCAATGTTTTAATTTTCTAAAGATAATTCTTCACTTTCCAAAGATGCCGTCAATTCGGCGGCACGTCAATTACCCCATCGGGAGTCCATACGTTGAACACAGAGAGAATCGTTTTGTGATAAAAAAGAAATGAAAGAAATTGGTGATTCGATTAAGATTGGCTTATGATGTGATGCGTGGTAAGATCCCGTCTTTGACAGTTGAAAAAAACAAAACACCGCTGTAATGCCCATTTTATAA
>CAYRMW010000076.1:0-6317 GCA_964425595.1 uncultured Lachnospiraceae bacterium
CCACGCTTCCGGCAAGGCCGCCTGTGCCATGAGAACAGAACAGGTAAATTTGTTTGTCCGACAGATCATTTTCTTCTATGAAAGATAAGAGAGCCATCGGCGCACCGTACCACCAGTTTGGATAGCCAAGGAATACCACATCATAATTCTCTATGTTTTCAACGGTTTCCATCAGCTCAGGCCGGGCGTTTCCGGAACGCTCTTCATTCGCCCTGGCAAGGCACTCGTCCCAGTCGCTCGAATATGGCTCTGTTACACGGATGGAAAACAGGTCGCCGTCTGTTGCTTCCTGCACCCAGGAGGCCAACTGAGCCACATTTCCAGGGGCAATCACGCTGGGCGATGTCACCGCGTCTACATCGTCCTCTACGACTGCGTTATCGGCCCATGAAAAATATGCGACCAGGATAGAACTGCTCTCTGCAGCTGTCAGTTCTCCTTCCTGTTCCTCCTGCGGGGCATTCTCATCGTGTGAAGTATCTGGCGAGGATTCCGATGAAAGCTCTGGGCTGGCGGACGAAGCTGCGGAAGCTTCTTCTTCGCTGTGCGCTTGACTGCATGCGGACAAAGCTGTTACAAGCAACAGGGAAAGAAACAGTGCGGTTATTTTTCTTACCACATTTTTCACCTTCTTTTTCGAACCGGTTTATGGGGCCATTGCATCACAGCCAGAAAAGCCTCGTCCGGTTCAGCATCTATTGAGAAAAGCATACACCTTGGATGAGATGTATGCCTTTCCGCCTTCCTGCTACGGTTTGATCACGATCTTCAGCACGGGATCGGTCTTGGAAGTCATCCGTTCAAATGCGTGCTGCAGCTCGCTTAGCGGCATCACGTCGGTCACATACTTCTCCGGGTCGATCATTCCGCTGGCAATCAGATCAATAGTTTCCTCAAACTCCTTGCGGGTACAGGAAACGCTGCCAGCCAGGCGGATTTCCCGCAGTACGGCCCGGTTCATATCAAAAAGTACCTGGGGTTCCATGGAATTGCCGATCATAACAATCTCGCCACCAGGGCGGACGCCGTCCATGCAGGTATTCAGGGTTTCCCCGGAACCGACTACTTCAAAGGCCGCGTCAAACCCGCCGCCCGTGGCCTGGGCCATTTTTTCGGCGCGGTCCGGGTCGTTGCCGTCAAAGTAGGCGTCAAAATCACCGATCTCCTTTGCCTTAGCAATTTTCCGGTCATTGACCTTGGACATAGCCACATAGGAAGCGCCGGCTTTCTTTGCCAGTCCGCCGATCAGCTGGCCAATGATACCGCTGCCTACCACCAGGACCTTATCGTGTAGTTTCATGCTGGACTGCCTGACCGCATGGTATGCTACCATCAGCGGATCAATCAGACCCGCAGCCACATCGGAAACAGAATCGGGAAGAAGATAGGCGTTGGACGCCTTACCGACAAATTTCTCCGCATAGGCTCCATTGCAGACAAAGCCGATATAGTTCGTTCCGTTTACCTCCCGGCAGAGCTGTTCCTGCCCGGCCATGCACATATCGCATTTGCCGCAGTACAGGTTCGCCCAGAATACGACTCTGTCTCCAACCTTGAACTTACTGTCTCCCGGATTGGTGACAACACCGCAGAACTCATGACCCATAAAGAAATCAGAGCCATCCTGCTCGCCCCAGCCTTTCCCGGCTTTCCACATATGAATATCGCTGCCGCAGACACCGCAGGCCGATACCTTAATTTCGATCATGCCCGATCCGACCGGCGGGACAGGGACTTCTTTCAGTTCAATCTGTTTTGGGCCGACAAGTACAGCGGCCTTCATGGTTTCCTTTTCCATCTTCCCGTTCTACTTTCAGAACATTATTTTTCATTCTTCATCTATACTGACGAGTTCATATTCACGGCTGCCAAAACCGATGGCGTCCGCATGCTCCAGTGCGTGGATAGCGTTACGGCTTTCCATCCGCTCAATCAAATCCGCCCCATCCGGAGCGGCATATACCAAATCCACACACGCCTGGTCCAGCGCAACAGGATCAATCGAAGCCAGGATTCCGATATCCTCCATGCTGGGCTCTGCGCCATAGGCGACACAATCACAGTCAACGGACAGATGATTCATCACATTGATGTAAAGGATGTTTTCCCCCTTATCGTCTGCCACCGACTTCGCTGCTTCGGCCATCGCTTCAAGAAAATCATCCTGTGGTGTTGTATTCAACAGTCGATCCGTAGTGCTGGCTCCTGCGCTGTGGATCAAGCACTTACCAGCGGAGGAAGCAATGCCAACCGACATATTTTTAATAGCACCTCCAAATCCGCCCATCCGATGGCCCTTAAAATGGGAAAGGATGATGAAGAAATCATAATCTTCATAGCTTTCACCCACCAAATTCTCTGTAAGGCGGATGCCGCCTTCTACCGGAAGGCTGACGGAACCATTTGCATCCATAATGTCCACATCGGCAATCGCAGTATATCCGTGATCTGCAGCAAGCTGCATGTGATACGCAGTGCTGGCCCAGCTCCCTCCGTAAGCGGTATTACACTCTACAATCGTGCCGTCCACACTTTGAACCAAATCTGCGATAAGATCAGCATCTAAATAATGACTTCCGGGTTCTCCGGTTGAGATCTTTACCGCTACCTTTCCGGTTGCTTCCCTGTTTAATGCTTCATATACAGCCATCAGGCCATCCGGACTGATATCCGTTGTCATGTAAACAGTTGGCACAGAAGTTTCCTCTGACGGAATAGGAGAAACAGTCTCCGCTGTTTCTTCCGGCTCGGAAAGCTCCGGCGATGAGGAAGGTTCTGTCTCTATTGTTTCTGTAGAAGATTCTGCGGGTGATGGAGTGGGGGCTGATTCTTCCGGAACGTCAGGACTGCATGCCGCCAGTGACAGCACCAGAAATACAGCGCATATAGCAGCCCATATTTTCGTTCTCCGTTTCATTGACAGACCTCCATTATCCGGCATACCCCAACCCGCTGAGCCATTCATTTACCTGCTCCTGCGCGCTGGCAGCGCTAGAGCCGCTGACGGACAGGCCATCCTGAACCGTCGCGCCGGATTCCATACTTTCAATGGTGCTGATGGTATTGGAAAAGCCGCTTCCGCCAGAGGTAACAAAGGGAACAATGGTCTTTCCAGACAGGTCAACCTCATCCAAAAAGCTGTACACGGCCATGGGCATGTCTCCCCACCAGTTGGGGAAACCAAGGAAGATCACATCATAGCTTTCAAGGTTTTCTACGTGCGTCGCCAGTTCCGGACGGGCATCCGCGTTTCGTTCCTCCTGGCCCTGGTCAATTGTGGCGTCATAGCTGTCCGGGTATTTTTCCACCGTCTGGATGGAAAACAGATCCGCCCCGGTGATTTCGGCGATCATGGCTGCTACCACGCCGGTGTTGCCGGTGGTTTCCCCGTTCCAAGCCTGAATACTTGCAGTGGCGGAAGCATCCACGCCATCCGGCAGGTCTGCGTTTTCCGCATAGCTGAAATAGGCCACCAGCATATTGGTTCCTGTTTCTTCCTCTGCCGGTTCTTCCGAAGAAGGCGTTTCCGGTTCGGAAACTTCATCTTCCGAAGACGGAGTCGTTTCCGCAGCTTCAGAGGAAGATTCCGGCTCGGAAACCGGTTCGCTGCTGGGAGAAGAAACGGACACATCGCTCTCCTGCGTTTCATTTCCACTGCAGGCGGCCAGAGAAAATACCATCATCGCCGCCAGGAGCATAGCAAATACTTTTTTCATTTTAATTTACCTCCAATCATTT
Organism: uncultured Lachnospiraceae bacterium; assembly: GCA_964425595.1. Lineage (GTDB taxonomy): Bacteria > Bacillota > Clostridia > Lachnospirales > Lachnospiraceae > Caccovicinus. Next base: position 3,739 of record CAYRMW010000076.1, read on the forward strand.
GGATTCCTGCGCTTATTCCGCCAAGGCAAAGGTAACATCCACATTGCCGGACAGGCTATCAAAAAACGCCAGATCCGAGGTCACCCTGCCGATGGGGCTCACCTCTACCGAGAGGACCGGGGCATCGGTCTGGGCATAAAAGATGGCCATGTTGTGGTGGGCTTCGCAGTAGGTGATGTCACCATTTTCAAAGGTGACATCTCCTCCCTCCCAGTTTTCCGGGTAAAAGTCCACGCCGCCGTAATACTCCCGTCCACCAAAACCGACCATGGAAACAGTCAAAGGGAAATATCCGCTGATTTCCTGGGCCAGCGGGGTATCATACAGGACGCCTTCCAGCACCGTATCGCCAATGGTGATGGTGAGCGCTGTTTCCGCAGCCTCAGCAGAACTGCCTTCCTGTGCTTCGATTCCGAGATCGCTCAGCCACGCGGCAACGGTGTCGGCTGATCCGGGCACATCCGGCGCTTCGATGGCAAGGCCATCCAGAACCGCCGCTTCCCCCTCAATGGCATCCGCAATATCGCCATAGCTGCCGCCTGCGCCATACCCGTTATGAGTACAGAAGGGAACGATTGTCTTTCCGGCCAGATCATATTGGGCAAGGAAAGAAAAGATCGCCTGGGGCGCATTGGCCGCCCACACGGGGTAGCCGATAAAAACCGTATCGTACTGGGTAAGGTCCAAATCGCTCGCCACCAGTTCCGGCAGAGTACCGGCGTTCATTTCCTCATGGTTCTGATCCACAACTGTATCAAAATCTGTGGGGTATGGCTCCACCGTTTCAATGGAATAGAGTTCGCCGCCCACATTGTCCTGGATCATCCGAGCCACATATTCCGTAGTACCCACCAGTTCCTCTCCATCCAGCACAAGGCTGGCAGAGGTGCTGGCGTCGATGTCATCGGGATATTCCGCATTTCGCCCCAAAGTGAAATAGGCGATTAAAATATTGCTGACTGGTTCCTCTGTTTCCATATCTGCAGATTCTTCGGACGGCTCCGAGGTTTCCGGCTCCGGTGTTTCCGCTGTTGATGACGGGACGTTTTCACTGGCGGATGGCGCAGTGCTCTCAGAGGATGTGGTCTCCTGGCTCTGGCACGCTATCATAGCAACAGTCAGCATCAACGCCAGCAAAAGGGTAGTCAATCTTTTCATAGGGATCATGCCTCCTTTTTCGTAGGTTTCTGTCTTATCTCATGGATCATATAATCCAATTGATCTAAATCCTGCTGCTTCCCGTGGATTTCTTCCAATAGTTGGTAACGGCATTTTCGCAACAGCTTTACCTGTTCGGCGGTGGTGTCCATCTTGCTTTCCATCAAATGGGCCAGTCGTTTTAATGTTTCCATATCCATGCCAGATTTCAGGAGAAAGTGATACTGTACGATGCGCTGCAGTTCATCTTCCTTATAATCAAGGGTGCCGTCAGCCATCTTGACCCCGGTAAGCAATCCATTTTCCAAATAGAATTGAAGCGTGTCCAGCTTAATGTGAAATCTCTTGCTCGCCTCCTGTATTGTCGTCGTGAACCTCCCCAGAAAGCAAAAAAATAATGTAAGTGCAGCATCAGAAAATTATCTTTCTGAGTACACTTACATTATAGGCGATCAGGCATACCATGTCTAACACTTTGATTTTATAAAATTAAATGCCTTTTCGGCATGGGTTTAAAATTCCTCTTTCCTGGCCTCCCTCTCATAATTCTGCCGTGGTCAGCCTGGATTTACAATGTTCGATAAATTTTTCCGTGATGTCATGTGATGTCATGGATGCACAGAAGCGAATCAAACAGCTCATGAAAGAGCGAGATTGGACGGATTACCGACTGGCAAAAGAATCTGGACTTTCCCATTCCACAGTCACAAATATGTTCAACCGGAATAACGCTCCGACGCTGCCGACCTTAGAAGCGGTCTGCAAAGCATTTGGTATTACTTTAGCGCAGTTCTTTACGGAAGGAACCTCTCCAGAAATGACCGAAGAACAGCGCATCTTATTTGCTAAGTGGAGTACCTTGACTGAAAAGCAGAAATGTCTTTTACTCGAACTGATGGACACAATGTAAAATGCACGTTGCTTCCAAAATCGGAACAGCGTGCATTTTTACATTTATACTTTTTTATTTTGACTCAAAAGAAGGGTTCAAATGAACAGAGGGGGTTCAAATGAAATCTAAGATGATTTGGCTTTGGCTGAACTGGAAAAGAAAAAGGCTTCCGGCAAAGTGTATACTCTGTCGGAAGCCTTTATTTATGCCATTTTCCATGTGTTATGTGGAAGTGAATTGTATCAAAATGCGGTTTTACACATCACTGAAGATGCCGATAAAGAAATAATCGCTGTCGCAGACGGAGTCTATAACTTTCTCCTTGAGGGAGATAATCTCCATAGCCTTCGCTTGCTAGAGAAAACACACAAGGGGCGTATCGATGTGATTTACATTGAGTATTGGATCTCCTTTCGGTTTTATTTTTTGTGGTAAAATCATTATACCTCAAGGAACCAATACTCTTTTTATTTATTTTTTATCAACTGACAATTTCTTTACTCCAACTTTACAGATACAACCAAATCTA
>CAYRMW010000077.1:0-6209 GCA_964425595.1 uncultured Lachnospiraceae bacterium
AAATTTAGCACAAAAAACACCTGTTGTATTCATACAATGCCTGTATTATAATGGTGGAAACAGGAAATTCGATGCAGCAGCGCATTGATGTATGACCGAAAAAAACCAGGAGGAACACAGGGAATGAGTACAAAAAACAAATTTTTGACCACCGTGATCATAGGCACGGGAGCCGCTGCTTCCATGGCTTTGATCAATAAATATATTCAGTTATCCGCAGCAAGGAAAAACATCCTGGAAGATTCGGAGTCTCTTTGCTATCGCTGGCGTTTCGGAAATATCCATTACAAGAAGTCCGGAAGCGGCAAACCGCTGCTTCTGATCCACGATCTGACCTCTTCATCAAGCAGTTATGAATGGAATCTGATCATTCGTCCCTTAAGTGAGCATTTCACCGTATACACGATCGACCTTTTAGGATGCGGGCGTTCAGAAAAGCCAAATATGACCTATACCAATTACATATATGTGCAGCTGATCTGCGATTTCATCAAATCGATCATCGGAAGGCGGACCAGCGTAGTGACCAGCGGCTCCTCTGCCCCTCTCGCGCTGATGGCCTGCAGCAGCAATACCGACCTTTTTGACAGTCTCTTTTTTATTAATCCGGACAGTCTTTATTCCTGCGGGAAAGTACCGGGAAAGTCCGCGCGGTTATATAAATTCATTCTGGATTGCCCGATCATCGGTACCTTGATTTATCACATTGCATGCAGCTGGCAGAATATTCAAAAGCAATTTATCGACGAGTACTACAAGAATCCCTTCTCGGTACGGGGAAATATCATCGATGCCTACTATGAAGCGGCTCACCTTGGGAAGTCGCCGAAATCCCTTTATGCGAGTACGATCTGCCATTACACAACATGCAATATCATTAATGCGCTGAAAAAAGTAGACAACAGCATTTATCTTGTGGGGAGCCAGTCGATTCCGGATATGGAAGAACGAATCGAGGAATATCGAAAGTATAATCCCGCCATCGAATCCACCATACTGACCGAAGGAAAATACCTGCCTCATCTGGAGTGTCCTTCTTCGGTTCTTCAGGCGATTCATACCTATTTGTATTAAGAACGGACGGCAGGAAGCATTGGGAAATATTCTTCATGCTTCCTGCCGTCCTTCATTCGTCCTGTTGATTTAGTTGTGCAGCGGATTTTTTGCCGGCATCCCTGCCTTTCGCGGATACTTCTTCGGCGTCGGCTTCACCTTTTGTATCCGGACAAAACTTCGTTTCATTTCAGTGCCGGGCAGGCAAAAGGGATAAATGTCCTTGACTTTACCCCCGAGGATCCCTATTCCGTAGCGGGCAGCCTCCGTTTCTTCCTCTACCTCCCCGGATTTATAAGAAATAAACGCGCCTCCGGTTTTGACCAGCGGGAGACAATACTCCGAAAGCGTGGACAGATTCGCTACCGCCCGGGATACGGCCAGATCGTACTGTTCTCTTCTGGCCGGATCATGTCCGCAATCCTCTGCCCTCCCATGAACTGCTTTTATCCCGGTCAGGGACAGGGCAGCAAATACTTCCTCCAAAAATTTAACCCGTTTATTCAGGGAATCCAAAAGTGTCAGACGACATTCCGGAAAAGCGATCTTAAGCGGGATGCCCGGAAATCCTCCCCCCGTTCCCACATCGATGATCTGCAAGGCAGCGCCTTTGTTGAGTTCCGGCAGGATCTTTACCAGAGACAGGCTGTCCACAAAATGCTTTGTGATCACTTCCTCCTCCCCGGTGATCGCCGTCAGGTTCACAGACTGATTTTTCTCGATCAGCATTTCGTAGTACCGGTAAAACTGTTCGATCTTCTTTTCTTCTAACGTCACCCCGATTTCGCCAAGCTGTTTCTCCATCTGGACTTTAAAGCTGTTTCTCATGAAACCTCCTTCTCATCGCCTGATCTTCCCTGTGCAAGGGAATCCTTTTTCCTGCGCACCGCCTGTTCCTGCCTGTTTATCGCCGCATCTGCTCCATATATACCAGCAGAACCGAAATATCCGCCGGGGATACGCCGGAAATACGGGAAGCCTGTCCGATACTGGCCGGTTTTCTCTCATTTAACTTAAACATCGCTTCTTTTCTCAGGCTTTTGACCTTAGAATAATCAAAATCTTCCGGAATCTTCCTGTTTTCCAGCTTCTTAAACTGCGCGACCTGCTGCATCTGGCGCTTAATGTACCCTTCATATTTAATGTTAATGTTCACCTGCTCCTGGACATCATACGGAAGGGATGGCCGGTCATCGTCTAATTCAGTTAACATAAAATAATCCAGTTCCGGCCGCTTGATCAACTCCGTGAGTTTTGTTCCCGACTTAAGCGCCGTGCTTCCATGCCTGAACAGAAAGTCCTGCACCTTTTCTCCGGCTCCAATATTTACCATTTCCAGCCGCCGGATCTCTTCTTCAATGGCTTTTTCTTTCCACAGAAGACGCTCATACTCCTCCCGGCTGACCAGTCCGATGGCATACCCGATCTTACGGAGCCGCAGATCCGCATTATCCTGCCGCAGCAGGAGGCGATATTCCGCCCTGGAAGTCATCATCCGGTAAGGCTCACGGTTCTCCTTTGTCACCAGATCATCGATCAGCACGCCGATATACGCCTGCGACCGGTCAAGAACCACCGGTTCCCGGTGCAGGATCTCCATCGCCGCATTAACCCCTGCCATAAATCCCTGGACCGCCGCTTCCTCGTAACCCGAACTTCCATTAAACTGTCCTCCGGAGAAAAGCCCGCGGATCTTTTTAAATTCAAGCGTAGCCTTAAGCTGCAGAGAATTGATGCAGTCGTATTCGATCGCGTAAGCGTTCCTGACGATTTTTACCTTCTCAAGCCCCGGCACTGTACGGTACATGACATACTGCACATCCTCCGGCAGTGAACTGGACATGCCGGCTAAGTACATCTCATTCGTATACAGTCCTTCCGGTTCCACGAACACCTGATGCCGGTCTTTATCCGGGAATTTCACCACCTTATCTTCGATCGACGGGCAATACCGGGGTCCGGTTCCTTCGATCTCGCCCGAGAAGAGGGGGGATCTGTCCAGATTTTCCCGGATGATCCTGTGGGTCTCTTCATTTGTATAGGTAAGCCAGCAGGAAACCTGCTCCTTCTGGACGGTTTCCGTATCGGTCGAAAAAGAGAACGGTACGACGCGCTCATCACCGAACTGTTCTTCCATTTTGGAAAAATCAATACTCCGCCGGTCTACCCTTGCCGGCGTCCCCGTCTTGAACCGGAACATCTCGATCCCATTGGCCTTCAGCGAATCCGTCAGATGGTCCGCCGCCTGCAGACCGTTTGGTCCGGTACGATTGCTGACTTCCCCATAGATGCAGCGGGCCCGCAGATAAGTCCCCGTGCAAAGAACCGCTGCCTTCACATGGTAAATCGCGTCGGATACGGTCTTAACTCCGGTAAGGATGCCCTCTTCCACGATGATTTCCGAAACCTCCGCCTGGCGGATCGTCAGATGATCGGTGTTTTCCAGGGTTATGCGCATCTGTTTGGTGTATTCCTGCTTATCCGCCTGCGCCCGAAGGGAATGGACCGCCGGCCCTTTCGATTCGTTCAGCATCCTGGACTGGATGAAGGTCTTATCAATATTTTTTCCCATTTCTCCGCCGAGGGCGTCCAGCTCTCTGACCAGATGTCCCTTGGAGCTTCCGCCGATATTGGGATTGCAGGGCATCAGGGCAATACTGTCCACACTGACAGTAAAAAGAATCGTCTCCAATCCAAGCCTCGCGCAGGCCAGAGCCGCTTCGCATCCGGCATGACCCGCGCCCACCACAGCCACATCATAAGTTTCTTCCAACAACGCCATTCCAATCCTCCACTATCCTGCTCATTTTTCCTATTTTCCCATACAGAATTTGCTGAAAATCGCGTTTACCAGATCGTCTTCCACGGCCTCGCCGATGACCTTGCCCAGCTGTTCATACGCATCCATCAAATCAATCGAATAAAAGTCCTCCGGAAGTCCCCCTTCGATGCTCTCTTCCACTCTCCGGATACTGGCAAGGCTTTCCTCCAAGGCCGCCTTCTGGCGCACGTTCGTGATAGTCACCTGGTCGTTGAAACGGATCTCTCCCCGGTAAAAAAGTCTTCGGATCTCTTCTTCCAGCTGATCAATGCCCGTCTCCTCCTTAACCGACACCGGGATCACCTTGCGTCGGCACTTTTCCTCCAGCTCTTCCGGCGAAAGCACGACTTCCAGATCGGTCTTATTGAATAAAAGGATCGCCTTTTTATCCCGGATAAAGCGGATGATCTCCCGGTCATTTTCATCCAACGGCCTGGAGGCATCGATCACATAGATGATCAGATCGGCGTCTGCCGCCGCCTTTTTCGACCGGTCCACGCCCATTTTTTCCACAAGATCTTCCGTATCCCGGATGCCTGCGGTGTCGACCACCTTCAACGTGATCCCCCCAAGAGAAAGCTTCTCTTCAAGCGTATCCCTGGTGGTCCCGGCGATATCCGTGACGATTGCCCGCTCCTCACCCAAAAGCACGTTAAGCAGGGAAGATTTGCCCGCGTTCGGCTTGCCGACGATCACGGTCCTGACCCCCTCCGTCATGACTCTTCCATTGTCAAAGGAAGTGATCATGTTCTGCAGTTCTTCTTTCAGCGGACAAAGATCGTTCCTTAACTGTTCGCTGAAGCCTTCCAGCGAGATATGCTCCGGATCATCCAGCGCCGACTCGATAAACGCAATCTGGTATAAGATCTTCTCCCTGAGATCACGGATCTTTCGGGAAACGGAGCCGCCCAGCTGACTGACGGAGGATTTCAGCGCGTACTCATTTTCTGCCCGGATCACATCAGCTACCGCCTCCGCCTGGGACAGATCGATCCTGCCATTTAAAAAAGCTCTCTTTGTAAATTCTCCCGGCTCTGCCGCCCTGGCCCCGTTCCTGATCACGGTTTCCAGGATCCTCTTCATCATCCATACTCCGCCGTGACAGTCAATTTCCACCGTATTCTCCGCGGTATAACTATGAGGCCCTTTCATGATCAGGACGAGAACTTCATCCAGTTTCTCCTCTCCATCATAAATGAACCCGTAGTGGATCCGGTGCGAGATATCCGTATCGATCTGCTTTCCGCTTTTGGTGCGGAAGATCCGCCGGATAACCGCGAAAGCATCCTCGCCGCTGATCCGGATAATGCCTATTCCTGAATTGGAAAGTGCCGTGGCGATTGCCGCAATCGTATCCTGTTTCATCCTTTCCTCCCAAACGATGATACCGGGCATCCGGACTGCCGTTCTGCCCCGGGTTCTCACCTTCTGCGCCTTCCCGCGTGTGAACAAAAAGAGTGTGAAAGCAACGCCGCCGGCCATACTGCCGCAGGTTTTTGCTGCCTTCACACCCCTTTTTCGTCGTCTGCCCCATCTGCATGACCGACCCGATATCATCCTGTTCGTCTATCTTTGCTCTCTCGAAAAATCCTTAAAGCCATCCCGGTTCTTCTCTTTCCGTCCGGAATCTCTCTTCAGCACGACCACCACATGGCGGAACGGCTCCTCACCCTCGCTTCTGGTCGTTACGTACTTGTCATTCTGAAGCGCTGCATGAATAATTCTTCTCTCGTAAGGGTTCATCGGCTCCAGGGAAACCGGACGCTTCGTTCTCTTTACTTTGTAGGCGATATTCTTTGCCAGCGTCTCCAGGGTTTCTTTTCTGCGGCTGCGGTAATTTTCCGTATCCAGCTTCACGCGGATATAGGATTCGCTTTCCTTATTGACCACCATTCCCACCAGATACTGAAGGGAATCCAGGGTCTGCCCGCGCTTGCCGATGAGGATTCCCATATCCTCCCCTGCCAGATCGATGGACAACTCCTTCTCTTCTTCCTTGTAGGAGGTCTCGATGGTCACCTGAACGTGCATGGCTTCAAATACCTGGTTCAGAAACTCGATTGCTTTATCTTCAATCGTCACTTCCTTCTTTGCCCGGATAATGGCCGGTTTTGCACCAATGCCCAGAAAACCCGTGCTGCCTTTTTCCACCACTTCATAAACCAATTTATCGCTCGTGGTTTCCAGTTGAATCAGGGCTTTTGTAATTGCCTCATCTACCGTTTTGGCAGAAACCGTGATCATATCCATGCGATCTCCTCCTATCATTTATTATTGTTGTAGGCGATTGTTAAATCGCCAAACCCATTGATTTTACTGGGTTTTCTTACTTCTT
>CAYRMW010000078.1:0-5906 GCA_964425595.1 uncultured Lachnospiraceae bacterium
AGAAAATTTGGCGTGCCGGTCCTCCCAAAACCCAGCAGAGCTATCGCACCATTCCTTCGCAAACACTGGAGTATATTGACAGGCGTACAGGTACTACTGCTCGTCTGGTTATGTACGATCTTGTCTTTATTAACTGGAGAACGGGGGAGCCTGCTAAAAACAGCTCCTACGATACCCATCTGTATAAGCTCTGTGATGAAGCCGGGATCGCTCGTTTTTGTATGCACGCATTGCGTCATACTTATGCAACAAGGGCTATTGAGAGTGGTATGCAGCCAAAGGTTTTGCAAAGCCTTCTTGGTCATGCGAGTATTAAAACCACAATGGATAGATATGTTCATGTAACAGATGAATCCCTTGATCTAGCTGTAAGGCAATTTGAAAGGAATCGGGTATCCTGATATAAAACCCTATGTAGTTAAATGAGAAAATGGTGTAAAAATGGTGTAGTGCCACCGAAAGGGAACCCGAAAAACCTTGTAAACACAACAAAAACAAAGGAGATGTAATAGATTATGAAACTAGGAATCGTCGGCCTTCCAAACGTTGGAAAGAGTACATTGTTTAATTCACTGACAAAAGCAGGCGCGGAATCGGCTAACTACCCTTTTTGCACCATTGATCCCAACGTGGGTGTGGTTCCCGTCCCGGATTCCCGGCTGAAAAAGCTGGCTGATCTCTATCATTCGCAGAAGGTCACGCCGGCAGTGATCGAATTTGTGGATATCGCCGGACTGGTAAAGGGCGCGTCAAAGGGCGAGGGCCTGGGAAACCAGTTCCTTTCGAATATCCGCGAGGTAGATGCCATCGTTCATGTGGTCCGCTGCTTTGATGATCCCAACGTGATCCATGTGGACGGCAGTATCGATCCGCTCCGCGATATCGAAACCATTAACCTGGAACTGATCTTTTCGGACATCGAGATCCTGGAACGCCGGATCGCAAAAAACGCGAAAGGCGCCTTCAATAATAAAGAACTGGCCAAAGAAGTCGACCTGTTAAGGCAGATCAAGGCGCGTCTGGAGGAGGGGAAGCTGGCCCGCGGCATGGAGCTGGAGGATGAAGATCAGCTGGCTTTTGTGGAGTCCTTAAATCTCCTGACCTGGAAGCCGGTGATCTTTGCTGCAAATGTAAGCGAGGATGACGTGGCGGACGACGGAGCCTCGAACCGGTTTGTGCAAAGCGTCCGCGAATTTGCCAGTGAAAATAACTGCGAAGTGTTCGTCATCTGCGCCCAGATCGAGGAGGAGATCACCCAGCTGGATGATGACGAAAAGGCCATGTTCCTGGAAGAGCTGGGGATGTCAGAATCCGGCCTGGATAAGCTGATCGCTGCCAGCTACCGCATCCTGGGGCTGATGAGCTACCTGACTGCCGGCGTCACCGAAACCCGGGCCTGGACCATCCGCATGGGTACCAAAGCTCCGCAGGCAGCCGGAAAGATCCACTCCGATTTTGAAAGAGGATTTATCCGGGCGGAAGTGGTCAATTATCAGGATCTTCTGGACTGCGGCAGCTATAATGCCGCCAAAGAGAAGGGACTGGTGCGATCCGAAGGGAAAGAATACATCATCAAAGACGGAGACGTCGTATTGTTCCGGTTCAATGTATAAGCTTTCCATGGCGTTCCGGACAAAATGGCATATGCGATAACACCGGAGGGCAGCAAGATAAGGCAAGGGGCTGTCTGCCGGAAAACAGATTATACCGAACAGGGGCAGGCGTGACTCGTGAGAGCCGCGCCTGCCCCTGTTCGATTACGAAGTATCCAGCAAGACGCGCCGGTGACGCGTCTTGTCGGATTTAGAACTTGACCACAGCCTTGACGATATTGGCTTTGGCGGATACGCTCTGGTCCATCGCGTTCTGCAGATCGTCGAAGGAAAACATGTGCGTAGCCAGACCTTTGAGGTTGACCTTGCCGGAGGCTACCGCATCGATCGCCATCGGGTAGATGTGGCGATAGCGGAAGATGGTCTTGATCGTCAGCTCCTTATCTAACGCCATGTTCATCGGCATGCTGGTCTCGTCGTTTTTATTGTAGCCGACAAAGACAATGGTGGAGCCTTTCTTGGCCATCTGGATGGACTGACGGGCGGTGATCTCCGTTCCGGCTGTCTCGATGGCCAGATCGATGCCCGCGCCGCCGGTGAGCTCCATCACCTTGGCTACCGCGTCTTCTTCCTTGCTGTTAATGACGCCGTCCGCGCCCAGTTCCATGGCCTTATCCAGGCGCTTTTGCATGATGTCGATGACATATACCCGGGAGACGCCCATCGCTTTGAGCGCCATCATGGACACCAGGCCGATGCAGCCGGAGCCCAGTACCACGGCGGTCTGGCCGAGATGGGCGCCGCCCTGGTTGGCTGCGTGGAAGCCGACAGCCAGCGGCTCGATCAGGGCGCCTTCCAGCGTGCTGACGTTGTCCGGCAGCTTGAAGCACAGGTCCTCAACGTGAGCGACATATTCCTGGAACACGCCGTCCACCGGAGGCGTGGCAAAAAAGACGACGTCGGGGCAGAGGTTATAGCGTCCGGTCCGGCAGAACTCACAGTGGCCGCAGGTTTTGCCCGGTTCCAGCGCGACCCGGTCGCCGACCTTGAGGTGCTTGACCTTGCTGCCTACTTCGACGACCGTGCCTCCCGGTTCGTGGCCGAGGACAAAGGGGAACTGAACGATAAAGTCGCCGATGGCGCCCGTCTCGTAATAGTGCAGGTCGCTGCCGCAGATGCCGACATACTCCAGTTTAACGAGAACCTCGTCGTCCTTCGGGGTAGGGATATCCCGCTCTGTGTACTCGATCTTGCCGATTTCGGTCATCAGCGCCACTTTCATTTTGCCATCCATGGAAATACCTCCTGTATGCTGAAAATTTGAGTCGTTAAGTAGAAAAAAGTGTCAACTTTCACCTAATGCTATCATAAGTTTCCGGGAAATGCAATCGGGAAAAAATGATAATCTAAAATTGCCATGACAAAATGCGCGTGACTGTGCAAAATATGAAAATAATTTTTGGAAATGGTGGCCAATTTGGCATAAAAAGCATGGCGGCTAATAACGGCACACACAAATATAGATGAAAATAAAAATTTAAGGCGATAAAAAGTTGTTCAATATTGGCAAAAAATGAACATATGTATAGCAAGAAATGATAAGCAAAATGAGCGGGAGCGGCAGTATAATAGTCCCACAAAGCGCTCGGCGAGACGCCGGAAGATCGTTGCGCGTCCGGGACGCGAAAGAGCGGGGCACGGGATCATCCGCGCGAGGTTCACTGTAGAGGGAGGAGAGGATTGCCGTGAAAATGGGACCGATGGCGCCGCGGGATCCGGAAGACAGGAGATGCGGCTTTTATGTTTTTCTGGATAAGGAGGTCGGGGGAGTCCCCCAGGATGACGGCTCGAACCGTCACCCGATCTATCTGGACGGCGACCGGTTGATCACGTTCGCCCGGATTGTCGGCGGCATGACGGATGAGTCGATGCTGGAGATGCTCACAACCGTGGAGGGTTTCCGGCGCCTGGTGCACAGCATCGGGATCGCGGTCTCCTCCCTGCGGCGGGAGATGGAAGTGCGCTTTACTTTCCGGTGCTATGGATCGGACGGGCCGTTTGGCGGCAGTACACATACCTTTGCTTTGCGGGCAGATGGAGCCGAGCAGGTCATCCGGATGGCCGATCTGGACTGGCTTGCGACAGACTGCAGGCCCGGTGTGTTCCTTTTTGAGCTTCCGGGTGTGGAGGATGTGGCTGCGGTCACGATGAAGTTCTACCTAAACGACGGCTACACGATCGAGGAGTCGGATCCGGATCCTGCGGTGGCGTTTGGAAGCCCGGCCTACCGTGAGATGATCGCCCGCTCGTTCCTCTCCGGCGGCAATAATTATCGCCTGAAACAGGTGCTGCGGCGGATGCGCGCAGGCGATGAGGTCACCATCGCGTTCCTCGGCGGATCCATCACGCAGGGCGCGGGCGCGGTGCCTACCCAGAAGAGCTGCTACGCGCGGCGTACGTTTGAGGAGCTGTGCCGCCGCTACGGCGCGGACGGCGGGAAGAACCTGCATTACATCAAGGCCGGCGTGGGCGGCACGCCGTCGGAACTGGGCATGATCCGTTACGAGCGCGATATCACGCGCGACGGGACGGTCGCTCCGGATCTGGTCGTGGTGGAGTTCGCGGTCAACGACGCTTCGGACGAGACGGAAGGGGTGTGCTATGAAAGCCTGATCCGAAAGATCTGGCGTCAGCCCAACCGGCCGGCGGTGATCATGCTCTTCTCGGTTTTTGCCGACGACTGGAACCTGAAAGATCGTCTGGCGCCCATCGGATGGCGGCATGAGATCCCCATGGTGGATTTGCTTGAGGCGGTTTCGCCGCAGTTTCTTGGCCGGCCGGGCGAGGGGCGGGTGATCACCAAGCGGCAGTACTTCTACGACGTCTTCCACCCCTCAAATCTGGGACACCAGGTCATGGCGGACTGCCTGCTCTACCTGTTTGAGCGGCTGGACCGGCAGCAGGAGATGAGCGAGCCGGTGCGGGAGTTTTTGCCGGTCTACGGCGATGACTTTTCCGGCGTGCGTCTGCTTGACCGCAAGGACGGCTACGACGGGGCGCAGGTGGAGCCGGGCGCGTTTTGCGACACCGACGACGATCTGCAGTCGGTTCCTCTGGACGACCGTCCGGAAAATACCCCCGAATTTCCCTACAACTGGAAAAAGGGCGCCGGGACCGAGCCGTTCCGGCTAACGATCGAGTGTTCGCGCCTGATCCTGGTCTTCAAGGATTCGGCCAGCGAGGCATTTGGGAAGGCCCGTGTCTGGGTGGACGGCCGGCTGGAGCGGCTGATCGATCCGCGCGAGGCGGGCTGGACACATTGCCATGCCGTTATCCTCTTTTCCAGACGCGAGAGGGCGCGTCACACGGTAGAGATCCGGATGGACGATGGCTGCGAGGATAAGACCTTTACCATCCTGGGCTTCGCCTATGTTCCCTGACAGCCCGGGGAAATAAAATTCGATCCGGCGTGCGTGTAAGCCGCGGACAGTATTTGGAGGACACGATGAAAGAATTGATACACAATGAAGAACGGTTGAACGCGTTTCGTCAGAGGGCCAGGGACCTGGTTGAACAGATGACCCTTCAGGAGAAGATCAGCCAGATGGTGAACGGCGCCGCGGCCATTGAGCGGCTGGGCATTCCTTCCTACAACTGGTGGAATGAGGCCCTGCACGGCGTCGCGCGCGCCGGGATCGCGACGATCTTCCCGCAGGCGATCGCGCTGGCGGCGTCTTTTGACGAAGATCTGCTGGAAGAGGTGGCCGATGCCGTTTCGACGGAAGGCCGGGGCAAGTATAACATGCAGCAGGAGTTCGGCGATCACGACATTTATAAGGGACTGACATTCTGGGCGCCGAACGTCAACATTTTCCGTGACCCGCGCTGGGGCCGCGGACATGAGACCTTTGGCGAGGATCCCTATCTGACATCCCGGCTGGGCGTGCGCTTCGTCGAGGGGCTTCAGGGCCATGACGGGCAGTATTTAAAGAGCGCCGCATGCGCGAAGCATTTTGCCGTGCATTCCGGCCCGGAGGACGTGCGCCACAGCTTCAACGCCGTTGTCAGTGAGCAGGATCTCTGGGAGACCTATCTGCCGGCCTTCCGCGCGCTGGTCAAGGAGGCGAAGGTGGAGGCCGTCATGGGAGCGTACAACCGCACGAACGGCGAGCCGTGCAACGGCAGCAAGACGCTTCTGAAGGATATCCTGCGCGGCCGCTGGGGATTTGAAGGCCACGTTGTCTCGGACTGCTGGGCGATCAAGGACTTCTATCAGGGGCACATGGTCACTTCCGGCCCGGAGGATTCGGTGGCGCTGGCGGTCAACAATGGCTGCGATCTCAACTGCGGCGA
>CAYRMW010000079.1:0-5874 GCA_964425595.1 uncultured Lachnospiraceae bacterium
GTAGAGCAGTAGACTCTTAATCTATTTGTCCAGGGTTCGAGTCCCTGAAGGCGCACTGGAAAGCACTGTTTTTGCAGGCATGGTGAACTGCGGGGACGGTGTTTTTTTTTATGCGTTTGCGGTTCCGGCGGCCGCGCGTTATAAAGGGAAGGAGACGGCCCGGCAGGATCCGAAATATTTCGAATCCCGCCAGGCTGTCTCCTTTTGTATGTCAGGGTTTGGTCGTCGGTATGGACCGCTTTGCCGGCCTTATCCGAAGATCCGCCATGCGCAGATAAAGTTGTTTGCCCACCAGGAACTGAGCGAGTGATGGATCACGCGGCCGTTGCTGGAGGAGGCGTCGATGACCGTACCGCCGCCGGCAGCGATTCCCACATGGCCGGATACGACTACGATATCACCGGCCTGGATGTCGGAGAAATTCGTGATCTTGGTGTAGCGGCCCACATTGCGCCAGCCGGAAGAGGTGATGTAGCTCTGATTTACCCCGACCTGATTCAGGCACCAGTACACAAACCCGGAACAGTCGAACGAATTCGGCCCTTTGGCGCCCCATACATAGGGGGAGCCAAGCTTGGATTTCGCGACGGCGATCAGGGATTCGACGCCTCCGGCCATGCTGATCGTACCGCCGGAGGAGGAGCCGGAGCTGCCGGAGCTGCTTCCGGAAGAACCGCCGGAGGAGCTGCCGGAGCTGCCGGAACTGCTTCCGGAAGAACCGCCGGAGGAACTGCCGGAGCGCGCTCTGCTTACATTGTCGCCGGTCAGCTTGGCCATGGTCTGCGCGCCGACCGTGCCGTCTACGGTAAGGCCGTTCTGGCTCTGGAAGGAACGGACGGCATTCTCGGTGATCTCACCAAAATATCCGGTCACGTTTGCGGAAGACAGGTAACCGTACTGGCTTAAGAGCGTCTGTACTTTGGAAACGCTTTCGCCTTCATCGCCGAGACGAAGGCCCATTGCTTTGGCGTCGGAGCTGTTTAAGACCGCCCTTGTGCTGGGGCCAAGATAGCCGTCCACGACAAGGTCATTTCTGGCCTGAAACTGCTTGACTGCGTTTACGGTATCCTGGCCGTAGGCGCCGTCCGGCTCGGTGAACAGATAGCCCAGCTCCTTCAGGCGTTCCTGGCAGGCCAGGACCAGATCGCTCTTATCGCCGAAGGCCAGAAGGTTGGCCTTGACTTCATCGGAATAGAGAAGGTTCACGGTCTGCTGGCCGACCTTGCCGTCCTGGGTCAATCCGTTTAATTCCTGAAGCTTCAGCACGGCTTCTTCGGTCGTGTCGCCAAAGTTCCCGGTGATCAGGTCTTCGGTGGCCAGGTAGCCCAGTTCGAAGAGGCGGGTCTGGATCCGCTCGATATCGTCACCCTGATCGCCTTTCTGCGCTGCGTAATACTTCGCGTCCGATGACATGATCGCTTCGTAGGTGGAATTGCCGACGATGCCGTCCTGGGCCAGGTCATTCTGCCGCTGGAAGATCTTCACCGCGCGCTCGGTCTGCGTGCCGAAATATTCGGTGGGTTCATCAGAATCCATGAAGCCCAGTTCCATCAGCCGCTCCTGCAGCTGCGCGACGGCTGCGTGGGTCTCGCCGACCCGCAGGTATTCCGGCATGGGGGTCGCGTCAGGAACCGTCATCTGCAGTTCCGGGAGGATCTGGCCGCTGGGGCTTAAGGGAGGGATCGTCTCCGGCGCGGTGGTGACCACGACGTCAAGAGAGGTTTCTTCTGTCTCGCTCTCCGTGTCTGTCTCCGTAGCAGAAGAGGAGAGCTGCTGCCGGCAGCCTGCGGCGAACAGACTCAGGCAGGCCGCTGTGACCAGGAACCCGGCATAGATTCGGACCCGGCTTTTTGGTGTCTTGTATTTCATGAAAAGGATCCTTTCTTTCGCGCAACGTATTAATTGCCAAATTACGTTTTATTCTAGCACATTTTCTTCTTGATTTCTACCGTCGTTCCTCTTTTTCACAGGAAATTTTACGTAAACCTTAAACAGGTCGCCGTCGATCACCAGCTGAAAGATCCCGTTCTGCAGCTGGGTCAGGCTCTGGGCAATGGACAGGCCAAGCCCGCTTCCTTCCGTGGCGCGGGAGGAATCCCCCCGGACAAAGCGTTCCGTCAGCTCTTCGCTTGAGATGTTCAAAGGATGCTGGGAAATATTCTTTATGGTGAACACGACCGTATCGTCTTCCAGGACCATGTCCACGTAGATGCGGCTGTGTTCCATGGCGTATTTAAATGCGTTATTATAAAGGTTTTCCAGAACACGCCACAGCCGCCGTCCGTCGGCTTCGATCAGTATGGACTGTTCCGGAAGGCGGCTGATCAGTTCCAGGTTCCTGAGCGTGAACTTTTCCTTGAATTCGCCGTTTGTCTGCTGCACCAGTTCCACGAAGTCGATGTCGGAGATCTCCAGTTTCAGATTGCCGGAACTGGCCTTGGAAGCCTCGACCAGATCCTCGGTCAGGGTCTTTAACCGCTGGGATTTCTGCTCCAGCACTTCCAGATAGCTTTGTATTTTCTCGTTCTGGATATTCTCGCGCTTGATCAGATCGACATAGTTGATGATGGAGGTAAGCGGCGTCTTTAAGTCGTGGGACACATTGGTGATCAGGTCCGCCTTGAACCGCTCGCTCTTTACCTTCTCCTGAAGGGCGGTATCCAGGTTTTTGCCGATATGATTAATGTGGTCGGCGGTGGCCTTCTGCTTCCCGGTAAACTCATTGACGTCGACACAGTAGCTGATATCGCCGGAGGCGATATTGGTGATGGCCTGCCGGATCTTGTCATCCTGGAGGGCTTTCCGGGTTACATAGAGGAAAACCAGAAGATCGAGCACGGCCAGGATCAGGATCAGCGCGGCAAGTAGGAGCTGGTGGAGCAGCGATTCCAGGTTAAGGAGCAGATAGACGCTGCCGGCGACCAGGATGATATTGGCTGCCACAAAGAACATGTAGGTATAGGCTGCGCTGTGCGAGGTCGCTTCCTGGGTAAAATAGTTCTGCATTTCCGCAATGGACTTTCGCACCCAGCTTCCCTGCCATAAGATGCCTGCCTTATAGCGGCGAAGAAGGCTGAAAAAGCACAGAAGGCTGATCAGATAAATGAGCACAAAGATCATGAGCCGTTCAAAAAAGTACCAGTTTTCGGCGTCAATGATCAGGTGGAGCAGACGAAACCCCGCCACCTTTCCCAGATAGCAGACGATCGTGCCCGCGACCAGAAAGAACAGGATACAGCCTTCCGCACTCATGTGATCCAGGGGACGCAGCTGCACCGCGTCATCCAGGCTGCCGGTTTCGTGGCCGCAGACCACGATCAGGTAGATCAGGGAAAACAGGCATCCCAGTATGCCGAAGCCCATAAGGCCAAGGCCGCGGATCGTCCAGGCGCGCATGCTTTCATAGGATGCAAAGCCGCTGGTATATGCATCGGCGTAGGGGAAGTTGGTGTCTACGGAGATGATGAAGTGCCGGAACGTCTGTTCATTGAATTCGGTCTTCTTGACCAGGTCCTTAATGTAGGTGGGGACCTGGGACATATTCGTATCGACATTCAGATCATCCGCGGTGTATTCCGCGTACAGACCGAAGTGCCGTGTTTTTTCCCAGGACGGACTGGTAACATTGGTGTAAACCACCGTGTCGCCCTCCAGCATCTCGTTCTCATTGACGCAGGTCAGCTGGAACGAAAGGTTGGAGGGGGAGGAGATCATGTTGTAGTATACATAACAATAGCGGCTGTACGTGGTCAGCACTTCGTAACAAAGCTCCTGCATCTCGGCAAGCGCGTGACCGGGTCCGGCGCTCGGATTCGGATTCGGGTCGTAGGCTTTGTACTCCACCAGGACGGTCTTGTTCTGGTAGGGGGTCTCCGATGGGGAAACGATCGTGATCGTCCCGTCGTCCTGGAGGAAATAGCCGTAGTACTCACTGATTTCCCGGATCTCGTTCAGCGTATAGGAAATGGTGGCGTCCGAGCTGGAGGAAACCTCGCGAAGCCGCAGGATTTCCAGTTCACCGTCCGGCTCGCCGTCCGTCTCGAAAGCATCCCGCAGGGTGGCATAGTCAAAAATTGCCCGCACATCGGACTGGAGCTGGTTGTAAAATAAGTCGGACTCTGTGTAGGACTCGCTTCGGATCCAGGCGATGCCCCTGCCGAAATTGGAATTCACATACAGGATGGCAATGCTTGCGATCACCAGGCACAGGCAGATCAGGTGGATAATGACCGCCAGATTCTTCTTCGGGTGGATACGGTTGGTACTCATGAATGTGTTCTGCCTTTCTATGCTTTACTGCTTTTCAATCTTGTATCCCACGCCCCACACGACTTTCAGGTATCTTGGCTCCCGGGGATTGATCTCGATCTTTTCCCGGATATGGCGGATATGAACGGCTACGGTGTTGTCGGCGCCGATGGCTTCCTCGTTCCAGATCTGTTCGTAAATTTCATCAATGGAAAAAACCTTTCCCGCGTTTTTGACCAGGAGCAGAAGGATATTGTATTCAATCGGCGTCAGCTTAATGGGCTCCCCGTCCACGGTGACTTCCTTATTGTCATCATTGATCTGAAGGCCGCCGCACTTGTACACCTGGTCGGCCGTCTGCTGGTTTAAATTTCCCAGCTGTGTGTACCGGCGCAGGTGGGATTTCACCCGGGCCATCAGCTCCAGGGGATTAAAGGGCTTGGTAATGTAGTCGTCCGCGCCGATATTCAGTCCCAGGATCTTATCGGTATCTTCGGATTTCGCGGAGAGGATAATGATCGGGATGCTGCTAGTCTCCCTCACCTTGAGGGTGGTGCGGATCCCGTCCAGTCCGGGCATCATCACATCCAGGATCATCAGATCCACCGAATTGCTGTCCAGAAGCTTAAGCGCTTCGGCGCCGTCGTAGGCCTTGATCACGTGAAAGCCTTCGCCGGTCAGGTAGATATCTATCGCTTCGACGATCTGCTCATCGTCATCGCACACTAAGATTGTCGCCATGAAAAAACCTCCTTTGCGGGACCGGAGTTGCTGCTGCGGGTCAGGATCCGGCCATCTGGTTTGATTATACACTACATTTTCGATAGAACATATTACAATTTCATGAACAATTTGCGAATTCGGCAGCCGGGTGGACTGCGCAAGATACCGGCGGCCGTCTTAAGACAGCCGCCGGCAAAAGAAAAAGTCGATGTAGGTTAAAAACGGAACACCGCCGTTCCGTAAGGCGCAAGGGGATAGCTGACGGAATATGGCTGCCCGTCGCACTCGCCTTTCTTTGCCCGGTAGGGAACGGCCTTTTTCAAAAGCCCTTCTTCGGAATTTAAGATCAGGCTGTAATTGCCCCGACGGGGAACGCCGACGCGGTAGTCGCTGCGCTCCATGGGCGTAAAGTTGATGACGAACAGGAGGCTGCGCTTGCCCGTCTCATCCCGACGGATGAAGGAAAAGATGCTGCGGTCAGCGTCGTTGGCGTTGATCCACTGGAATCCGTTCCAGTCCTGATCCAGGCGGTAGAGCGCCGGGTATTTCCGGTACAGGCGGAGCAGGTCCCGGACATAGTGCTGCAGGGAAGCATGAAGCTCTTCGCCGGTCAGATACCAGTCCAGCGAAACCTTCTCATCCCATTCATGCCACTGCCCGAAATCCTGGCCCATGAAGAGAAGTTTTTTCCCCGGGTGGCCGATCATGAAGGTGTAGGCGCATTTCAGATTGGCAAACTTATCCTCATAAATGCCGGGCATTTTGTTGATCATGGAGCATTTCAGGTGGACAACCTCATCATGGGAGAGGACCAGGATGTAGTTTTCGCTCGTAAAATAGGTCAGACCAAAGGTCATCTTGTTATGGTTGTATTTCCGGAAATAGGGGTCCAGCTTCATGTAT
>CAYRMW010000080.1:0-2168 GCA_964425595.1 uncultured Lachnospiraceae bacterium
GGTCCCTTCTTCGTGGGGCGCTTCACCGTCCCACCGGCACCCACATACCGGTAAACGCCTGATATTTCGGCATGAGGCTTTACCGGTACATCCGTCTCGGCGTACTGGCCGGGCACGGTTTTCAAAAAATCAATTGCATCTCTTAAACTGAAAATTTCTGCCAAACTTCTATCCTCCCAAACTCTTTTCCCTCAACGTTCCAGAACGGCCTTTTTCACCGGCCCTACCATTTTCCAATATTCGTCCATATAGGCTTCCGGCTGACGGCAGAAGAATGACTGCCAAGCCACATAGCTGCCTCCGGGGGCCAGTTCTGTAAGCACCCGTCGCAGCTCCGCACGAGCCTCATCTTCTGTGCAGTCCGCCCGGTCAAGAATATTCACATTGTCATAACCGCCCAGGAATGTAATCCTGTCTCCATATTTTTGTTTCAGCTCAATCGGATCATTGGCTACCTGCACCGGATGCACGGCATCTACGCCGATTTCCACGATATCCGGAAAAATCGGTTTAAAATATCCGCAGCAGTGCAGAATATAGTACAGACCGCATTCGTGCGCCGTATCCACCATCCGTTTCAGCTGGGGTTTGATCAGATCCCGAAACACTTCCGGGCTGAACATCATGGATTCCCCGGCTCCGTAGTCGTCAAAAATCATCACGGCATCGGGCTTGTAGTATTTTGCGATCCTTCGGATCAGTTCACAGCGGTAATCTGTAAACTTCTCAAACCAGCCTTCCATTTCCTCAGGTTCTGTCAGCAGCCCCATCAGCACATTTTCATAGCCCATGGACATATGCGCCCGCTCGAACATCCCGTTGAACATCTGGACGATAGAAAATCTGTTCTCACGATCCCATTTCGCCGTATCCCTTGCGGCAGCCGCATCCCAATCACGGGCATCCAGATCCGGGAACGGAATCTTTTCCCATTCATCCACGTCCCCGACCAGCTGAAATCCCGGCTTTAGCACAGGCCCTCTTGCTTCTTCATTGTAGACGTATTCCAGGCCGAATTCATCCGCACCGCCGGATCGGCTCTCACAGCGCTCCATGACAGCCGACTGGAGAACAATATCACAGTCCGTTGCACTGATGGGAATCCAGTATGGTTCTTTATGCTGAAACGCCAACACAACGTTATCTCTTGGATTGACTTCCATATATGCTCCTTTCAGGCTGCTGCCGGATTATTCCGGCTTATAGATATATTTTCCGTGATTCACATCTCTCAGCGCCTGTTTCATCTGCTCGTCCGAAGTTTTTCTCGGATACTGCGGCAGATCGCGCCCCGCGAACTGCATGTCGATAATCTTATCGCACAGCTCGTCCGGGCAGCCTTCTTCGCGTCCGCGGGATTTCACCCATTCATCCATTGTCATATTGTCAAGAATATTCAGATCATAGTTCAGCTTCATCAGCTTCTTCACGAACACATCCAGATCAAAGTCCTTATAGCTTACCTGCTCCAACGGATACATGGCATTGTAGACCTTCCAGAACTTCTCCCTCTTGTTTTCTCCGTTCCACTCCACAAACCAGGGCAGCAGGATCGCGCAGGCATCGCCGTGGGAGATATGGAGAACTTCCGTGATGGGATGATTACAAGCATGAACCTGCGCTATAGAAGAACAGTTCCAGGAAATGCCTGCAAACATGGCGCCGCGGCAGACCGCGTCCGCGGGACCCTCTTCTGCGGGATTCCGGACGTAGCGCACAATATTCGGCCCGATCAGCTCAATGGCATGAAGCGCGCATAGCTCCGAAAACTCCGTAGCAGCCCGGCTCACATAAGATTCTATCGCCTGAACCAGCGCATCCATGGCCGTTGCGGCGGCCACATGAGCCGGAAGGGTAGCCATTAGATCAGGATCCTCGATAGCGTAGGCCGGCAGAATGCAGTCATGCATGGGTACCAGCTTGTGTCCGGTGGAATCGGAGATAACCGCATTCCGAATCACTTCGGAGCCTGTTCCAAAGGTAGTCGGTATGCAGATCATGGGGAAGGTGTGCCACGGAGTCGCCACATGTGGATCCAGCTCAAAAAGTATTTTCTCCAGCTCGTCAATGGACTTTCCGCTGTCGCCCATCATGGCGATACCCTTGGCGCTGTCCATGGCAGAGCCGCCGCCCACTGCAATAATGGCGTCCGCGCCCATCTCCTGATA
>CAYRMW010000080.1:2178-5723 GCA_964425595.1 uncultured Lachnospiraceae bacterium
GCCGATGGTTTCGATATCTACCTGCAGAGGATTCGGTTTGATCTCTGAAAAAATTCTGTACTCCAATCCGGCTTCCTCAACATATTTAATGATGGAATCCGCACCGCCTGCAGACAGGACGCCCGGGTCAATGACAAGAAGCACCTTTTTCCAGCCCTCTGACTTACATATTTTTCCGATTACGGAAATGGATCCGCTTCCGGAATACACGTAGCCCTTTACGCCAAACGGCCTGTATTTATCAAGCTGTCTCTTTGTTGCCATATTTTTCACGCTCCTTTTTCATTTTCAAAGACGATGGTTTATTCGCCGTAAAAATCCTTCATTATGATTACCTTTTCCTGCACCATCTCGCCCAGAGTTATAAATCCTTCTCGTCCCATGCCGCTTTGTTTGTAACCGCCAAAAGGATGCATCATATTCCGGTACGTGCCCGTCCCGTTAATCACTACGCCGCCGGACTGTATCGCCCGCGCCATACGCATGCCTTTCTTCCAGTCTTTTGTCCAGACGCAGCCCGACAGGCCGAAGCAGCTTTGATTGGCAATTTCCAACGCTTCTTCTTCCGTATCGAAGCCGCAGATCGGAAGAACAGGGCCGAAAATCTCCATATCTTTCATGATATCCATATCCTTCGTCACATCGCCCAGAACCGTGGGTTCGATAAAGCAGCCGTTCCGTTTGCCGCCGGTCAGGATCTTTGCGCCCTGTTCAACGGTTTTCTGTATCTGGCTTTCCACGGTTTTGGCAGCCCGCTCAGAGATCAGCGGATTCATGGTCATGCCGACATGTGCCATCTTGGAAAAATCAAGATTCAGGAATTTGTCCACTTCCACGTCATAGTCCAGATCATATCCCATGTGGATGGTTTTGGTAAACTCCAGAACGCCTTCTGTAAAGGCTTCTTTCAGCGAATTATGTACGATAAATCGTTTCGGGGAAATACAGATCTGCCCGGCGGAATTCATCCTCCAGAAGGCACCGTCCGCAATCGCTTTTTCCAGATCCGCATCTTCCATAATGATGAAAGGATCGTTGCCGCCCAGTTCAAGAGCGCAGGGAGACAGCTTTTTCGCCATAATCTCCGCGATATGAATTCCCACATCGGTACTTCCTGTCAGCGTAACCGCGTTAATTCTGGGATCCTTCGTGAGATAATCGCCGATTTCACCGCCGTTTCCGGTAATCACCTGCAATGCGTTGCCCGGGACTCCGGCTTCCCACAGCAGCTTGCAGACCATAATCACCGCCAGCGGATTCGTTGTAGGCGGCTTTACTATCACGGCATTTCCGGCCGCCAGCGCCGGAGCCGCTTTGTAGGCAAATAACATAATGGAAGCGTTAAAAGGTACGATTGCCAGGACAGTGCCTACCGGTTCATACGTTACCAGCTGCATATCCTGCTCGGTTTTCCCGTCATGACCCGCTTCAATGCCGGGAACCATCAGATGACCGTTATATCGTTTCGCTGTCTCAAGATAACCACGGAACAATTGCGGAAGCCCTTGAAGCTGCATCAGCCCGTTTCTCAGGCTGCACCCGGATTCTTTGCAGAGCGTAGTCAAAATTTCTCTCTTATTCTTCTCCAGAAGGCCTTCGAATCTGGTCAGGATCTGTTCTTTCTCTCTCAGAGGAATCGCCTGCCAGGCCTTCTGTCCTTGCAGGGACGCCGCCAGCGCCTCATCCATATCCTGCGCGGTCGCGGCAGGAATGGTGCCCACCAGCGAACCATTGACGGGGCAGGTTACGGCAATTGTTTTCCCATCGGACGCGTCAGCCTCGCGTCCGTCAATCAACATTCTCATAACATATCTCTCCTTTCGCATTTGCGTTCGCTCTTATTGCGCCGTCAGTCGTCCATCCACCTTCGGTAGCCTGGCGCATCCAGCCCGAAGCGTTCCAGGCATTTGCACGCCAGATGATGAACCATATCCTCGATACATTCCGGATGATTGTAAAATGTCATCATCATCGGCAGTATATCTACTCCCAGATTGCTAAGTTTCAGCATATTTTCAAGATGAATGCTGCTAAAGGGACATTCGCGCACCAGAAGCACCAGCTTACGCCGTTCCTTTAGGGTGACGTCTGCTGCCCGAAGCAGCAGAGAATCGCTGTAACCGCCGGCAATACCTGCTACGGTTTTCATGCTGCAGGGCGCGATAATCATTCCTTCCGCCCGAAAGCTGCCGCTGGCAATGGCTCCTCCGATGGAATGGACATCATATACATAATCCGCCAGCTCTTCAATTTCTTCCACTTTCATGCCGCCTTCATATGCAATTGTAACTTTTCCGCTATCAGAAATCACCAGATGGCTTTCATAATTCTCCTGCTGTCTGAGCAGCTCCAGAATTTTCACTGCCGCCGGGATTCCGCTCGCGCCGCTGATTCCGAGAATAATCCTCTTTTTCTTCATAAAATCACACCTGTTTTCACTTTCCCCATTAAACTTGCTCCTTTTTCTGTTTTTATGCAATTCTCTTTTATATGCGATATTATTCCACAAAGGAATAGTCTATTCGGATGTTTTCTGTACATTTCTGCCTTTGACAATATACGGGTAACGAGCCGGAATTTCTTTGACACAAGGTCATTTTAAGTGCTTTTTGTAGCAAAATAAAGGTAGTAAAGAATTTAACAGCCATGACAAATTATTCACAATAACCAAAAAAATAAGGAAATGAGAGCTAAAATTGGTCATTTATTCGTATTTGGAATGGTGAGGATTGAAAGAAGGAATTGTTAATTCACAATGAAAAGGCTAAACTCGTGCTAACAAAATGGTATGGGATAGGAAGAGTAACCGAAGGATGTAGTAATACGATTTGCTGTTCAAGGCAGTGAAGAAGCACAGTAATGTGGTTATGTAGGAAATTAAGGAGGTAGAAAATGAAAACGAAAAAACTGTTGTCTGTACTCATGTGTTTGATTTTGTGCGCAGGTTTAGCAGCATGTGGATCTTCCACATCTTCCGAATCTGACGATGCGACAGAATCATCGTCTTCTTCTGCATCGAGCAGTACGGCATCGGAGGATGTTTCAGAAGAGGACAAAGAAATCACGATTGCCCTGATGATGAAATCTATGGCATCAGAATGGAATCAGAACATCGAGGATGCTTTGATTCAGTTGGGTGAAGAAAGAGGATTTAATGTCATTACTTTTGATTGTGATGGAGATTCCGCAACAATGCTTGATCAGATGAATGATGCAGTCAATCAGAATGTAGATGCATTCTTTATGCATATTGCGGAAGAGGGAATTGCATCTGCGGTTGTAGAAATTGCAAACGAAGCGGGAATTCCGATCATTGGGGAGTCACTTCCATTGAAAGATGACGATGGCAACTGGCTTGCGCCATGTGTAGTAGTTGATTCTGAGGGCTGTGGATATGCGGCTGCAGAATGGATTGTAGAGAACTGGGAATCCACAGGAGTAGATTTGAGTGATCCCTCTTCAGTGGGAGTTATATTGATAACAAATAGTTTGACGGAGACAGCAGTTCTGAGACATGAAGCGGCTGAAGAAAAACTGAAAGAACT
>CAYRMW010000081.1:0-4774 GCA_964425595.1 uncultured Lachnospiraceae bacterium
AAAAATAGCCGGCCTGCTTTTCCGTATCCAAAACAGGCCGGCGGGAATGAAGATGCGGCAGCGGAGGTCTTTGGTGACCGTCAGTTGCCGCATTCGATGCTGGCCGGAGAGTACGCCTGTGCTCCGGAAGCTTTGTGATGTCCTGCGGCTAAAACCGCTTGATTTTTTTCGCGGTCGTCTTTTCAAATTCGGTCTCCCGGACGATCAGGCTGTGGATCCGCTTATACGGCGGCATATCCTGATTAAATTCATCGATCAGCGTCTGGAGTTCGCCCCGGATATCACGGATCCGCTTCTTCTTCGCGTACTCGTGATCCGGGAAGATTTCGGCTTCAATGACCCGGTCTTTTTCGCGGATCAGGATTTCCTTGACCAGATCATTCCGGCTTAACTGGTTTTCCAGCTCCTCCGGAGAAACATTTTCTCCGTTGGTCAGGATGATCAGGTTCTTCTTGCGGCCGGTAATGTAGACGAAATTGTCTTCATCAACATACCCAAGATCTCCGGTTTTCAGCCACCCGTCCTCTAGGGCTTCCCGGGTTTCTTCCGGCATCTTATAATAGCCCATCATCACGCTGGAGCCCTTCACCCAGATCTCCTCATCCACCACCTTAGCCTGGCAGTTGGGAAGAAGTTTTCCCACGGAGCCCTTGCGGTTGTCCCATTCCAGGTTATTGCTGATCACGGGAGAGCATTCCGTCATGCCATAGCCCTGTAAGATGGTAATGCCGTACTCCTTAAACCGGTCTATGTATTCCGGATCCAGATAGGCTCCGCCGCTGCAGATGATCCGTAGATTGCCGCCGAAGGCCGCGTGGGCCGCCGCCTTCTTGGGGATCAGCTTTGACACATCCTTCAGTTTGGCGTAGATGGACTCGATCACCATGGGAACGACAAGGACGATCTCCGGCTTAAACAGCTTGAGGTTCTTTTGTACATGCATGATCGAATCATTGATGCAGATCAGCATGCCGATATAGATGCCCTTGATGATGTCCATGGTCAGGCAATACACATGATTGATCGGAAGGAGAGTCATGGAAACCGTGCCGGCCGGGATCTTCATATCCAGGCACACGGCATTGTCCGTCAGGTTTTTGTGGCTCAGCATGACGCCCTTGCTTTTCCCCGTAGTGCCGGAGGTGAAAAGGATGGTGCAGAGCTGGTCGGGGTCAGGCGCTGTCTCAAAGTCCCCTTCGTGCTCCTTAAGAAGACGGGAAAGGGACAGGATTTCGGGGGTGCTTTCTTCGGCCTGCATGGAAATGATGCAGCCGATCTGCGGGCATTGCTTCTGCACTTCCGGGATGACATCCGCGCGGATCTCATCGATGATGAGCATTTCCACATCGGCCCGGTTTAAAAGCTCGGCGATGGCGGCTGCCGGAAGCTGGGCGTCGATGGGAACGGCTACGCTGCCGCTGTTGGTGATGCCGAAATAACTGATGATCCAGGGGTAGGAAGTGGCGCCGATCAGCGCGATATGCCTGCCCAGCATGTCCCGTGCTGCCAGCATCCGGCTCACTGCCATGGAATCCCGGTTTAACTGGCTGTAGGTTTTATCTTCCAGTTCTTTTTTTCCGATCTTGTAGCGAAATGCGGTCTGGCTGCCGTATGAGGCTGCGCTATGACGGATCACATCCCGTAAGGTTTCTACTGCCATATGATCTCCTTTTCTTTAATCCTGAAGAGACTTGATGTATTCGATTGCCTGGCCTACCGTCTTTACGTTCACGACATCCCGTTCATTGACCTCGATGTCGTACTGATCCTCCAGTTCGCCCACCAGGCTCATAAAATCATAGGAAGTAAAGCCGAGATCTTCGATAAAACGGGAATCCTCGGTGATCTCTTCCGGATTTACGTCAACATACCCACAGATCGTTTTCTTTAATTCTTCAAACATATTTCTTTCCTCCTGAATATGGTTTACCGCAGACAAGAGCCGTGGTCAGCTCCAGTCGATCACCTCGCCGACCGTGCGGCTGCAGTCCTCGATCCCGCGGAAGATGATGCGGCAAAGATAGTAGTAGATCTCCTGAAGCTTTTCGGGGGTCACTACACCGGTCTGATATTCAAAACAGAAATCCAGGCCGTTGTCCTCCGCGTTCTGGCTTACGGTCAGATACAGCGTGTGGGCAGCGACGCCGTTGGAGTAGCGGGCCGTCCGGTACTGGATCCCGTCAAGCTTTTCCAGTCCCGGGCCGTCATAGCGCATGGACAGGGGCTGATAGGTCAGAGAAAGCGGTTCGTAGGTCTGCCCGTCGGCCAGGTGATAATACTGCGAACGGAAATAATAGTACTCAGTCGGGCTGAAATTGGCGTGACGGAAGTACTGGTTCTGCATATCGCGGATCTTGTAAATGCCCTCGATGAAGGTGTCCTCACGGGGGACGATGGTGCGGAACGGGAAGCAGTGGATTCTGGTCCCGCCGGAGCGTTTCTCCTGCAGGGTCGCCCTGCGGGCGATGGTGGTCGTCAGGGAGATATCATCCAGATGATTTTCCTTCTGCAGGTAGGTGCGCAGGCCCATCAACAGCAGGCAGGTCATGGAAACCTGCTGGTCTTCGCAGAACCGGAACATCCTGGCGGAAGGATCGGTCTCCAGATGGAAGGTGGTGATATTGGCTTCCACGTTGGTGGAAGTGTTGGTGGCGGCGCGGAGATTGGGATTTCCGGTCGCTTTCCGCTCTGCTTCCAGTTTGCCCGGTCCGTAGATGTCGGCAAAGATCGGCTCGGAAGACGCGATCAGCCTCTGGAAGAATTCCCGGTCTTTCTGGCTGGCCTTTGAACCGGCTTCGTACTCCAGGTCTTTCTTCAGCTGCTGGATGTAGGACGCCATGGGTTTGGGCGGATCAATGCCTTCATACATCCGGCTGGCATATAATTCGATGATATCCCGGAAGAACAGGATCAGCGACTGGGCGTCCATGGTCATATGGTCTACCGCGATATAAATCCCCTGGAAACCGTCCGGCATCTTGATGATGACGATGTGGTGCATGGGGGAATCGTAGCGGGCAAAGGGGGTCTCTGTCCATTCCCGCATTTTTGCGTCCGCTGCTTCCTGCGTCCAGCCGGTAAAGTCAAACTGTTCGATCACCGAGTCATCCTGGCGGACCACATACTGATAGACTGTTCCGTCCTTATCCTCGGCAAAACGCAGGCGCATGGCTTCGCAGCGGTCAATGGCTTCCTTAATACACTCCCTCAGCACATCCCAGTTCAGATCCAGCTGGATCGTCAGGCTGGAACCAATGTTTAAAACCTGTTTGGCAGGGCAGTACTTCAGACAGTAGAAATGCAGATTCTGGGCGGAAGTCAGGGGATAGACTTTATTGCCTTTTCTTGTTTTCATACTAGATGTTCCCTCCCTGGAAATATTGATTGATCAACTGATTCACTGCGCCTTCATATGCGGCAGTATCCTTATAATAGGCTTCGGCATGACTGGCGCCGTGGACGATCAGCAGTTCTTTTGGCGCCGCGCAGGCAGAATAAAGCTCGTAGACCATGGAGCAGGGGACAAAGGTATCCCGGTCTCCGTGGATGAAAAGAGTTGGCGTGACGGATTTGGCCACTTCATTCGCTGCGTTGCACTCATTCAGACCGTATCCTGCATGGCGCCGGTTCATGATATCCGCAAGATTCATTAACGGAAATGCCGGCAGGTGATACATGGTATTCAGCACGGATTTGAAGACGTGGTAGGCAGAGGTAAAGGCGCAGTCGGATACGGCCGCCTTAACCTGAGACGGAAGAGCGAGGCCGGTCGTCATCAGCACGGTGGCGGCTCCCATGGAAATTCCCTGGAGAAGGATCTGGCAGTCATTTCCCATGCGGGCGATCACATAATCGATCCAGGCTCTGGCATCGTACCGGTCCAGACAGCCGAAGCCGATGTAAGTGCCTTCGCTTTTGCCGTGCGCGCGCTCATCCACGAGAAGCACCTGGAAATCATGCTCCAGGTAAAACTTGCCCAGTGATGCGTAATCACTCGCGCCGTCGCTGGAGTATCCATGGAAGCAGATTACTACTCGTTTGATATCCGGGCGGGGATAGAATGTGCCGTGAAGCTTTAAACCGTCCCGGGAGGTGATAAAGACCTCTTCTTTAGGCTGCTGCTCCATCCATTCCCGGCGCGCGCGGATCGCGGGAATATACACATCCCAGTCGGTGCCGGACATTTTCATGGTCCGTTCATTCTTGGCATGGGAGCGGATCATGGTGCGGCGAAAAAAATAACGGGCCAGGGCATATTCGCCGGCAGCGGCCACCGCTGCGGCTCCCAGAAGGTATCGGATCAATTTCATCTCCAAATCACTCCTTTCTGATGCAGCCCCAAAAAGGGCGGCGGAAAGCTACATGAATTTCTTCAGCTCCAGCGCCTTTTCCAGGCTTCCTTCTACTTTCAGTTTTCCTGTAGTAAACGCAAAAACAGGATCCAGTTTTCCTGCGGCGATCTTTAAAAGCGTATCTGCGCTGCAGATGAAAATCGCATCCCGGTCATAATACTCGTACGGCTCGATGGAGAGAACGCCGTCTTTTACTTCCGCGTAAAACGCGCCTTCCGCTTCGCCGGTAATATTGAACTGAAACGCCAGATGTTCATGGATCTTGCTGACGTCGGCCTTCATAAACATGCCTTTGATCTTCTGAAATAATTCTTCGTATGTCATCGTGTAACCTCCTGATCCGGTCGGCAGGCCGCCCGGGATATTCTTATCGATACCTTAACATTTTTTGGAATGGCAGTCAAGCGGGGGGGAACTGTTTG
>CAYRMW010000082.1:0-4386 GCA_964425595.1 uncultured Lachnospiraceae bacterium
CCCGGAGAGCCTGCTGCAGAAGGAGAAAGATCATGTGGAAGGGTTCGCGCCGGAGGTGGCCTGGGTGACCCACGGCGGCCTGGAGCCGCTGCAGGAGCGTCTCTGCGTGCGCCCTACCTCGGAAACCCTGTTCTGTGATTTTTACGCGAAGGATATTCATTCCTACCGGGACCTGCCCCGGGTATACAACCAGTGGTGCTCCGTGGTCCGCTGGGAGAAGACGACCCGTCCCTTCCTCCGCTCCAGAGAGTTTTTGTGGCAGGAGGGCCACACCGCCCATGCCACTGCGCAGGAGGCTGAGGAGAGGACGATTCAGATGCTGAATCTGTATGCCGACTTCTGCGAAGAGGTCCTGGCAATCCCGGTCATCCGCGGCCAGAAGACGGATAAGGAGAAGTTTGCCGGCGCCAGCTCCACCTATACGATCGAGGCGCTGATGCATGACGGCAAGGCCCTGCAGTCGGGAACAAGCCATAACTTCGGCGACGGATTCGCAAAGGCGTTTGAGATCCAGTACGCGGACAGGGACAATACCTTAAAGTATGTCCATCAGACTTCATGGGGGATGTCTACGCGGATCATCGGCGCGATCATCATGGTGCACGGCGACAACAACGGACTGGTGCTGCCGCCCCGGGTCGCGCCCGTTCAGGTGATCATCATCCCCATCCAGCAGCAGAAGGAAGGGATCCTGGATGCGGCATATGCCCTGAAAGACCGCCTGTCCGGCTTCCGCGTAAAGGTGGACGATACGGACAAGAGCCCGGGCTGGAAGTTCAGCGAGTGCGAGATGCGAGGGATCCCGCTGCGCGTGGAGATCGGCCCCAAGGATCTGGCGGCGGGCCAGGCGGTCCTGGTGCGCCGGGATACCCATGAGAAGATCACCGTATCGCTGGAGCAGCTGGAGGATGAGGTGAGCCGGATGCTGGATACGATCCAGAGCGATATGCTGGAGCGCGCCAGAGTGCATCGGGATACGCATACCAGCCAGGCCGGAACCTGGGAGGAATTTGTGGAGACCGTGGACCAGAAGCCGGGCTTTGTCAAAGCGATGTGGTGCGAGGATGTGGCCTGCGAAGAGAAGATCAAGGAAGAGACGGGAGCCACCTCCCGGTGTATACCGTTTGCGCAGGAGCATCTTTCCGACACCTGTGTCTGCTGCGGCCGGCCGGCGAAGAAGATGGTATACTGGGGCCGGGCTTATTAAAATTACCGGAGGGATGGAAGTTGGAGACAGCATTGCGAATCGAAATGCCGGAAGGGGCGGAGGAGGTCATCTTCCGGCTGAAGAGCCGGGGCTATGAAGCCTTTGCCGTAGGCGGCTGCGTCCGGGACAGCATAATGGGGAGGACGCCGGAAGACTGGGACATCACCACATCGGCCCGGCCGGAACAGGTCAAGGAAATCTTCCGCCGGACCATTGATACCGGCATCCGGCACGGCACGGTGACGGTGATGTGGCGCGGCACCGGCTATGAGGTGACCACATACCGGATCGATGGAGAATACCGGGACGGCAGGCATCCCAGTTCCGTTTCCTTTACGGCGAATGTGATGGAAGATCTGCGCCGGCGCGATTTTACCATCAATGCCATGGCCTACAGCCATGAGACCGGCCTGGTCGACGCGTTCGGCGGGATGAAGGATCTGGAGGAGAGGCGGATCCGCTGCGTGGGCGATCCGGAGGAGCGCTTCACCGAGGACGCCCTGCGGATCCTGCGTGCGATCCGGTTTTCCGCCCAGCTGGATTTTTCCATCGAACGAAAAACGCGGGATGCCATTGCCCGCATCGCGCCGAATCTGGCAAAGGTCAGCCGGGAACGCGTTCAGACCGAGCTGACCAAGCTCCTGCTTTCTCCCCATCCGGAAAAGATCCGGCAGGTCTACGATACGGGCATCAGCCCCTACGTATCCGGGGCATTTCACCGGCTGGATCCGGAGCGCCTTCAGGTGAGCGGGAAGCTCCCGGAAAAGAAGCATGTGCGCTGGGGCGTCTTTTTAAAGGATGCTTCCGAAGCCGGCGCGGTGCAGATCCTGCGGGACCTGAAGCTGGACAATGATACCATTAACCGGGTGCGGATCCTGAACCGGTGGATCAACCGGCCGGTCCGCCCGGAGGAAGCGCAGATCCGTCGGGTCATGAGCGCGATGGAGCCCGCGCTGTTTGACGACCTTCTGGATATCTGGGCGGTCCTGGCGCAGGGAGAGGAAGAGAAGGAGGCGGCCGGGCGGCGCAAGGCTGCGGCCGGAAAGATCCGCCGGAGAGGGGACTGCGTGTCGCTTAAGACGCTGGCGGTCACCGGCCGGGATCTGACGGAGGCCGGGATGAAGCCCGGAAAGGCCGTGGGCGAGATGCTTCAGTATCTCCTTTCGCTGGTGCTCGAAGCGCCGGAGCGGAATCAGAGAGAAACCCTTCTTAACCTGGCGGCGCAGAAAGCGGGACTGCCCGCGGACGGGGAGATCAAAGCCTGACGGACGCCGTCTCCGGCAGCTGTGTATACAGAAAACATGGATGGAGAATCTTCCCTTTTTCTTGCGGGTTATGGTATAATAAACAGCAAATGAGCCGGAAGGGCCGGGCTGTTTTGGCGGGGCGTTCAAAGACCGGAGGCACCTGACCGCGGCAGGAAACAGGAGGAGTATAACCTTATGAAAGACTACATGAAAATTTAT
This sequence comes from uncultured Lachnospiraceae bacterium, assembly GCA_964425595.1. Lineage (GTDB taxonomy): Bacteria > Bacillota > Clostridia > Lachnospirales > Lachnospiraceae > Caccovicinus. The sequence continues at coordinate 2,674 of CAYRMW010000082.1, forward strand.
AATGAATGGCTGACGAATCCCTACTTTGATGAGGCCACCAAAGAGGAGCTTCGCGCCATCGCGGGGGATGAAAACGAGATCAAAGAGCGCTTCTACATGGATCTGGAGTTCGGTACGGCCGGCTTAAGGGGCGTGATCGGCGCCGGGATCAACCGGATGAATATTTATGTTGTGCGCCGCGCCACTCAGGGACTGGCCAATTATATCCTCAAGCAGGGCGGCGCGTCCAAGGGCGTGGCCATTGCCTACGATTCCCGCCATATGTCTCCTGAGTTTGCCATGGAAGCCGCCATGACCCTGGCCGCCAACGGCATTAAGGCGTATAAGTTCGAGTCTCTCCGGCCGACGCCGGAACTGTCTTTCGCGGTCCGTGAGCTGGGCTGCATCGCCGGCATCAACATCACCGCCAGCCACAACCCGCCGGAGTACAACGGCTATAAGGTATACTGGGAGGACGGCGCGCAGTTCACCCCGCCCCATGACAAGGGCGTGACGGAGGAAGTTTTAGCGATCGAGGATCTGTCCTCGGTCAAGGTGACCGATGAGGCGTCCGCCGCTGCCGCGGGGCTCTACCAGGTCATCGGCGCGGACATTGATGATAAGTACATTGCGCATGTGAAGGCCCAGGTGGTAAACCAGGCGGCCATCGACAGGATGCAGGATCAGATCACCATCATTTACACACCGCTTCACGGAACCGGCAACATCCCGGCCAGAAGAGTGATGAAGGAGCTGGGCTTTACGCATGTGTATGTCGTGCCGGAGCAGGAGCTGCCGGACGGCGACTTCCCCACCGTAAGTTATCCGAATCCGGAAGCCAGGGAAGCCTTTGAGCTTGGGCTTAAGCTGGCGAAGGAGAAGGACGCGGATCTGGTTCTGGCTACCGACCCCGATGCGGACCGTCTGGGCGTGTATGTGAAGGATACCCGATCCGGCGATTATATCCCGCTGACGGGAAATATGTCCGGCTCGCTCCTGTGCGAGTATGTGCTCAGCCAGAAGGCTGCCGCAGGAAAGATCCCGGAGGATGGACAGGTCGTTAAGTCCATCGTATCTACGAACCTGATCGACGCCGTGGCAAAGAATTACGGCTGCGAACTGATCGAGGTGCTGACCGGATTCAAGTGGATCGGCAAGCAGATCTTAAAGAACGAGGAGACCGGGAAGGGGCATTATCTTTTCGGGATGGAAGAGAGCTACGGCTGTCTGATCGGCACCTATGCCCGCGATAAAGACGCCATCTCCGCGACGGCCGCGCTCTGCGAGGCGGCTGCCTACTACAAGGAGAAGAACATGACCCTGTGGGACGCCATGCTTGCCATGTATGAGAAGTACGGCTACTACAGGGATGCCGTACAGTCCATCGGCCTGAAGGGCATCGAGGGCCTGGCTAAGATCCAGTCCATCATGGAAACGCTGCGGAGCAACACGCCGGCAGAGGTCGGCGGATACAAGGTCCTCTCCGCCAGAGACTACAAGCTGGATACCATTAAGGACATGACCACCGGCGAAGTGAAGCCGACCGGACTGCCCTCATCGAATGTGCTCTACTATGATATGGAAGACGGGACATGGATCTGCGTGAGACCTTCCGGAACCGAGCCGAAGATCAAGTTCTACTACGGGATCAAGGGAACCTCCCTGGAAGATGCCGAGGTCAAATCCGAGGCGCTGGGCAAAGCGGTTAAGGATATGGTTGACGCGATGCTGTAA
>CAYRMW010000083.1:0-4196 GCA_964425595.1 uncultured Lachnospiraceae bacterium
GGATGCTGATCGGGATGATGGTCCTGGCGGCAGTGGGCGGCGTGCTGATGCTTAAAAAACGCCGGAGTGCCGCAGAGTGATAAGCGGGATGGTTTGCCTGTGACATCATTACAATATCATTTTAACACAAAGGAAGGACCTTGAGTTTATTGACCCGTGGTTCTTCCTTTATTTACGCAGTATCCAGCAGGTGCGCCGGTGACGTATCTTGTCGGATTACGCAGTATCCAGAAAGACGCGCCGGTGGCGCGTCTTGTCGGACTATGGGCCGGATAGACCCAGTGGAGTACGTTGGAGTTTCTTAACAGGGAAGGCGCAGCCCCTTTTATCTCGTTCGTCTGGTCAGTGTCTGACATGTGACGGGAACGGTCCGCGCTGCGATGCCTTACGCTCTGGCGGTCCCTTCGGCGATCGCAGTCTCCGCCACGGCTCTGGCGACGGCGTCCGCCACGGATTTGTCCAGAGCGGAAGGGATGATGTTGTCCGCGGTCAGCGCATCGTCGGGGATCATGGAAGCGATGGCGAATGCCGCCTTCTGCTTCATAGATTCCGTGATCTCCCTGGCGCGGACCGAGAGCGCGCCCTTAAAGATGCCGGGGAATACCAGGACATTGTTGATCTGGTTCGGGTAATCGGAACGGCCGGTGCCGACGACGGCGGCGCCGCCGGCTTTTGCCTCATCCGGCATGATTTCCGGAACGGGATTGGCCATGGCAAAGACGATGCCCTGGTTCATGGAAGCGACCATTTCCTTCGTGACCAGATTGGGACGGGAAACACCGACGAACGCGTCCGCGCCCTTCATGGCATCGGCCAGCGTTCCGTGCTGTTTTTCCCGGTTGCTGATATGAGAGATTTTCTCCTGGCCGGCGTTTAGGTCCTCATCGCCCTCGCAGATGATGCCGCCGATGTCGCACAGGATGACATTTCCGAAGCCCATGCTGATCAGGAGATTTCCGACCGCGATGCCGGCTGCCCCGGCGCCGTTGATGACGATCTTCATCTTGCCCATCTCTTTTCCGGTGACCTTCATGGCATTGATCATGGCGGCGGCCACGACGATGGCGGTTCCGTGCTGGTCGTCATGGAAGACCGGGATATCGCAGCGCTCCTTTAACTTTCGTTCGATTTCAAAGCATCTGGGGGCAGCGATATCCTCCAGGTTGATGCCGCCGAAGCTTTTGGAGATCAGGGCGATGGTGTTGACGATGGTATCGGTATCCTTGGAATCAATGCACAGGGGGAATGCGTCCACGTCGGCGAATTCTTTAAACAGAGCGCATTTTCCCTCCATGACCGGCATTCCGGCAGCGGGACCGATATCGCCAAGCCCCAGGACAGCGGTCCCGTCGGTGATGACAGCTACCAGATTGGAGCGGCGGGTCAGCTGGAACGATTTTTCATAGTCTGCGGCGATCTGCCGGCATGGCTCGGCCACACCCGGCGTGTATACAAGAGAAAGATCCTCGCGGGTGGTGACGTGACAGCGGGAAACGACCTCGATCTTCCCCTTCATTTCGTAATGAAGCTGCAGTGATTTTTCGTTGACGTTCATTTTCCTTCTCCTTTACGTAGATATCGTTTGTTTTATACTGTATCATAAAAACCCGTTACGGACAAGAATCCTTCCTTATTATATGGGGAGGGAAAAGCGGATCAAGAAAAAATAAAAACAGACCCTTGACAGGAAGGATTGCCTTGGATATAATTGAAAAGTGCGCGAAAATGTGCCTTATTTTTGCGCGCGGAAAGCTGAACGACAGCAACCACAGTCAATATCACAGGAGGTGAAAAGAATGCCAACATTTAACCAGTTAGTCAGAAAGGGAAGACAGACCAGCGTAAAGAAATCTACCGCTCCGGCTCTGCAGAAGGGATTCAATTCTTTACAGAAGAAGGCCACCAATATTTCTTCTCCCCAGAAGAGAGGCGTGTGCACCGCAGTAAAGACTGCTACCCCGAAGAAGCCGAACTCCGCTCTGCGTAAGATCGCGAGAGTCCGTCTTTCCAACGGAATCGAAGTTACCAGCTATATTCCTGGTGAGGGACACAACTTACAGGAGCACAGCGTGGTTCTGATCCGCGGTGGCAGAGTTAAGGACCTTCCCGGTACCCGATACCACATCGTAAGAGGAACCCTGGATACGGCCGGCGTTGCCAACAGAAAGCAGGCTCGTTCCAAATACGGTGCCAAGAGACCGAAGGCTGCAAAGAAGTAATCAGGCAGCTGCTGAAAATAGGATATGCCGGAATGATGATATTGAACCTGTAGGTTGCAGGAGATAGAGATTGATCACCGTTTGAAGGTGATTCCGAGCATGAACGCGCAATCCCCGTCAGGGGAGCGCGAGTACCTATGAATTAATGCATACGGAGAAACGATCCGTACCATATTAAGGAGGGAAGTAACGTGCCACGTAAAGGACATACGCAGAAAAGAGACGTACTGGCAGACCCGATCTACAACAACAAAGTCGTTACCAAGCTGGTGAACAACATCATGCTGGACGGCAAGAAGGGTGTTGCGCAGAAGATTGTATACGGCGCATTCGAACGTGTCGCAGAGAAGACCGGCAAGGATGCAGTCGAAGTATTCGAAGAGGCAATGAACAATATCATGCCTGTATTAGAGGTTAAGGCAAAGCGTATCGGCGGTGCTACCTACCAGGTGCCCATTGAGGTGAAGCCCGAGAGAAGACAGGCGCTGGCTCTGCGCTGGCTGACGCAGTATTCCCGCAAGAGAGGCGAGAAGACGCAGGTAGAGAGACTGGCAAATGAGATCATGGATGCGGCGAACAATACCGGCGCGTCGGTCAAGAAAAAAGAAGATATGCATAAGATGGCAGAGGCAAACAAAGCATTCTCGCACTACCGTTTCTAAGCAGAAAGAACGGATACGCAGATGCTTTGACAACTTATTAAGGAGGAAAAAGCCTTGGCTGGAAGAGAATATCCGTTGGAGCGGACCAGGAATATCGGGATCATGGCGCACATCGACGCGGGTAAGACCACGCTGACTGAGCGCATCCTGTATTATACTGGTGTAAACTATAAGATTGGTGATACTCATGAAGGCACCGCGACCATGGACTGGATGGAGCAGGAGCAGGAAAGAGGAATTACCATTACTTCTGCAGCGACCACCTGCCACTGGACTTTGCAGGAAAACTGCAAGAAGAAACCGGGCGCTCTGGAGCATCGGATCAATATCATTGACACTCCAGGCCACGTTGACTTTACGGTAGAGGTTGAGCGTTCTCTCCGCGTTCTGGACGGCGCTGTAGGCGTCTTCTGCGCGAAGGGCGGGGTTGAGCCTCAGTCCGAGAACGTATGGCGCCAGGCGGATACGTATAATGTACCCCGTATGGCGTTCATCAACAAGATGGATATCCTGGGCGCAAACTTCTACGGCGCGGTAGACCAGATCCGCACCCGTTTGGGCAAGAACGCGATCTGCCTGCAGCTGCCGATCGGCAAGGAAGATGAGTTTAAGGGGATCATCGATCTGTTTGAGATGAAAGCCTACATTTACAATGATGAGAAGGGCGAGGACATCTCTATCGTTGATATCCCGGAGGATATGCAGGATGATGCCGAGTTATATCATACGGAGCTGATCGAAAAGATCTGCGAGATGGATGATGACCTGATGATGGAATACCTGGAGGGCGAGGAGCCTTCGGTGGAGGCCTTAAAGGCTGCCCTGAGAAAGGCTACCTGTGAGTGCAAGGCCATCCCGGTATGCTGCGGATCCGCATACCGCAACAAGGGCGTGCAGAAGCTCCTGGATGCGATCCTGGAGTATATGCCCGCGCCTACCGATATCCCCGCGATCAAGGGTGTTGACCTGGATGGCAATGAGATCGTAAGACACTCCTCCGATGAGGAACCCTTCTCCGCGCTGGCATTCAAGATCATGACCGATCCCTTTGTCGGCAAGCTGGCGTTCTTCCGGGTATATTCCGGTACGATGAATTCCGGTTCCTATGTACTGAACGCGACCAAGGGAAAGAAAGAGCGCGTAGGCCGTATCCTGCAGATGCACGCGAACAAGAGGGCAGAGTTGGATAAGGTTTACTCCGGCGATATCGCCGCGGCGGTCGGCTTCAAGATCACGACTACCGGTGATACGATCTGCGATGAGCAGCATCCGGTCATCCTGGAGTCCATGGAGTTCCCGGAGCCGGTTATCGAGC
>CAYRMW010000084.1:0-3955 GCA_964425595.1 uncultured Lachnospiraceae bacterium
ACCGATACAGATCCTCTTTGCCGGCTTCTGGTCTTTCTGTCCGCCCATAACAAAAACACCTCCTCCTTCCAGAACATACTATCGTTTAGTATAACACAACAGGATTGACAAGGGAATGGGAAACTCCTATAATCCATACAGACCCGAATGGGAAGATTAACGAAAAGGAGATATGCATGATGAACCGAGACGAAGCCTGGGCGCTCCTGACCGAATACAATCAGGACCCCTTTCACTTAGAACACGCGCAGATCGTCGAAAATACCATGAAATACTTTGCCAGAAAGCTGGGATATGGCGATGAAGAAGAATTCTGGGGCATCGTAGGCCTTCTCCACGACCTCGATTTTGAGCAATTTCCGGAGCAGCACTGCATCAAAGAGCAGGAGATCATGGCAAAGCGGGGGGTTGATCCGCGCATCATCCATGCCACAGCCAGCCACGGCTACGGTCTCACGGTGGATGTGAAACCAGAGCATGAGATGGAAAAGGTACTGTATGCCGTTGATGAACTAACCGGTCTGATCGGCGCCGTCGTGCTGATGCGCCCCTCCAAAAGCGTTCAGGATCTGGAATTAAAGTCCGTAAAAAAGAAGTTCAAGACCAAAAGCTTTGCCGCCGGATGTTCCCGGGAAGTCATTGAAGCGGGCGCGCAGATGCTTGGCTGGAGTCTGGACGACCTCATCCAACAGACCATTGACGCCCTGCGCACCTTCCAAGATTAACCGTCCGGGCAGCACCGCGAACTCAGAAAGGAACATCCCCATGTCACAGGAAAACACGATCCAGCCCCATCTACATACAAACTTGTCTGTCGCCGGACTGCAGGCCGGGGAAAAGGCAGCCCCGGGAGAACTCAGGCGGGCAGAAGAGATTGAAAAAAGCATCCGCAAAAAATTTCACAAAAGCCTCTTCTCCCGCTTCGCCAAAGCCATCAACGAATACCAGCTCGTCAGGGAAAACGATCGGATCGCCGTGTGCATCTCCGGCGGCAAAGATTCCATGCTGATGGCAAAGCTTTTCCAGGAACTGAAACGGCACAACAAATTTCCCTTCGAGCTGGTCTTCCTGGTGATGGATCCCGGCTACAGTCCCCAAAACCGCCAGCGCATCGAAGACAACGCGCGCCTGCTGCAGGTGCCCGTAACAATCTTTGCGTCGACAATCTTTGACGCCGTATATACCATCGAAAAATCCCCCTGCTATCTGTGCGCCAGAATGCGCAGAGGGCATTTATACAGCAAGGCCAGAGAACTTGGGTGCAACAAGATCGCTCTGGGCCACCACTACGATGACGTGATCGAAACCATTCTCATGGGGATGCTTTACGGCGGCCAGATCCAGACCATGATGCCCAAACTCCACAGTACAAACTTTGAAGGGATGGAACTGATCCGCCCCATGTATCTGATCCGCGAGGAAGATATCTGCCACTGGCGGGACTACAACGGACTGCATTTTCTCCAGTGCGCCTGCCGCTTCACCGAGGCCTGCGCCGCCAGCGAACCGGAGCAGGGAAGTCTTTCCAAGCGCCAGGAAGTAAAGCAGCTGATTGCCCGGCTAAAGCAGACGAATCCCTTTATTGAGAGCAACATCTTCCGGAGCGTGGAAAACGTCAATCTCCAGACCATCATCGCATACAAGGATGGCGGCGTGCACCATCATTTCCTGGAGCGCTACTGACCGGCCCCGTCTTTATCCAGGGAGGCACATCATCACGATGCACAGCGCCGGGATCGTGAATAACGATAACAGTGTGGAGAGAAACACGATTCCGGCTGCGAAGCCCGCATTGCCATCGTATTTTGCCGCGAGAATAGCAGTGGTCGCCGCCGCCGGCATTCCTGCAAGAACCACAGACACTTCCGTAACCAGCTGACCGGTTCCCGCAAGCATGCAGCCAGCCATCACGATCAGCGGAAAAAGGATCAGCCTGACCAGACAAAACCAGAGATTTTCCTTCTTCAGAAGCTCACTTTTGTCCGTTTCTGCCAGGATATTTCCTATGGTAACCATCGAAACGGCAGTCGTGCACTTGCTGGTCGTCTGAAGGGCCTGTTCTAATCCGGACGGAAGTTTGATCTGACCGATCATCAGGATCAGCCCGATCACCACCGCGATGATGCATGGATGCGTGCAGACCCTTTTCAGCACATCCTTCCCCCTCTTCCCGGTAAAGCAGGTCACCCCCGCGGACCACATGATGATCCGCTGCGGAATCAGGTAAACCGAAGCATACAGCAGGCCTTGCGTTCCGTAAAGCCCTTCCGCGATGGGGCTGCCCATAAAACCGGCATTCGAGGCAATGGTCCCGTATCGGAGAACCGCCAGTTTTGCCGGATCTTTTTGCGCGTAAAAGAAATGACCGGCCACACACGCGACGATCTGGATGTACACAGATACCAGCAGGATGGCCATACAGTCCATCAAAATACGCCGGCTGAACTCGATCATAAATGAAACGATCGTATTGCACGGCAAAACAAAATTGATCAATAATCCGGAAAGCGTTTTTCTGGCGTCCGGAGGAATGATCCCCACCCTGGTCAGGATATACCCCGCCATCATCAGGAAAAAAATTGTAATCTGAAGATCCAGCAACGTATGCATATCTACCATAGCTTCCCACGGTCCCTCCCTTTCGATCGGGGCGGCGTCTCCGCTTCCCGAATGGAGACTACACGCCCTTTTCTCCAGAGTATAGCACACATGCAAACCTTCGTCAAAAACCCGGCAGTTCCCCGGCCCGGAAGGACGGAGTTAGTCGTTCACCGGTTCCAGCCATTCATTGCGGCTGTTTTCACCGGGGACTTCAATGGCAAGATGCGAAAACCAGCTATCCGGCGCAGCGCCATGCCAGTGTTTTACCCCTTCGAGAATGTTCACGCAGTCACCCGGCAGCATAAGCACCGGCTCCTGCCCCCATTCCTGATAATATCCCCGGCCTGCCACGCAGATCAGGATCTGTCCGCCGCCTTTGTCCGCGTGATGGATATGCCAGTTGTTCCGGCAACCGGGTTCAAAGGTCACATTAAAGATACCGACCTGGTCCGTGGAAACCGGCGCCAAATAACTTTTCCCGCTAAAGTACCGCGCAAAGCCGTCATTGGGCTCGCCGATGGGGAAAATCATCGAGGCCTGATGCCTGGCTTTCGCATCATTCGCCGGACATTCCTCGTTCCATACCTCCTTGGCCATACGGAAAACCGCCCATGCCTTCGGCCAGCCGCAGTAAAAGCCAGCGTGTGTTACGATTTCCGCAATTTCCTCTTTCGTGATCCCGTTTTCTTTCGCGCTTTGCAGATGATACCGGAATGATTCGTCGGTCAGTCCCTGCGCCATCAACGTCACCACGGTGACGAGAGAACGGTCGCGAAGGGAGAGCTTATCCCTCCTGCTCCAAACCTCCCCAAAAAGTACATCATCATTCAACTGCGCAAACTTCGGCGCAAAACTGCCGAGCTGCTTTCTTCCTGCTGTTTGTTTCACTGCCATCTCATCCTTCCTCCATTTCCTGCAGCATCCTTGCCATCTTCTCCAACATCGCAACCACCTTTCGGCCCGCCTCTATGCGGCAGGGCGGAAAATTTCCTGTTCCACGATACCGTAAAAGGTGCGTGGGCCAATTCCGTCATGTACAGTTTAGCAGAAACTGCAACGCTCAACAAGCTGAATATCTACACATATCTGGAGCCACATATCTGAAGACCGTACTGCTCTATATGCCGGGCCACAAAAATGAGCCCGAAGGGATAGAAGAGCTGATGCCATGGTCTGAGATGATACAGCAGAAATGCCGGATCATATCGAAACGTTGATGTTGGAGTGTTTTACTTCAACGATAGCTGAATAACTTATGAAAAGATAGCCTTTATTTTATTGAGCGCTTGCAAAAAAGAGCCGATTTCCCTTGTAAATTCAAGGTTCCTCGGCTCTTTTATGTTTACTCGAACTC
>CAYRMW010000085.1:0-1972 GCA_964425595.1 uncultured Lachnospiraceae bacterium
ATGATTCGGAGTACAGCGAAACCATTCCCATGACGGACAATGACGCGGTATCGGAAATCTGCACCGAAATTGCCATCCGCTGGGAAGAAGAAGTGATTCCCTTGATAGGATAGGGGCGGAGGCGTTCATGAAGAATTTGAAAAAGACCGGGGGCAGGATTCTGCTGTTTCTGCCTCTCGGCATCATTGTACTGTTTTTTGAATGTGTGCCGCTGTTTGGAATGATCACGAAAGCCTTTGGCGGTGACGGCGGATTTTCGCTGGCATATTTTGCTGATGTATTCGGACGGTCGGTGTATCTGACTGCAATCCGGAACACGCTCTGGATTACCTTATCCAGTACCGTTGTGGGACTGGTGATTGACTTTTTCCTGGCCATGGCGTTAAGCCGCAGCAAGGGGAGGGGGAAGGCATTTTACCTGTCTTTGTTAAACCTGACCTCTTCGTTTGGCGGACTTCCCCTGTCCATTGCCTTTATTACCGTTCTGGGGACATCCGGCGTGTTTGTGCTGATCGCGCAGAAAATCGGATTCGCCCCGCTGATGGACTACAATCTGTATTCCATGAAGGGAATGTTCATCGTCTATGTGTATTTTCAGATTCCCATGGGAACGCTGCTTCTGCTTCCGGCCTTTGACAAGGTCAGAAGAGAGTGGAAGGAAGCAGCCAGGCTGATGAATGCGAGGAGCGCGCGCTTCTGGTTTCAGGTGGGCATTCCGGTGATGATGCCGGGAATCCTGGGAACCTTCAATATGCTGTTTGCCAACGCGGCGGCGGCATACGCAACGCCCTATCTGTTGATCAACAACAGTATTTCTTTGCTCCCCATCAAGATCGTGGACATGTTTGTGGGCGATGTGCGTCAGAGGCCGGAGCTGGGAAGCGCCCTGTCGCTGGTGCTGATTGCCATTGTTCTGGCGGAAATCGGCCTGACGAATCTGTGCAGGAGGCATTTTGAGAAAGGAACAAGAGCATGAAGGAACATAAAGGCCTGATGCTGGCGATTCAGATCGCGGTCGCGGTATTTTTAATGGCGCCGCTTGTGGTAACGTTGATTTATTCCCTAGCGGAGCGCTGGATTTCCATTTTGCCCGAAGGATTTACGGTTGCGTATTATCTTTCCACCATTACTAATCCGGACTTTCTGGCGGGTATTCTGAAGGGAATGGTGATCTCCGCCCTGCCGGTGCTGATCACCAACATCAGCGTACTCATGGCCCTGTATGTGGTCATGGTGTATCTGCCGGATATGGAGAAGGTGGTTCAGATTTTCTGCCTGATTCCCACCACCATCAACGGGATCATCGTCGCTACCTCGGTACTGTCCATGTACGCCGGCAGTGGGACCATTTTCGCGAACCGGATTGTAATGCTTCTGTTTATTTACTGCGTATTCGTGATGCCGGTGACGTATCAGGGGATCCGCAACAGTCTTTACGCGGTGAATATGAAAGGGCTTTTGGAGGCGGCGCAGATGCTGGGGTATCGGAAATTTCACAGCTATGTGACGGTAGTCATTCCATCGATCCTTCCGGGGCTTGCGGCATCCGCCCTGATGGGATTTGCGGGTCTGTTCGAGGATTTCGCGATTATCCGGATCATTGCGTCTTCCCAGTACGAAACGGTGCAGACCTATCTGTACCGGAACCGCCAGGCGGACACCCAGGAGCTGAGCGCGGCGGTTGTGATCCTGCTGATCATTACTCTGGCGGTGAATTACGCGGTGCACAAGAGTCAGAACAGGCAAAAGGAAAGAAGGGAACAATAATGGCGTATATTACCTTTGCGAATATCAATAAATATTTCGGGGATCTCCATGTATTGAAGGGAATCGACCTGGATGTGGAGAAGGGAGAACTGCTGACCTTGCTGGGCCCCTCCGGCTGCGGAAAAAGTACGCTGCTTCGCTGCCTGGCCGGACTGGAAGAAGTGCAGGAGGGGAAGGTATTCCTGGAAGGAAAGGAGATTACCGG
>CAYRMW010000085.1:2072-3815 GCA_964425595.1 uncultured Lachnospiraceae bacterium
GATCGGCATGGAGGACAAGATCAATGCTTATCCGGGCCAGCTTTCCGGCGGCCAGCAGCAGCGTGTGGCTCTGGCCAGAGCGATCGTGACAAAGCCCAAGGTTTTGCTTTTGGACGAGCCATTAAGCGCGATCGACGCGAAGCTGAGGAAAAGCCTTCAGATGGAGATCCGCAGGATCCAGAAGGAGTTGAACATCACCACCATTTTCGTTACGCATGACCAGGATGAGGCCATGATTATGTCCGACCGGATATGCCTGTTAAATGAAGGGCGCATCGAGCAGATCGGAAAGCCTGTGGATATCTATACGGATCCGAAGACCGTCTTTGCCGCGGGATTTATCGGCAATTACAATGTGCTGGAGCCCGCGCAGTTTTTGCGGCTGACGGGAATTTCACCGGAGCATGGGGCCTTGGTGGCGATCCGTCCGGAAACCATATCGATTTCCAGACAGAAGTCAAACCAGGACAATTCCTATGAGTGGAGGGGCAGGATCCTGGAGAGCCGTTCAAGGGGAAATGTGCTGCGTTATACCATTAACGTAAACGGAATCCGGATTTATGCGGACACGCTGTTTCGCAGCTTCTCGATCTACGAGGATGAGGCGGAGATCTGGCTGTCCGTTGAGAAAAGAAACTGCCTGATGGTAGCGGATAAGACCGCTCCGGGGGGAATGTCCGGGAAAGAAAACGCGCGACAGTCCGCCTGAAAGGGCGGCTGTTTTGCGTGAACGAGACGGAGGAAAACCATGCGAAAGGAAATGTTTGCCCGTGAGGGAAACTGGTATAAGGGTAATCTTCATTCCCATACCACAAATTCAGATGGAAGGCTGAGACCGGAAGAAGCGGCAGAAATGTACAGGAAACAGGGATATCACTTCATCTGTTTCAGCGAACACGATTATTTTACCGACTTGCGAGAGGAACTGGACCGGGAGGATTTTATCCTTCTGCCGGGCGTGGAGGCTTCGGTGATTCTGAAAGACCGGGAGCAGGGCCGGGTGATTAAAACGCACCATATCCACGGAATCCTTGGGAACGAAGCGATGCGGAAAGTGGCGGGGGAGAGACTGATCCGCCATGGAGAACGGCTGGTCCCTCCGGTATTTGTGGGCGAATGGGATGGCCTTAAGGCAGCGCAGGCCATGGTGGATGAGTTAAACGCCAGAGGCTGCTTTACAACCTACAATCATCCGATCTGGTCCCGGGTGGAAGCCGGGGATGTGGCAGGCATCCGGAATGTGTGGGCGGTTGAGGTGTTCAATTACGGAACGGAGATCGAATGCGGGGAGGGCTTTGACAGCGTATTCTGGGACGCCATGCTGCGCAGGGGCGCAAGAATGTTCGGATTTGCTTCCGATGACAATCATAATACGCCCCAACTCTTTGACAGCTTCGGCGGCTATGTGATGGTCCGCTCCAAAGAATTGAGCCATGAGGCCATAGTGAATCATCTGCTTGCGGGAGACTATTATTTTTCCGCAGGCCCGGAAATTGTTCAGTGGGGAGTGGAGGATGGAACGGTATTTGTGGAGTGTTCCGGGGCGGAGCGGATTCACTTTATCGCTGGCGGCCCGGTGGGAAGGAGTGAAACCCTTCTTGGGCACACCGGTCCCCTGACGAGAGGCAGCCACACGCTGAAAGGGGATGAGACGTATGTGCGTGTGGAATGCGTGGACCGGCAGGGAAGAAAAGCCTGGACCAATCCGCTGTATGATCCTGCCCGGATTGACAAAAATAAAGG
>CAYRMW010000086.1:0-3302 GCA_964425595.1 uncultured Lachnospiraceae bacterium
ACGGCGTATTTAACTTCGAGGGCGGCTGCTATGCGAAAGTGATCGACCTGGACAAGGATTCCGAGCCGGATATCTATAACGCGATCAAGAGAAACGCGTTGCTGGAGAATGTGACGCTGGATGCTGACGGAAAGATCGATTTCGCGGACAAGAGCGTAACGGAGAATACCCGTGTATCTTATCCGATCGATCATATCCAGAATATTGTCCGCCCGGTATCTTCCGCGCCGGCGGCAAAGGAAGTGATCTTTTTGTCCGCGGACGCCTTCGGTGTACTTCCGCCGGTATCGATCCTGACGCCGGAGCAGACCCAGTATTACTTCCTGTCCGGATTCACCGCTAAGTTAGCCGGAACCGAGCGCGGCATTACCGAGCCGACCCCGACCTTCTCCGCGTGCTTCGGCCAGGCCTTCCTGGAGCTGCACCCCACCAAATATGCGGAAGAGCTGGTAAAGAGGATGGAGCAGAGCGGCGCCAAGGCCTATCTGGTAAACACCGGATGGAACGGCAGCGGCAAGCGTATCTCTATTAAGGATACCAGAGGGATCATCGACGCAATCTTAAACGGCGATATCCTGAAGGCGCCGACCAAGAAGATTCCGTACTTTAACATCGAAGTTCCTACTGAGCTTCCGGGCGTGGATACGAATATCCTCGATCCCCGCGACACCTATGCCGATCCGTCCGCGTGGGAAACCAAGGCAAAGGATCTGGCGCAGCGCTTCATCAAGAACTTCTCCAAGTATGAGGGCAATGCGGTTGGCAAGGCTTTGGTGGCTGCCGGTCCCCAGTTAGACTGAACGAGCAGAGAAGGATGACAAAGAGTTGCCGGGTACAGAAAAGCACTGTACCCGGCAATTTTCAGGTTAGAGACAATATTCCTGCAGACGGTCGTGTCGGATGTTTTTCCGGGTAATTCAAATGGATTTTAGTTCTATTCGTTCTGGTTATGGGTAAGCATAGAGCATAAGTATTTGCTATTTGGCCTCATTGGGTTTATACTTAAACAGAAAGTTCGGGGTGAAGGAGGAAATCGAATGAACGAGAAAACGGAGATCAGGCAGGGGTGTTATACCGGAGAGCGTCCTTTGTTTCAGGGGCGGGATCTGATCATATATGATACGATTTTTGGTGAAGGGGAATCCCCGTTAAAGGAGAGCCGGAATATCGAACTTTACGGCAGCATGTTTAAATGGAAATATCCCCTGTGGTACGCGAAGGATATCATGGTGAAGGACTGCACCTGGTTTGAGATGGCCAGAGCCGGCGTCTGGTATACGGACAGGATCCGCGTCGAGGATTCGGCGATCGAAGCGCCGAAAAATTTCCGCCGCTGTCACGATGTGACCCTGCGGAACGTGTCCATGCCCAATGCGGCGGAAACGCTGTGGAGCTGTGACGGCGTGGTGATGGAGGATGTGACGGCGAAGGGCGACTATTTTGCCATGAACAGCCAGAATATGACGATCCGGAACCTGACGCTTTATGGAAATTATTCCTTTGACGGAGCGAAGAACGTGGAAATCCATCATTCACGCCTTCTTTCCAAGGACGCCTTCTGGAACAGCGAAAACGTGACTGTGTACGATTCATTTATTTCCGGCGAGTATCTGGGATGGAATGCCGGAAATCTGACTTTGATCAACTGTACGATTGAAAGCCTGCAGGGAATGTGCTACGTTGACCATCTGGTGATGAAGAACTGCCGCCTTCTGAACACCACGCTGGCCTTTGAGTATTCTTCTGTCGACGCGCAGATCACCGGAAAGATCGACAGCGTGATGAATCCCTCTTCCGGAGTCATCCGGGCGGATGCCATCGGGGAGCTGATCATCGAGAAGGACAAGGTGGATCCGGAAAAGACGAAGATCATCTGCAGCTCCGGCCCGGGCGATAAGGCATCTTCCGGGACAAAAGAGTGTGCCTGAACCGCGTCTGTGCCCGGAACGTGACAGAAGCGCCGGGCAGGACTGATCCCGGGAGGGAAGCCGTGCGGGAGAGAGGAGAGAAGAAGACAGGAGGGAATGGTTTGACCTATGATTTTGATACGCCGGTAAACCGGCGCAATACCAATGCACTGAAGTGGGACGTGACGGAGAGGGAGCTCCCTATGTGGGTGGCTGATATGGATTTTCCGACTGCTCCGGAGGTGCTGGAGGTGATCCGGAAGCGGGCGGAACACGGCGTTTTCGGATACGCAGGTGTTCCGGATGCCTGGTATGACGCTTACATCCGTTGGTGGGAGACACGGCACGGCTATGCCATGGAGCGGGACTGGCTGATCTTCTGCACCGGAGTGGTGCCAGCCATTTCCAGCATCGTGCGCAAACTGACCACGCCGGCAGAGAAGGTGCTGATCCAGACACCGGTATATAATATCTTTTTTAATTCGATCATCAATAACGGCCGTCAGGTCCTGGAGAGTCCGCTTTGCTATGCGGGAGGGGAGTACACGATCGATTATGCTGATCTGGAAGCGAAGCTTGCGGATCCCCAAACTGCGCTGATGATCCTTTGCAATCCGCATAATCCGATTGGAAAGATCTGGGACCGGAAGACGCTGGAAACGATCGGTGAGCTATGCGGAAAACACCATGTGACGGTGATCTCGGATGAGATCCACTGCGATTTAACTGATCCGGGCAAAGATTACCTGCCCTTCGCGTCCGTGTCGGAAGCCTGCAGGGATATCAGCATTACCTGCATGGCGCCGACAAAAGCCTTCAACCTGGCCGGCCTGCAGACGGCCGCGGTTTCTATCCCAAATGCGATGCTGCGGCACAAGGTGTGGCGTGGGCTGAACACCGATGAAGCGGCGGAACCGAATGTCTTTGCCGTGGAAGCTGCCGTCGCTGCCTTTACCCGGGGAGCGGACTGGCTGGATGCGCTGCGGGAGTATCTCAGGGAAAACAAGCGGTTGGCTGCCGCATATGTGGAAGCGGAAATTCCCGGCGTTCGTGCCGTCGCTTCCCAGGCTACGTATCTGTTATGGCTGGATTGCAGCCGAATCGTCGGCGGCTGGAGAGATCTGGCAGGATTCCTGCGCGCAGAGACGGGGCTGTATCTGTCGGAAGGCGGGCAGTACGGCGGAAATGGAGAGGATTTTCTCCGGATGAACGTCGCCTGCCCCAGAGTTGTCCTGAGAGATGGACTGGAAAGACTGAAAAAGGGAGTGGCTGCCTATACAGGCCGGGTCGCCGGGCGGCATTAAGCCGTACGGTGACCGGCAAAAACACGGCGCCGGGCAAACGAAAAGCCCTGTCGGAAATGAATCGATTCCGACAGGGCTTGACTGCGTCAGG
>CAYRMW010000087.1:0-2380 GCA_964425595.1 uncultured Lachnospiraceae bacterium
CGATGACAAGCACAGCCGCCGCCATAATGATCGCCGGTATCCGCAGATGCCTGCGGCCGAATTCAAAGCGCAGATACCAGTTGCTTAAGTACAGATGCTCTTTCTTTCCGTAACTGTTCATAAAGAAACGGTTGTCTCCCTCGTTGATACCGTTCATATAGATCGGCACGATCTCTCTGTGCGACCTCCTGCTGATAAAAAACATCACTAACGGTACGATAAAGATAGAAACGAGCATGATCGCCATTGTCGTAAGTACGCTCATGGAAAGGACGTCTGTGGAATTGCCGAACAGTTCTCTCACGATCGGGTTTACCACCCATATCGCCACCAACGGAAGGAGCAGACAGAGCAGAAGCATCACAGCCGCATGGAAAAACATGGACACATATTCGTCCTTGCGGGTGATGTCTGTTACTTTCGCCCTCGGTATGTGGAAACAGAGCAGCTTGGCCAGCCACTTTGTCCAGTAAAACATGGTCGTGGCGCTTCCGTATGCGATAAAAAGCACCAGTATGACATTGCCAGAGTCCACAAATGACTTGAGCGCAACCCATTTGGAAATAAGCATTCCAAACGGCGCCAGATACATACCCGCGATCCCGATACCCATAATATAGGCAAGTTTTGGGACCGTTATGATCAGGCCGTGCATATTTTCAATATCTCTTGATCCCAGTGTATTCTCCGTAGCTCCTACAGACTGGAACAGCATGGATTTGCTGACCGCGTGGAAGATCATCAGGAAAATGGCCGCCCACACTGTCTCCTCCACACCGATACCTGAACAGGCTACGATCAGCCCCAGGTTCGATATCGTAGAAAATGCCAGGACCTTCTTGGCGTCATTCTGTGCGATCGCCATCATACTTGCCATGATAAATGTCAGACCGCCGATACTGGATACGATAAGCCCGACCATATTTCCCTCAAGCGCAGGTGAGATACGGATCAGCAGATACACCCCTGCCTTTACCATCGTCGCGCTGTGCAAGAGCGCGCTGGACGGCGTCGGCGCCACCATAGCGCCCAGGAGCCAGGTGGAAAACGGAAGCTGCGCGGATTTCGTAAGCCCCGCAAGGCACAGGCACATCAGCGGCAGCAGCGCACCTGTCTCGACTACGTCCGTAAGCTGCACTGTTCCGTATTTCTGCGCCATCAGGGCAATTCCTACGGCAAATCCAAGTCCGCCAAACAGGTTCATCCACAAAGCGCGGAAGCTGTTGCCGACAGCCTCATCCGAGCGTGTATATCCGATCATCAAAAATGAGATAACGCTCGTGATCTCCCAGAAGAAATAGATCCAGATGAGATTCTGTGAAAGCACCAGCCCGAACATTGCCGCCAGAAATAAAAACAGCATGGAGAAAAAGAACGGCTGCCGGTCTTTCACATCTTTATGGTGTGCGTGATAGCCCTTCATATACCCCACTGTATAAATGCAGATAAACCCTCCTATAAACGCAACGATGATGCACATCAGGATCGTAAGCCAGTCCACCGTCATGTGCGGTCCCTCTTTCACATCCGCCGTAAACTCAGTATAGAGCGCGATCGCCGTCTGTACGATAGACAGGATGACCGGAAGCACCTTTCCATATTTCACACTCAGGTAGATGATCAGGCACATCAGGAACAGATCCCCTGCAACCATCAGATGATCGATCAGCTCAGTTTCCGGATAGAGCATCCATGTCTGTGCCCCGTCAGTGATCCAGCGAACGATAAAAATAACTGTGGTAAGCATAATGATACCGGCGCCTGCATAGACGATGTATCCCCTGGTCCTTTCCTTTCGAATGAACTGGAACAGCACCGCCAGCACCGCCGGAATCCCGATCAGTAATGGTATCATTATCTTAATCCTCCTTTCATTCACTCTCCTTATTATTTATAATCCCGATTCGTTTTTTTTACAATAGTTTCCGGACGTTTTTTTCTGTTTATTTTTGTAAAAATGTGCTAAAATGGGCATTGAGCATTATACTATTTCAGACGGTATCTATAAAAAAAGCTGTTCAATTTGACCATAATTACCCGACAGGAGGAACCGCCATGCATGAACTGAGCATAACCGAACATCTGTTGGAAGACTGTATCCGGGAGGCGCAGGCACAGCACGCTTCCAGGATCCGCGTCATCCGGCTGTGCATCGGACAGCTCCGGGGGATCGTCCCCGACTGTATCCAGATCTATCTCGACATGCTCGCAGAGGGCACGATCGCGGAAGGCGCCCGCATTGAATCGGAAATTCCTCCCGTCAAAGTACACTGCATGGACTGCGGGGAAGACGGGGAGATCACCCCGCATCACCTGCGATGTCCTCATTGCGGGAGTATGAAGCTCAAGCTCCTGTCCGGGAAAGAATTCTATATCAAAA
>CAYRMW010000088.1:0-2252 GCA_964425595.1 uncultured Lachnospiraceae bacterium
AAGAGTTTGACCGGGAAGGACACCACGCGCTGGCCAGGAAGGCAGCGTGCCAAAGCGCCGTGCTGCTGAAGAATGAGGAGAAGATTCTTCCTTTAAAACCAGGCACCCATGTGGCGCTGATCGGCGATTTTGCCTTTACGCCGAGATACCAGGGGGCGGGCTCTTCCGTGGTCAACGCAACGAAACTGGACAGCATGATCGACCGGATCGGTGAATACGACCTGGTGTTAGAGGGCGCATCCAGAGGCTATCAGCGGACAGGCGAAGCGGATGAAGTGCTGCGCAGAGAAGCGCTGGATCTTGCGCGGACCGCGGACGTCGTGATCTATTGTTTCGGGCTGGATGAGCTGAGCGAGTCGGAAGGGCTCGACCGGACGCATATGCGGATCCCCCAGAACCAGATCTCGCTGCTGGAAGAACTCTCCAGGGCAAATAAAAACGTGATTGGGATCCTGAGCGCGGGCGCCTCGGTGGAGATGCCCTGGCACCACTGCCTGAAAGGACTGATTCACGGCTATCTGTACGGACAGGCCGGCGCAGGCGCCATGCTGGATATCGTGACGGGCAAGGAGAATCCTTCCGGGAAGCTTGGCGAAAGCTATCCGAATCGCTATGAAGACACGCCAGCGTTTAAATATTTCCCCAGCGAACAGAGAAGTTCCGAATACCGGGAATCGCTGTATGTCGGTTACCGGTATTATGACACGGCAGAAATTAACGTACTCTATCCCTTCGGCTTCGGGCTCTCCTATACGTCCTTTGCCTACAGCGAGCTGAATGTGGGAAAAGACTGCGTGGAGTTTACCCTGACCAATACCGGAAAACGGGACGGAGCGGAAATCACTCAGTTCTATGTGGGCATGAAAAACGGCAAAGTCTTCCGGCCGGCAAAAGAGCTCAAGGGCTTTCAGAAGGTCTGGCTGAAGGCGGGAGAATCCAGACGGGTAAGCATCCCCTTCGATGACAAAACCTTCCGCTACTGGAACGTGCGGACAAACCGGTGGGAGACGGAAGGCGGGATCTATCAGATCATGGTGGGCGCGAGCAGTCGGGATATCTGTCTGACCGGGCAGCTCTGTCTTGTGGGGACGACAGAGACCTATCCCTACTATACGAACCGGATGCCGTCCTATTACTCAGGAAAGATCGGAAAGGTAAGCGACAGTGAATTCCAGGAACTCCTGAAAATGCCGGTCCCAAGCGGGGCCTGGAGCGGCGAGCTGACGGCCAATGACGCGATCTGTCAGATGTACTACGCGAAAAGCCCCATCGCCCGGTTCATCTACAAAAAGCTGACGCAGCAGAAGAAGAAAAGCGAGGAAGCCGGAAAGCCGAATCTGAATCTCCTGTTTGTTTACAACATGCCGTTCCGCGCCATTGCCAAGATGAGCGGCGGCAGTGTCAGTATGGAGATGGTGGATGGGATCATGTCCATGGTAAACGGACAGTTTTTTCGGGGCCTCGGGCACACCATCGCGGGATTCTTCCGCAACCGGAGCCAGAATAAAAAATATATAAAAAAGATCACAGGAAAATAAGCAACCGATTCGTAAGACAGGGGGAAATGAATGGTGAATACCGGCGAAGCGGCAATCATGACCGGATGGGTAAGAGTGTGGGAGACGTTTGAAAAAAAACATCCCAAACTGGCGAAATGGCTGTCCCAGATCTTTTATTTCTTTGTATTCAGCATGGGCGTAACGATCATCCAGTATCTGTTCTTTACGTTTATGCCCGGACTGCTCGGCAAAGAACTGGCAGGAACAGAGTTTATGTGGCCGCAGATCGAGTTGGAGATCTTTGGCGTGCCGTTTACCTGGAGCCTTTTGGGGTACAATGTCCTGTACGAAGGCGGGCAGGTTGCCATCGGCGGCGGACTGGGATACTTCATCAGCTATGAGATCGGTTCTTTCGTGGCGCAGTGCATCAACTTTCCGCTGCAGAGAAACATTACATTCAAAAGCCATGGCAATGTGGCGTACCAGGCGATGTGGTATTTTATCGCGTGGATCGTGATCTCGCTGATCTGCAACGGGTTTAACAACCTGTGGATGCCGATCGCGGCAGTCTATGTGGCGCCCGCGGTCTACAACATACTGGTCACGATCATTACCGGCGGCGTATCCATGGTGATCTTCTTCTTTATATTCAAGATCATTTTCCCGGAAGGGTCAGCGCAGCAGCGATGAGCACTGCACTGCCGCAGTGCAGTGCCTGAAACGCGGCAAAAAACCGGAACGCCTTTGAAAGGG
>CAYRMW010000089.1:0-2003 GCA_964425595.1 uncultured Lachnospiraceae bacterium
CGGGGTGTGGCTCAGTTTGGCTAGAGCGCCTGGTTTGGGACCAGGAAGCCGCAGGTTCGAATCCTGTCACCCCGATTTTTTGTGCCCGAAGGCGGGCCGTCTGCTGTAAAGATGATGCAGAGACAAGCTAAGAAAGGATGCTTTGATTATGTTCAGGCAAAAACGGCCGGACGGCGATGAGAATCCGATCCTGGAAGGAAATATCGCCGTGCAGCTGCTGATCTTTTTCTTCCCGATCCTGATCGGGTCTCTTTTTCAGCAGCTTTATAATACAGTGGATGCGGTGATCGTCGGAAAGTATCTGGGGAAAGCGGCACTGGGCGCGGTGGGCGGTTCCACGTACATGCTGATCAATCTGATCATCTATATCTTTATGGGACTGTCTAATGGCGCGGCGGTGGCGGCATCCCATGCTTACGGGGCCGGAAGGATGCAGGATTTCCGCAGAGTGATCCGGACAGCCGTGCTTTTGTCTGTGGCGGCAGGCCTGCTCTTTACTATCCTGGGCATCTGGATTTCACCGGTGATCCTGGAGATGATCGGAACGCCGCAGGAGATCCTGGAACTGGCTTCCGTCTATATCATGATCTACTCCATTGGTTACATCCCGTGTTCGATCTATAACGTCGGGTCTGGGATCATCAGGGCGGCGGGAGACAGCCGCAGTCCGGTATATTTTCTGCTGGTTGCCTGCGCGGTGAATATCGTTCTGGACTATGTATTTATTGTCCCTTTTCAGTGGGGCGTGGCCGGGGCCGCTGCCGCTACCGCCATCGCGCAGCTGGTCAGCGCGCTCCTCGTGCTGCAGCGGCTTACGGATAAGCGCTACCCCTTCCGGCTGTCGTTTCGCGGCGCAGGGCCGGATCCGGGGATCCTGCGGCAGATCTTTTACGTCGGCATCCCCTCGGGGATCCAGTCCGATATGTACCCCATTGCGAACCTGATCATGCAGATCCAGGTAAATACTTACGGGACAGACACGGTGGCGGCTTTATCCGCTTTCGAGAAGATCGACGGATTCTTCTGGATGACGATGGCTGCTTTTGGCACGGCCATCACCACCTTCTGCGGACAGAATTTCGGCGCGGGCAGGCTGGATCGGGTGCGAAAGGGGATGCGGGTGTGCTGCGCCATGGCAGCGGTCGCGGCGGTGCTTTTTTCCGGAATCTTTATCGGTCTCTCGGACAGCCTGATGGGATGGTTTACGACGGATGCCTCTGTGGTCGAGATCGGGAGCCGGCTGATGGTGGAGTTTACGCCTTTTTACATCGCCTACGTGTTTACCGAAGCCTACGCCGGCGGCATCCGGGGCTGCGGGGAGAGCTTTGTCCCCATGGTGATCACGGCGGTGGGCGTGTGCCTCCTCCGGGTGATCTGGACCGGTATTGTAGCGCTTGCGCGGGGAAGTCTGGACATGCTGATGGTGAGTTATCCGGCCACCTGGGCCATTACCAGCGCGGCGATCATGCTGTATTACCGCAGGGGCAGCTGGCTGAAAGCGTGCAGAGGCGGCTGCCCGGAACAGTTGTAATTTTCGAAAAAATGGTGCTTGACAATCGCTTTTCGGGCATGTATAATATAGTACTGTCAGTTGCGTGACATAACGTCTGCGCAGTGAGTCTGTAGCTCAGCTGGATAGAGCAACGGCCTTCTAAGCCGTGGGTCGGGGGTTCGAATCCCTTCAGGCTCGTTTCGTTCCCCTGTGCGGGGGAGCGGAGAAAACAGGATATGGTGGGTGTGGCGCAGTTGGTTAGCGCGCCAGATTGTGGCTCTGGAGGCCGAGGGTTCGAGTCCCTCTATCCACCTTGATCAACCGCCAGGCGCAGCGCTTGGCGGTTTTTTCGAAGGCCTGCACGCGATGCCGTCTCATGAATGACCGGACGGTGTATGGGCATGTTCGGACGGGGACAGCCTGTCCGGCGGCAGGGCTTTGGAGCAGATGATGGGTCATCGCCAAGCGGTAAGGCACAGGACTTTGACTCCTGCATTCGCTGGTTCGAATC
>CAYRMW010000090.1:0-1799 GCA_964425595.1 uncultured Lachnospiraceae bacterium
TCCCGGTCAATCTGAGAATTGACAACGATTTCCGCCGCAAGTATAATGAAACCCGAAGGGCAGAATCTGGTCGGAAGGACCAGGGAGGAAATGAATATGTTGCAGGACGTTTCGGTATTTTTGATCGTGGAACTGATCGGAACAGTGGCTTTTGCCTGCTCGGGCGCTATGGTGGCGATCGAGCGGCAGCTGGATCTTTTGGGGATTATTGTGCTGGGCGTGATCACAGCGGTAGGCGGCGGGATGACACGGGATATTCTGATCGGCGTGCAGCCGCCGTCCCTGTTTGTGAACCCGGTGTATGTGGTGACCGCCCTGGCGGCAGTGCTGGTCTTGTTCTGTATCATGAAATTCGGCGGCGTTTATCAGCAGCTTTTTTCGTCCGAAGCGTATGAAGTGATGATGAATGTGCTGGACGCCATCGGTTTGGGCGTATTTACCGTGGTGGGCATGGATACGGCGATGCAGGCCGGATACGAAGAGTATCAGTTTCTGACGGTTTTCCTGGGCGTGATCACCGGCGTAGGCGGAGGTATTTTGCGGGATATTATGGCGGTGCAGGCCCCGTATGTCCTGAAAAAGCATATCTATGCCTGCGCTTCCCTGGCAGGGGCCCTGTGCTACATGCTTCTGCTTGCGCGGATGAACCGGGAGGCGGCGGCGGTGGTCAGCGCGTGTCTGGTCGTCGTGATCCGTATTCTGGCCCGGCATTATAAGTGGAATCTGCCGAGAATTGAAAGGTTGGATGATGAATGGAAGAAATGAATATAGGGAAGCGGCTCCAGGAGTTTCGGATGAAAAAGGGGATGAGCATACGGGAGCTGTCCCAACATTCGGGGGTTACCCCGTCGATGTTAAGCCAGATGGAACGGGGACTGGTCAATCCGTCCATCAATACGCTGCGGCAGATCGCTCAGGCGCTGGATGTCCCCATGTTCCTGTTTTTTAAGGCGGAGGAGAACCGGGAGCTGGTGGTGAGGAGGGATAAGCAGAAAACCATCGGACTGCCGGATCAGAAGGATGTGGTTTATGCCCTGCTGACGCCGGATGTATCAGGAAACATCGAATTTTGCCTGATGACCATTCCGGCCAGAAGCGAGTCGGGGAAAACCGCACAGAGCCATACGGGGGAAGAGGTGGCTTACGTCATCGACGGCCCGGTGGAGATCCTGGTGGATGAGACCAGCTATATGCTGGGGACAGGAGACAGCATCCGGATCCCGCCGCTTAGCGTCCATAAATGGATGAACCACATGGACAGTCCGGCCAGGGTAGTCTTTGCGGTGACTCCGCCCAGCTTTTAAAAGAAGATCAGGCACGATTGCCTTACTATGAGAACAGCCCGGCTGACCGGAAGAGGAACAGCCGGGCTGATATTTCGTCACTTTCTATAAAATTCTAATGAAAAATTCTCTGTTTTCTCCAAAAACACAATTTTTGATCAAAACCCATTGAAATTGTCTGCTACTTGTGTTAATTTGGGATTAACAAAATTCAGTATGCATACTCTATTTTAAGCAATAATTAACAACTAAACATCAAAGATTTTCTGAAAGATCAGATTCTGCCCGATGGATCAGGAGGAATAGTATGGTTTTAAACAAACCCATGGAAGAATGGAGGAAGGAATTTCCGATTTTAAATGAACTGACGCAGCTTCAGGAGTGCTTCTGGGTAAATCCGAGGAAAAAACCGTTTGCTCAGGCGCGGGAAGGCATCGAGCTGACCTTGGAGGATGTTCTGGACGCAAAGGCAAGGCAGGAGCGGTTCGCGCCGTATTTTATGAAGGCGTTTCCGGA